>JAHZJB010000119.1 GCA_022601135.1 Actinomycetes bacterium | reverse complement strand
CGGATCATCGACGGTCACGACCTCGCCGTAGCGCCAGCTCTTGAACACGTTCCACAGGAACGGCAGGGTCGACACGCCGAGAATGAACGCCCCGATCGTCGACACGACGTTCAGCTCGGTGAAGCCGTCGCTGGGAAGATAGTCCGCGTAGCGGCGCGGCATACCTTCGTCACCGAGCCAGTGCTGCACCAGGAACGTGACGTGGAAGCCGATGAAGGTCAGCCAAAAGTGCAGCTTGCCCAACCGTTCGTCGAGCAGACGTCCGGTCATCTTCGGGAACCAGAAGTAGATGCCCGCGTAGGTGGCGAAGACGATCGTGCCGAACAGCACGTAGTGGAAGTGTGCGACGACGAAGTAGCTGTCCGTGACGTGGAAGTCCAGTGGCGGGCTGGCCAGCAGCACCCCGGAGAGCCCGCCCAGCAGGAACGTCACGACGAACCCGACGGAGAACAACATCGGTGTTTCGAACGTCAGCTGACCCTTCCACATCGTGCCTATCCAGTTGAAGAACTTGATGCCGGTCGGGACGGCTATCAGGAACGTCATGAATGAGAAGAACGGGAGCAGAACGGCTCCGGTCGCGTACATATGGTGCGCCCATACCGCCACCGACAGCGCAGCGATGGCCAACGTGGCATAGATCAGCGTGGTGTAGCCGAAGACGGGCTTTCGGCTGAACACCGGGAAGATCTCGGTGACGATGCCGAAGAACGGCAGCGCGATGACGTACACCTCCGGGTGGCCGAAGAACCAGAACAGGTGCTGCCACAGCATCACCCCCCCGTTGGCCGGGTCGTAGACGTGCGCGCCCAGGTGCCGGTCGGCGGCCAGGCCGAACAACGCAGCGGTGAGGATCGGGAAAATGAGCAGGACCAGGATGCTGGTCACCAGGATGTTCCAGGTGAAGATCGGCATCCGGAACATCGTCATGCCCGGTGCGCGCATGCACACCACGGTGGTGATCATGTTGACGCCGCCGAGGATGGTGCCCAGGCCGCCGACGCCCAGACCCAGGATCCACAAATCACCGCCGGCACCGGGCGAGTGAATGGCATCGGTCAGCGGCGAGTAGGCGGTCCAGCCGAAGTCGGCCGCACCGCCCGGGGTGATGAAGCCGCCAAGTGCGATCAGGGCACCGAACACGAACAGCCAGAAAGACAAGGCGTTCAACCGGGGGAACGCCACGTCGGGGGCGCCGATCTGCAACGGCAGCACCAGGTTGGCGAAGCCGAACACGATCGGGGTGGCGTAGAACAGCAGCATCGCGGTGCCGTGCATGGTGAACAGCTGGTTGTACTGCTCGTTGGACAAGAACTGCAGGCCAGGCATGGTCAGTTCGGTCCTGATGAACAGCGCCATCAGCCCGCCGACGAGGAAGAAGGCGAAACAGGCGACGCAGTACATGATGCCGATCAACTTGTGATCGGTCGTTGTCAGCAACTTGTAGATCAGATTGCCCTTGGGGCCGAGCCGCTCCGGGAAGGGACGCCGGGCCTCGAGTTCTCCGATTGGGGGCGCTTCGGCTACCAACAGTCCTCCAACGTTTTGCAAACCACCGGGCACGCACCCGGGGGCTCTCCCGACCACAGTCGAACAGTCGGCTCGCCGACGGCTCACGATGAATCTTAGCCCCCGAACCCCTCCGAAGTCGGGGTGGTCCTACAAACTGTCGTAATCGAATGCAGATCGGCACTTGATCGACCGTGCGACGCTCGCTGCCCAGTCCTGAACCGCACGGGTGTTACCGTCGGCGACGTGCTGCTCGGGCGTGTACAGACCGGCCGTCGGGTGCTTCTGCCGTCAGGACTCGCGGTCATCCTCGGCGTGTTGCTTCTCGGTGGTTGCGGATCCTCGGGCGATACACCCGACAGCAGCTCGATTATCACCAGCACCACCCGGATCGCGGGCGCGGGCGTGCTCGGCAACGACCGCAGGCCCGACGAATCCTGCGCACCGGAGCCGGCCGCGCTCGACGACGGACCGCCGGCCCGCGAAGTGAGCAACGCGACCGGGCACGCCGTCAAGCCACCACTGCCGAAGACGACGATGGTCCCCGCCGATCCGCAACGCATCGTCGTGCTGGCCGGTGACCAGCTAGACGCGTTGTGCGCGCTGGGCCTGCAGTCGCGCATCGTAGCCGCTGCGCTGCCCGACGGGTCGGACGCTCAACCCTCCTACCTGGGCAGCGTGATCCACGAACTGCCGGGCGCCGGGAGCCGCAGCGACCCCGATCTTGCCGCCATCGCGGCCGCGACGCCTGACCTGATCCTCGGCTCGGTGGCACTGACCCCCACGGACTTCCCGGCGTTGTCCGAGATCGCACCGACCGTTTTCAGCAGAGCACCCGGTGCGGCGTGGCGAGAAAACCTGCGGACCGTCGGGGCGGCCACCGGCCGTCTAGCGGCAGCCAACACCTTGATCGAGGCCTTCGATCAGGCCGCCGACAAGACCGGCATCGACAACGACGCCACCCATTTTCAGGTGTCGGTGGTGCAGTTCACCGACACCACGATGCGAGTGTTCGGTGCCGAGAACTTTCCGGCCAGCGTACTGGCGGATGTCGGCGTGGATCGTCCTGCGGCGCAACGATTCACCGACAAGCCTTACATCGAGGTGGGGATATCCGAGGCCGATCTGGGCAACTCTGCTGACTTCTCTCTCGCCGACGGCGACATCGTCTACCTTTCCTTCGCCAGCGCGGCGGCCAGAGACCGTGCACCTGAAGTGATGAACAGCGACGCGTGGAAACGGCTGTCCGCCTACCGCGACAACCGGGTGTTCGCGGTGAACAACGAGGTCTGGCAGACCGGCGAGGGTATTGTCGCCGCGCGGGGCATCCTTGCCGACGTGCGCTGGGTCAATGCCCCGATCAACTGAGTGGACCCCACCAGCTGCGCACAGACTAAAAGTTCCAGTCCTCGTCCTCGGTCACGACGGCCTTGCCGATGACGTAGCTGGAGCCCGACCCGGAGAAGAAGTCGTGGTTCTCGTCGGCGTTGGGGCTCAGCGCGGACAGGATCGCCGGGTTGACGTCGGTCTCGTCCCGCGGGAACAGCGCCTCGTACCCCAGGTTCATCAACGCCTTGTTGGCGTTGTAGCGCAGGAACTTCTTCACGTCCTCGGTTAAACCCACCCCGTCGTAGAGATCCTGGGTGTACTCGACCTCGTTGTCATAGAGCTCGAAGAGCAACTCGTAGGTGTAGTCCTTGAGCTCGGACTTGCGAGCCTCGTCCTGCAGCGCCAGCCCTTTCTGGAACTTGTAGCCGATGTAGTAGCCGTGCACGGCCTCGTCGCGGATGATGAGCCGGATCATGTCGGCGGTGTTGGTCAGCTTGGCTCGACTGCTCCAGTACATCGGCAGATAGAAGCCCGAATAGAACAGGAAGCTCTCCAACAGCGTGGAAGCCACCTTTCGCTTCAACGGGTCGTCGCCCCGGTAGTAATCCATGACGATCTCTGCTTTGCGCTGCAGGTTCGGGTTCTCTTCCGACCAGCGGAACGCCTCATCGATTTCGACCGTCGAGCACAGCGTAGAGAAGATGTTGCTGTAGCTCTTGGCGTGCACCGACTCCATGAAGGCGATGTTGGTGTACACGGCTTCCTCGTGCGGGGTCAGCGCGTCGGGAATGAGGCTGACCGCACCGACGGTGCCCTGGATGGTGTCCAGCAGCGTCAGGCCGGTGAACACCCGCATCGTGAGCTGCTTCTCGTGGGCGTTGAGCGTCCCCCAGGATGGGATGTCGTTGGACACCGGAACCTTCTCGGGCAGCCAAAAATTGCCCGTCAGCCGCTCCCATACCTCGGCGTCTTTGTCATCCTGGAGGCGGTTCCAGTTGATCGCGGAGACGCGGTCGAGCAGCTTTATTCCCTCGGACACCAGAACCCCATTTCGCCAATATGTGAGCGACACTCTGCTGGCGTCAGCCTGTTCCACCAGCCGATACCGAGACTACAACTTGTTGGGGATCAGAGCGTGTGACGCCGCAACATCTTGTGTTGGCGTGTCGCGTCGCGGGCGGACGAACGTGTACTCGGAGGCCTTGAACCGGCGGGTGGCCAGCCAGTACTGCCAAGTCATCCCACTCCACAGCGTGCGGTTCACGCCACGCTCGTCCAGGTACCAACTGCGGCAACCACCGGTGCTCCAGACCGTGCCGCCCAAGGCGTCCTGTAGCTCCTCGTTGTAGCTGTCCTGCGCAGCGCGCGTCGGAGCGATCGCGCGGGCGTCGGCACGGTCCGCGGCAGCGATGGCCTGGCCGACGTAGCGAATCTGCGACTCGATCATGAAGACCACCGAGTTGTGTCCCAGCGCGGTGTTCGGGCCGAGCAGGAAGAACAGGTTGGGCATATCGGCGACGGTGATGCCGCGCAGTGCCGCGATGCCCTCTTTGTTCCAGCGGTCGACGAGGTTCTCGCCGCCCGGCCCCTTGATGTCGACGTAGGTGTAGGAGTCGGTGACATGGAAGCCGGTCGCGAACACCACGATGTCCACCTCACGGAGGGTTTCACAACCATCGGCGTCGGCGGTGACGATCCCCGTCGGGCTGAACCGTGCGATGCGATCGGTGATCAATTCGGTCTTCGGGTCGGCGATGCCGCGGTAGTAGGTATCGGAGTTCAGGATTCGCTTGCAGCCCGCTCGATAGTTCGGCGTCAGCCTGCGGCGCAACTCCCGGTCCTTGATCGACTGCCGGATGTTCCACTTGCCGAGCATCTCGCCGGCCTTGAGCAGCCGGGGCTGTCTGGTCATCGCGAAACCGACCAATTCGTGCAGCCAGTAGATGCCCGCTCGGGTGGCCGCCCGGGTGCCCGGCACGTTGGCGAAGACCCGGCGCATGCCTTCCGGGATCGGATTGTTCGGCCTGGGCATGACCCATGCCGGGGTGCGCTGGTAAAGCTGCAGCGAGCCGACGTCCTTGACGATCTCAGGCACGATCTGGATGGCGCTGGCGCCGGTTCCGATGACCGCGACCCGCTTGCCCGCGATATCGACGGTGTGATCCCACTGCGCGGAGTGGAACGCGACGCCGCCGGCGGCCCGATAGTCGTCGAGACCCTCGAACTCCGGCGTCAGCGGGATGTGCAGACCGCCGGCTCCGGAAATGAGGAACTGTGCGACGAACTCGCGCCCATCTGTGGTGAATACATGCCAGAGCAGCTCATCGTCGTCCCACTGCGCGCGGTCGACGTGCGCGCCGAAGTGGATGTAGCGACGCAACCCGTACTTGTCGGTCACGCCGAGCAGGTAGTCCTGGATCTCCGGCTGGAACGACCACATGTGGGCCCAGTCGGCCTTCGGTTCGAACGAGAACGAGTACATGTGCGACGGGATGTCACAGGCGCACCCGGGATAGGTGTTGTCGCGCCACGTGCCGCCGATTTCGTCGGCTTTCTCCAGTATCTCGAACTCGACGCCCTGGCGCTGCAGTTCGATAGCCATCCCGAGCCCGGAGAATCCGGAGCCGATGATCAATGCGCGGGTACGCACCGGGGTGTGGTCGATCGAGACGTCCTCGGCGTGCTCAGCTACGGTCATGAACTCGACTGTACTTGGGAACGCGGGTACCGGATACGCCGCCGCCAGGGGGCGCTCAGGTCAGGCGACCTGCTCGCGGCGCTGAACGCCTTCGTGCAGGGGGACGTCGGGGTCTATCCGGATGCCCAGCACCTCACAGGTGCCGTTGATGGAACCCAGCATGATCGTGGTCAGGTACTCGACGAACTTTTCCGACGGCAGCCGTCGCGGGTCGCCGTCCATAGAGCCCAGCCACCAGTCGGTCGCGGAGGTCGCCGCCCCGAAGGCCGCGAATCCGGCCAGCTCGAAGGCCGCACCGTCAAGCTCCATCTCGCGCAGCTCGTTGCTGAACATGTCGGCCATGGCCAGGGTGATGTCACGACCTTCGGTCAACGCCCGCATCGTGGACTCGGTCTGCTCGGCGAAACGACCCTTCATGAGGAAGCGAATGACATTGGGATGCTCGTCGACCAGGCGCACATATTGCTCGACGGCGCGGTGGATGATTTCCCGCGCCGGGTCGTTCGCGATGTCTATCGACGGGAAGATGGCCGCCCACAGCATGTCGCGCATCCGCTGGCCGATCGACTGGAACAGATCGGACTTGTCGGTGAAGTGCCGGTAGATCTTCGGCTTGGCGGTGCCGGCTTCCTCGGCGATCTCGCGCAGCGATACACCCGGCCCCAGCTTGTCGATCGCCCGGAAAGCCGCGTCGACGATCTCGGAACGCACCTTCTTGCGGTGCTCGCGCCAACGCTCGCTGCGGGCATCCACCTTGACACCCGGCTCTTCGGAAGAGCGTGCCCTCGACCCTCGTCGCACCTGATCACTGTACCCGGACCGAGGCCGCTGACCTGCCCAGACCAGCGCGCCGCCGATTGGCCACCGCCCTATCAGGGATTCTTCCCGTGCACTGTCAGACCGGGGCTTTGGGTACTATCGCCTGCGACAGCCGATCGACGAGACGAGATTCATGACGCAGCGATACGACCTGGTCATAGCCGGTGGCGGGCCTTCCGGCTCGGCCGCGGCCTGGCAGGCCGCGCAGAGCGGCGCCAATGTCGTCGTCCTGGACAAGGCGCAGTTCCCCCGCGACAAGCCCTGCGGGGACGGCCTGACCGCGCGGGCTGTCAGCTACCTGCAGAAGATGGGCTTGGCCGACGAGGTCGCCACCTATCACCGGATCAACCGGGTGACGGTGTTTAGCCCCAGCCGGTGGGAGTTGTCTTTCCCCAAACGTCCGGGAATGCCCGATCACGGCCATACGGTCAGCCGTACCCGCCTGGACACGGTGCTGCTCAAGCACGCCGAGTCCGCCGGCGCCGAGGTGCGCCAGGGTGCCGAGGTCGCCGGCCCGGAGTTGGATGCCAGCGGCAGAGTGGTCGGCGTGGTGCTGAAAAGCGGCGAAAAGGTCTACGGCGACGCGGTAATCGCTGCCGACGGCGCCTACTCCCCCATCAAGCGCGCACTGAAAATCGACTCGGAGTACAACGGGTACTCGGCAATCGCGATTCG
Source organism: Actinomycetes bacterium (assembly GCA_022601135.1). GTDB lineage: Bacteria > Actinomycetota > Actinomycetes > Mycobacteriales > Mycobacteriaceae > Mycobacterium. The sequence continues at coordinate 46,574 of JAHZJB010000119.1, read as the reverse complement.
CTCGGAGATGCATGCCAACCGCCCCGACTCCGACAGTCTCGACATCTATTTGAAGCTGCAGTTCGAGGGCGATCAATTGCCCGGGTACGGCTGGGTTTTCCCGATGGGCGACGGTGTGTTCAACATCGGCTTGGGCTACGTCAACAGCTACAAGAACTGGCAGTCGATCAATGCCACCCAATTTCTCGGCGACTTCCTGCGGACGCTGCCGAACGACTGGGAGCTACCGCCCATCGCGGAACTCAAGAAGAACAAGAGCGTACGCGCCTGGCGTCTGCCGATGGGCTTCACGGCGTGGCCGCCGTGGCGTCCCGGTGTGCTGTTCACCGGCGACTCGTTGGGTGCGGGCAAGCCGGCATCGGGTGCCGGCATCTCCAAGGCGCTCGAATCCGGTTTGGCCGCAGGGGAATGCGCGATCGCGGCATTGACCAACGGTGGGCCCGACGACTTCACCAATTATGCGCAGCGCATGGAAGCCGCGTGGGGTCGCGAGTACAAGCGCGGCCGCTACTTCCACAAGTTCTTCGGAATCCCGGCAGTCGCCAATACCGGCATCAAGCTCATCGACAATGCCTTCTTCCGCGACCGGATGCTCAAGGCGCTGTACAAGAAGGAACAGGGCCCGCTGCACGTGCACAAGTAGCGTCACCGCCCCGAGCGTGTGGCCTGCGTACCGATTCCTACCGATTTCTGTGCACCAGCCCCACGGTCGGGTGGTCTGCCACCGGCACGACGCCGACGACCGCGACAGCGGTGAGCGAACGCCGGTATCGGTGGAAGGTGCGACGCATGCCGATGACGCGGCGCCGCGCGGCACCGCGTCGGATGAGATTGCCGACGATCCGCAACGCACCGACCAGCCCTTCGTCGGCCAGCACCCGGGCGGGATTGAGCAGGGTCATAGGCGCCCGGTCGACGCTGACGATCTCAAATCCAGCGTCAGTCAACAAATGTGTCCACTCAGCTGGCGTCAGCGGTCGCGCGTTGACCTTGATGGCACGCGCCATGTCGCGGCGAATCGCGTCCTTGGTCTCCTGCGGCATCGCGTCCGGTGTCAGCCCGAGCTCGTGGATCGCGTAGCGGCCGCCGGGCCGCAACACCCGAAAGGCTTCGGCGACGATCGCCCTCTTGGCTTTCTCCCCCTGCATAGTCAGCATGGCTTCGCCAACCACTACATCGGCACTCGCGCTTGGCAATCCGGTCTCGGCGGCGTCGGCGACGACAACTTTCCCGTCGACCGGCGCGACGATCTCCCGAACGGCGGCAGTCGCTGCCGCGGTGTCGTCGACCCCCGCGTAGGTCCGCGGCCGCAGGGCGACGATGTCCCTGGCGGTGCGACCCAGCCCCGGTCCCAGTTCCACAACGTCAGCGCCCTCGATGCGAGCAGCATCCAGGAGTCGCGTGGTCAATTCGAGCCCCCCGGGTCGTAGCACGCGCTTGCCCAACCGGGCCAACAACCAATGACCCGGAAGGTCGGCGTCCGAGCGCTCGGCGAGTGGCAGGGCGTCTCGGCCTATCGAATACGAATCAAGCATGGCGGATACTCCTTTCAACGCCGGCGATCAGGAAGATCGCCGTGAATAGTGCGCACACAAACAGCAGTGCGACGTTCTGACCCCACGGAGGAAGCAATACGGTGTCCTGGCCGGTCGCATACACCCCGTTGAGGACCGGCAGGAAACGCTGCAGGGAGACGCCATTGGGCAGGTATCCGGCCGCAGACTCGACTACGAAGGCCCACAGGAGGATTGCCCCTGCCGCCCCAATCGGTGACCGGATCAGCGCACCGATGCCGACGCCGGCAAACGGTGACGGCACCTTGATCGGGCCGGTCGAGGCCGGCCATCAGGCGCAGCATCGTGGTCTTTCCGGCACCGTTGAGGCCCAAGAGGGCGGTGATCGAGCCGGCAGGGAAGGAAACGGTTACGTCGTTCACGGCACGGTGGGCGCCGAAGGCTCTTGTCACCCCCACCACCTCGATCATTGGAAGTTGCAGGGAATCGGGAGACCCAACGTCGCGATGCCATTGCAGAGCGACTTGCTCGCCAACTTCCATCGCCCGTCGATACGGCGCCACTCAGCGTCGATCTGAACCGGTGGTGCGCCTTGCCGGCTGGCGTTGATCACGGCGGTATGCGTGTTTTCGTCGTGTGTTTCGGGACCGGTCACCAGGCTCGATCCGCGTGGCGGCCGGAAGAAGCCAATGCGGTAGACCATTTTCGGAACCTTTACGGCGCGTTCGCCGCCCTCCAGTTGGGCCGCCTTGACGGCATCTGGGGCCGGGGTGCCGACCAGGAGGCGGATCTGGGCGTCAAGCTCGGCGAGCGTCGGCACCTCCGAGGTGATCGCGAATCCATCCGGGGCAGCAGGATTCGGGTCGCTCACCGGGTCGGCGTTGACCGTTGGCGCCCCGCCGGCGACGACGGCGGCGGCCGCGATCACCACAAAGATCAACAGTCGGGACCCTGCCAACATCGACCACTCCTGGTTCAAGAGAAACTCTGCGGTCAATGTAGAGGGCACTTCGGAATAAGGCAAGGCTACCCTTTATACCTAGCCAGGGCTGCTGGCAGAACGTGATATAACACCCTTCATGCCGGAATCGGAGCCACTTGTTTCCCACGTCTCCGACACCGCGCGCTGGACCGCGCAGTATCGCGCGACCGAATCAGCGCGTCCCGATAGGTTGTTCAAGGATTCTCTGGCGCAGCGTCTGGCCGGCGATCATGGGCAGGCCATCGCGGCAGGCGCGCCCCGGACGGTGCGCAGTGGGTGGTGGCTCGTCGCCCGCACCAAGATCATCGATGACATCATCGCCAACGCGATCAGCGATGGATGTGACCGGGTGCTCAACCTGGCTGCCGGTTTGGACACCCGGCCCTACCGATTGGACCTCTCCACTGATTTCGAGTGGGTCGAGGCAGACCTGCCCGGGCTTCTGACCGAAAAGACGCAATTGCTTGCCGATGAGAAGCCTCGATGCCGGCTTACCCGCACCGCTGTGGACCTCGCCGACACCGGCGCCCGCGCGGCGTTCCTGGACCAGGCCCTAGCCGGTGCCTCAAAAGCGCTGGTCCTGACCGAGGGCCTGCTGATGTATCTGGACGATCGCGAGGTCACCGAATTTTCCGCGAGTCTCAACCGGCCCGAGGTCGCTTGGTGGCTGCTCGATTATGTTGGCCCCGGGTTGAGACGGTTGATGAACAGGAAGACCGGCATCCTGCAGAGCGCGCCGTTCAAGTTTGCCCCCGAGAACGGCGCGACGTTCTTCGAGGACCTCGGCTGGAGGGTGGTCGAGTTGGAGCCGCTGGCACCTGCAGCGCACCGATTCGACCGGCTTCCCTTCTTGATGCGATTGGCCGAACTCCTGCCTCAAGCCGATCCGCGGAAGCCCGGATTGCGGCCCTTCGGCGCGGTTGCCTGCCTGTCGCGCTAAGCGTCCCCCACCGCGCGGCTCCAGGCTCCGACCTCCGAGCGCCCGACAACCGTTGCGCCGGACTCTCGGACTTCGCGAATCAAACGTTCCGCCAGAGTGCCAAGTCCCACCTCGGCGGCATCAACAACACCCTGTGCCTCCATGGTCGGCAGGAGCGTCTGAACGATGTCGACCAAAGCCCGGAGCCAAACCTCAGCCGAACTCCCCGCGCCGATGAAGGTCCGCATCTGTAGAACGGGGGCGGGCAACCCGGCATCGACGAAGGCGCCGTGCATTCGGTCGGCCATGTCCCAGGAGTTACCAGACCTTCGCAACGCCTCGAGCACCCACTGACAGCAGCGGTCGTGGATGGGCGCCGGTGGCGACGACCGGACGGCTCGCCAGTCCGGCTCGTGAAAAACCACGATGCCGTCGGGCACCAGATGTCGACGAAGTCGACGAAGCATGCCAGCTGGATCCGCCTGAAAGGTCAGTACGTAGCGGCCGACAATCGCGTCGAATGGCTGGTCAAAGGTCATTTCAGCGGGGTCGCCCACCTGGAAACGCACGGTCGCTGACAGGCCGCGGGCCGACGCCTCACCGGACGCGGCGGTCGCGGCGTCGGCTGCCCTGTCTGTTCCGACGACCTCGCCACCGGGCATCGTCAGTTCCGAGGCGAGAAAGGCAACATCTCCCGCGCCGCTTCCAACATCCAGGACTCGCATCCCAGGTCCGAGACCGGCGGTTGCCAGGTACTCGCGGGTGACGGAGTCAAGCAGCACCGCCTGCCGACGCAAGCGGCCCAACTCGTGATCCGAATGGCCCAGTACATAGTGGGAGCGGTTGGTGGAGTCGTTCACTTCATGCGCCTCTCTCGGGGTGCCGCTACAACGTCACGGACTTCGTCAGTTGAACACCTCAACCCTCCCCCCGGCGCAAAAACCGCAACTGCGGTGCCACCGCGATGGCTATTTTCCGGCCTTGGCCAGTAATTCATCTGTTGCAGAGAGGGATTCACGTGCTGCGGGTACGCGCCTCGCAAAGGGAAACAAAGACATCGCTTTCGGTGGGGCCCGCAATGCGAGTGCAACCCATCGATGAAAGTGGTTCGACCATGTCAAACCAGCGGTTTCAGAATCCGCGGATGTGGCATTCTGAGTAAATGGCAACGCTCACTCGTCGCTCGGCAGTCTTGACGGCAGTTCTTGCACCAATCGCCGTCCTGTCGCTCGTGACCCCGGCGGTTGGCTCCGCGCAGCCGCTCGACTGCCGGAACGGCTACTGGTGGGATCCGGTCGGCAACGTGTGCATGCCGCCGCTGGCGACGGTCCCGCTGAACTGCTCGGGCGGAACATACTGGAGTCCGATTTCCAACGCCTGTCGACCGCTGGGCCAAATCTAGACAACCCGGGCAGGATCGCTGTGAAATCTCCGCGGTCAGTGACCAGTCGTCACAACATGCAGGACACGCAGCCCTCGACTTCAGTGCCCTCCAACGCCATCTGACGTAGTCGGATGTAGTAGAGCGTCTTGATGCCCTTACGCCAGGCGTAGATCTGCGCCTTGTTCACGTCGCGCGTCGTCGCGGTGTCCTTGAAGAACAGCGTCAGGCTCAGCCCCTGGTCCACGTGCTGGGTCGCCGCTGCATACGTGTCGATGATCTTCTCGTAGCCGATCTCGTAGGCGTCCTGGTAGTACTCCAGGTTGTCGTTGGTCAGATACGGCGCTGGGTAGTAGGCGCGCCCGATCTTGCCTTCCTTGCGGATCTCGATCTTGCTGGCCACCGGGTGTATCGAGCTCGTCGAGTGGTTGATGTAGCTGATCGACCCGGTCGGCGGGACGGCCTGCAGGTTCTGGTTGTAGATGCCGTGTGTCTGCACCGAATCCTTCAACCGGGCCCAATCCTCTTGTGTCGGAATACGAATACCCGCCTCGGCGAACAACTCACGCACCCGCTCGGTAGCCGGCTCCCACACCTGCTCGGTGTACTTCTCGAAGAACTCACCCGTGGCGTACTTGGAACGCTCGAAGCCGCCGAAGGCCTGGCCCCGCTCGATCGCGATACGATTCGACGCCCGCAGCGCGTGATATAGCACCGTGTAGAAGTACATATTGGTGAAGTCCACGCCCTCGTCGGAGCCGTAGTGGATTCGCTCGCGAGCCAGGTACCCGTGCAGATTCATCTGTCCGAGGCCGATCGCGTGAGATTCGTTGTTGCCCTGTTCGATCGACGGCACCGACGTGATGTGGGTCTGATCCGATACCGCCGTCAAGGCGCGGATCGCGACCTCGATAGTCTGCGCAAAATCCGGCGAGTCCATCGCCTTGGCGATGTTGAGCGAGCCAAGGTTGCACGAAATGTCCTTGCCCACCTTTGAATAGGACAGGTCGTCGTTGAACTCCGACGGGGTGGACACCTGCAGGATCTCCGAGCACAGGTTGGAGTGGGTGATCTTCCCGTCAATGGGATTGGCCCGGTTCACGGTGTCCTCGTACATGATGTACGGGTAGCCCGACTCGAACTGCAACTCGGCGAGCGTCTGGAAGAACTCCCGCGCCTTGATCTTGGTCTTACGTATCCGGGCGTCATCGACCATCTCGTAGTACTTCTCGGTGACCGAGATATCGGCGAAAGCCACGCCGTACACCCGCTCGACGTCGTACGGCGAGAACAGGTACATGTCCTCGTTCTTCTTGGCCAGCTCGAATGTGATGTCCGGGATCACCACACCGAGGCTCAGGGTCTTGATCCGGATCTTCTCGTCGGCGTTCTCCCGCTTGGTGTCCAGGAATCGGTAGATGTCGGGGTGATGGGCATGCAGGTATACCGCGCCGGCCCCCTGGCGCGCCCCGAGCTGGTTGGCATAGGAGAAGGAGTCCTCCAGTAGCTTCATGATCGGGATGACACCCGAGCTCTGATTTTCGATGTTCTTGATCGGTGCGCCGTGTTCACGAATGTTGGTCAGCAGCAACGCGACTCCGCCACCACGTTTGGACAGCTGCAGCGCCGAGTTGATCGAGCGCCCGATGGATTCCATGTTGTCTTCGATGCGAACCAGAAAACACGACACCGGCTCACCGCGCTGTTTCTTGCCCGAGTTGAGGAACGTCGGGGTGGCTGGCTGGAACCGCCCGCCGATGATCTCGTCGACGAGTTTCTCGGCCAGCGCCGTGTCGCCGGAGGCCAGGGTCAGCGCCACCATTACGACCCGGTCCTCGAAACGTTCGAGATACCGTTTCCCGTCGAACGTCTTCAACGTGTAACTGGTGTAGTACTTGAACGCACCCAGGAAGGTCGGGAACCGGAACTTCTTGGCGTACGCACGGTCCAGCAGCGACTTGACGAAGTTACGGGAGTACTGGTCGAGCACCTCGCGCTCGTAGTAGTTCTTCTGAACGAGGTAGTCGAGTTTCTCGTCCTGGTTGTGGAAGAACACGGTGTTCTGGTTGACGTGTTGCAGGAAGTACTGATTGGCGGCTTCCCGGTCCTTGTCGAACTGAATCTTGCCGTCGGCGTCGTACAGATTCAGCATCGCGTTGAGCGCGTGGTAGTCCGTCTCCCCCGGCAGCGCATGCACGCCGGTGGTGGTGTTGCTGGTGGTTACAGGCTCTGCAGCTGTGACGGTCGGTGACACGTCTGTTCCTTCCAGAAGTTTTCCAATCCCGCGCGGACGGCCTCGACGTCCTCCGGGGTTCCCATCAGTTCGAAGCGGTACAGATACGGCACGCCGCATTTGCGCGAGATGACATCGCCGGCGTAGGCGAACTCCGCACCGAAGTTGTTGTTGCCCGCGGCGATGACTCCGCGAATCAGCGATCGATTGTGTTCGTTGTTCAGGAACGCGATGACCTGTTTGGGGACATAACCACCGTCATTGATGTTCGGCGTCGCCCGTCCACCCCCGTAGGTGGGCAGCACCAGAACGTAGGGCTCGTCGACGTCGATGCGCCCATGCAGCGGAATCCTGGTCGCCGGCAAACCCAACTTCTCGACGAAGCGGTGGGTGTTTTCGGACACGCTGGAGAAGTAGACGAGATTGCTCACCGAAACCCCTCCAGTCCGCCCGGTATCCGTTGGGCTTGGTCGTCAGGCCGTCACCGCGACCGCGCCGCTGAGCGACTTGATCCGGTCCGGCCGGAAGCCTGACCAGTGGTCGGTGCCGGACACCACCACGGGCGCCTGCAGGTAACCCAGCGCCATGACGTAATCGCGCGCCTCGGCATCCAGGCTGATATCAACCGTCTCGTAGGCGACACCCAACTTATCCAGTGCCTTGTACGTGGCGTTGCACTGCACACATGCCGGCTTGGTGTACACGGTGACGAGGGACTGGGCGGGCTGAGTCATCTGCGGTACGGCTCCTCTGCGGGGATGGGATGGTACGAGCACTGGCAACTGATCGGATGGTGCATGCCGCTAACCTTCAGCGGCCCACAGGCCTTCAGAATTCCAGGCCGTCCGGGCCGTGTTCCGAGATGTCGGGGAACCGACTTCGCCGGATCTGGCGGCTCCGGCCGACCTCCTCATCCTGGGGGTCTGTCGGTGTTCAAAACACTACACCTAGTGTCCGACAATCGGACTAGATACAAGATGTTCTGAATAACATTCTTGAAACTCCCAGGTCGTAAGCATTGGGCGGCAGCCTGCTCGGCGTGTCGCACGTCACATTTTCCTATGTCGCTGACCAGATCCGCGAACCTCCCCGGTCTACCAATGGCCGCCGACACGCGCTCCGGGTCCAAGGGGCGGCCGAACCGCCGCCAGCAAACTGCCGCGCCGCCCTGTCACGCCGCCGGCAAAGCCCTATCCGCAGCTCGGCGCGCCGCCTCGACCAACGTCAGCCGACCTCGGCGATCAACGTGCCGACGACCTCCCTGAGCCGCTGGGCGATCTGGGGGTGCTCGCGCGGGTGCTTGCCGTCCAGTGACGTCGCCGGGATGGACTGGTCGAGACCGTCGATGACGTTCGCACCGGCGAGGCCGAAGGACTTCCGAGTCTCGTCGTGCGCCCAAACTCCGCCGTACCTGCCCATCGCGGTGCCCACGACCGCCAGTGGCTTACCCTTCAGGGCGCCGTTGCCGAACGGTCGCGAGAGCCAGTCGATGGCGTTCTTGAGCACACCGGGAATGCTGCCGTTGTACTCCGGGGTGACGACCAGGGCCGCATCCGCGAGTCCGGCCGCCTCGCGCAGGGCCGAGACCGGTTCGGCAACCCCGCCGTGCTCAGCGTCGCGGTCGATGTCCTCGTTGTAGAACGGCAACTCCCCCAGCCGCTCGAACAGCTCCAGCGAAGCCCCCGCGGGACTCGTCTCGACAGCCAGTTCGGCGAGTTGCCGGTTGAGCGACGCCGCCCGCAGGCTCCCGACCAGAACCAGGACCCTCGACGCCGAGTCATCGGACATTGTTCGCACCTTTCGATCGCCTCGGCCCGCCCGCCACAACAAAACGGACCACGGTCCGATTTATTCCGGGTTGAGCTGGAGTCGCCCGGGACCGTGGCGCGCCAACTCTGCGGGTCTGGAACGCCCGAGCACCTCAGCGCGGCTTCGGATGCGGCCTGAGCACGCGGGTAAAAATCACGTTCACCCGTTTCATCGCCATGCTGTAAGGCAACCACATGGCGCGCTTGAACAGGTACAGCGCACGAATGTCCGGCGAGGTGTAGATCAGGAACCGGTTGCGGAGCACACCGCGCAGAATCTTGTCCGCGGCGACCTCTGGAGAAACCGCGTGCCCGCCGAAGCGCTTCGTCCAGAACTTCACCCGCGGATGCTCGCGGTCCACGCCCGCGATGTGAAGCGATTCCACCAGAGGCGTCTTCACCGCTCCGGGCACCGCTGCCGATACGCCGATGTTGTGCCGGTCCAGATCGAACCGCAACACTTCCGACAACCCCCGAAGGCCGTATTTGCTAGCGGAGTAGGCGGCGTGCCAGGGCAGGGCCACCAGACCGGCGGCCGACGAAACGTTCACCAGATGCCCGCCGCGGCCGGCCGCCATCATCGGCGGCACGAACGTCTCGATGACGTGGATCGGACCCATCAGGTTGACATCGATCATGGACTTCCAGTGTTGATGGGCGAGCTGGTCCACGGTTCCCCACGCTGACACTCCGGCGATGTTCAGCACCAAATCCATCGCCTCGTGGGAGGTGTGGATGTCGGCGGCAAATCTGGCGACCTCGTCGTAATCGGAGATGTCCAGCGCTCGATGCTCTGCGACCACGCCACCAAGAGCGCGCGCGTCGGCCACCGTCATCTCGAGGCCCGCAGCGTCACGATCGGTCAGATACAGCTCGGCTCCATCGGCAGCCAGTTTCAGCGCGGTCGCGCGCCCAATCCCGCTGGCGGCGCCGGTCAGAAGACACCGCTTGCCGGCAAACCCTCCGGTGAACACACTCTGCTGCGCCATGACGGCGACACTACTGACCCCTAACGGCCGCTGCCGGCGCCGCCCCACAGTGCGCTGAGCCATAGCCGCTGGACTATCTCCACCGCCGCGGCGGGATCCTGATCGCGGCCGACGAACGCGCTGTCGTGCGCGAGCGTCATCGAGGTCACCGCGGTCAACGTGCGCACCAGCGCCATGAGGTCGTCCGAAACCGGGCGTGCGTCCGAGTCATCCGTGACCAGCCCGACGATCTTGGCGATCACGGTGTCCTGAAAGTCGTCCATGATCTCGCGGATCTGGGCGTCGGTGCTCCGCGCCACATTGCAGGCGCTCATGATCGGATCGTGCGACGAGAACACGGTCGCCGCGTAGCCGACCATGCGCTTAGCGAAGTCCGATGGCGACTCGCCCGCCTCGCGCGGGGCGAAGTCGTGGGTGAGTTGGTCGAGTTCGGCCATGGCGTCGGCAACGATCACCGCGAGCACGGCGTACTTGGAGTCGAAGTAGAAGTAGAAGCCTGATCGGGCGACTCCGGCACGTTCACTGATGGCGCTCACCGAGAGATCGGCAAACGAGCGTTCCTGCAGCAACCCACGGACCGCGGCGATGATCGCGTCACGTTGCCGGTCACCGCGACTGCGGCGCGCCCCCCGAGCATGTGATGGTTCAGCGGTCATGACAGTAGACCTTTGCACCGCGGCTCGCTCCAATCAAAACCAGCAAAACTTGACATGCGTCAAGTCGCGCCATGAGGATATGGGGAAACGGTGACATCCACCACAGCTTGCCTTTTCCAGGAGCGTTCGATGGCGACGATCAGCACCAAAGACTACTTGCTCGACCAGGCGAAACGGCGCCTGCGACCGACCCCGGTCACCATCCCGGGGATGGGCGCGCTGGAGAAGCGGCTGCTTGAGCACGAATGGAAGAAGGTCGTCCTGGCCGAACCCCCGGCGGGCAGTGGCCTCAAAGCGGTGACGGGTGACAACGGGTTACCCGTGTTCGCGCACATGATCGAGTTGTTCCGCGGCGGCCCCGACTACATCTTGCATCTGTATCGCGAACACGGGCCGATCCACTATGCGGGCTCTCAAGTGCTCCCCGCCGTCATGGCGCTGGGACCCGACGCCACCCAGGCGGTGTTCTCCAACCGCAACAAGGATTTCTCGCAGCGGGCGTGGGATCCAGTCATCGGTCCGTTCTTCGAGGGTGGCCTGATGTTGCGGGACTTCGACGACCACATGTACCACCGCCGGATCATGCAGGAGGCGTTCACCCGCAGCCGATTGACCGGATACGTCGAGCACATCGACTCGGTGGCCTCGGCGGTGATCGCCCACGACTGGGTGGCGGACGATCCTCGATTTCTGTTTCACCCGGCGGTCAAGGAGCTCACGCTCGACATCGCGTCGGTGGTCTTCATGGGCCACCAGGCCGGCACCGACAAGGAACTGGTGACTACCGTCAACGAAGCGTTCACCACCACGACGCGAGCGGGCAATGCGATCGTGCGTAAGCCGGTCCCGCCGCTGACCTGGTGGCGCGGCATCCGTGCCCGGAAGACGCTGGAGGACTACTTCAACGCGCGCATCACCGAGAAACGGCGCTCCGAGAGCACCGACATGTTCAGCGTGCTGTGTCATTCGCAGGACGAGGACGGCCAGAGTTTCACCGACCAGGACGTGGTCAGCCACATGATCTTCTTGATGATGGCCGCGCACGACACCTCGACCTCGACGCTGACGACGATGGCCTACCATCTCGCGGCCAACCCAGAATGGCAGGACCGGTGCCGCGAGGAGTCCGAACGGATCGGGGACGGGCCGCTCGACATCCAGGCTTTGGAGAAGCTCGAGACTTACGACCTGGTGATCAACGAGGCCCTGCGGATGGTGACCCCGCTACCGTTCAACTTCCGCCAAACGGTCCGGGACACCGAGCTGATGGGCTTCTACATCCCGGCCGACACCGCCATCATGACGTGGCCGTCGATCAACCATCGGTTGCCCGAACTGTGGACCGATCCCGAGAAATTCGATCCGGCACGGTTCGCCGAACCTCGCAGCGAACACAAGAAACACCGTTACGCGTTCGCCCCGTTCGGCGGCGGCGCACACAAATGCATCGGCATGGTGTTCGGTCAGTTGGAGATCAAGACCGTGATGCACCGACTGCTGCGCAAGTACCGCCTGGAGCTGGTCCGTCCCGGCTACCAGCCGCACTACGACCACGGCGGCATGGCGGTTCCGATCGATGGCATGCCGATCGTGTTGCGTTCCCTGCGCTGAGCCCCAAGCTCACCCGAACGGATTATCGCCTTCGGCCACTCGGGTGCCCAGTTCGATGAGGTTCTGCGCCGAGGTGTGTAGTCGTTCACCCGCCTCCGCGCTGGCCTGCCCGGCAAGGTAGCGCGACCACGTGCCCTCGATCACGATGGCCAGCTTGAAACATGCCATCGCGAGATACCAGTCCAGCCGCGTCGTCCGCCGGCCTCCCGCATCCAGGTAGGTTTCGAGTAGCTCGGCCCGCGTCGCCAGACCACCGAGCCCTGCCAGCACCGAGCCGGCGTCAATGGGGTTCGGATCGTGTGGCCAGCACACCAGCATCCAGCCCAGGTCGAGCAACGGGTCGCCGACGGTGCACATCTCCCAGTCGATGAATGCCGCCAGTTCCGGGGTGTCACGCTTGAGCAGCACATTGTTGAGGTGGCAGTCGCCGTGCATGATGGCCGGTTCGGCATCGGGCGGACGGTTCGCGTCCAGCCAGCCGGCAAGCGCCTTGACCGAGGGAAAGGACTCGGGCGCGTAGCGGTCGTGCCGGTAACTCTCCAGCAGTCGCATGAACTGCGGGACCTGTCGTTCCAGAAAGGATCCGGGCCGCTTCATCGCGGCGAGCGGGCCGCCCTGCCAGGGCGCCGCGCCGAGCCGGGCGAGGCCGGACGCGTACGACAGTCCGACGCGGTGGCGCATGTCAGGATCGCGAATGTAGGCATCGGCAGTCTCGTTGCCCGGGTTGAAGCCGTCGACGGCCTCCATCAAGTAGAAGACCACGCCGAGCACTTCAAGGTCCTCACAGCCGGCGATGAACTCAGGATGGGGCACGGTAGTGCCCGCCAACGCTGTCAGCACTGCGATTTCGCGACGCATCGTGTTGTCGCTCGTCGGACGTGGATGCGCCGGCGGGCGCCGCAGCACCATCGGCCGCCCGTCGACGCGCAGCCGCACCACGATGTTCTGCGATCCGCCGGCGAGGGGTGCGACGTGGGTCAGCGACGACCCGATCCCGGTCTGGCGAATCCAGCGCTGCAGCGACTCCTGGTCGGCCGAACTCAGCGTCGCGTCGACCGGCACGCCAACCCTCCCGCCGCTAATTGGGCGTGCTCATCTGCGCCCAGCGACGACAAACACGCCGAATCCACTCAAGATAGTCGACATCATTCGGTAAGACTTTCGGGTTCGCCGCGGCGGTAGCTTGGGTTACATGACCGCGCTGGGCGTCAAGGCTGTGGGGGGCATCGCCGCGGCTGCCGTCTCAGTCGGTGTGGCCCAATTGGCCGCCGCCCTGTTCGGACCGCAGGCCGACGTCCGCACCGCGGTTGGTGCCTCGGTGATCGACTTGACCCCGGGCCCGGTGAAGGAATGGGCCATTCAGACGTTCGGTACCGCCGACAAGCTGGTTCTGACCGCGCTCGTTCTCGTGGTCATCGCGCTGCTCGCCGCGGTGGCGGGGATCGCCGAGTCTGTTCGCCGACCGGTAGGAAGCGCAATGATCTTGGCCGCCGGGGTCGCCGGCTGTGCCGCGGTGCTGTCACGCAGCGGTGCAACGATCGCCGACATCGTGCCGACGGTAGTAGGTGCGGTTGGCGGAGTGGCCGTGCTCCGGGTGTTGGCCTCCAGCCGTTTCAGTGACTCGGCGCCAGATGAGGAGCACCCGGATGCGCCCGACCGCGGCAGGCGGCTGTCGCTGCTGACACTGGGATTGCTCGCGGCCGGAGTCGCCAGCGGTGTCGCGGGGGTCGTGATAGGCAGGCTGAAGTCGTCGGTGGCGGGAGATCGCCAGGACTTCGCGCTACCGGCCGTGGACGTCGCCGCTCCCCCGATACCCGCCTCGGTGCAACCAAAAGGTGTTGAGCTGCCCACGTTCATCACCAGCAACGCGGATTTCTACCGCATCGACACCGCACTGATCGTGCCGCAGCTCAGTCGCGACGAGTGGCAGCTGCGAATCCACGGAATGGTCGACCGCGAGGTGACCTACCGTTTCGCCGACCTTGACCGATTCGAGGTCATCGAGAATGTCGTGACGCTGACGTGCGTGTCGAACCCGATCGGCGGCGAACTGATTTCAAATGCGTCCTGGATCGGCTATCGGGTGCGGGATCTGCTGGCCAGCGCCGGAGTAAAACCCGATGCCGACATGGTGCTCTCGAGGTCGACCGACGGATGGACCGCCGGCACCCCCGTCGAGGCACTCACCGCCGCGGACGCGCTGCTGGCGGTCGGGATGAACGGCGAACCGCTACCCGTCGAGCACGGATATCCGGCGCGACTCGTCGTACCCGGCTTGTACGGCTACGTCTCAGCCACCAAATGGGTGGTTGACCTCGAGCTCACCCGATTCGACCGGGCTGAGGCCTACTGGACCCAACGTGGATGGTCACCACGCGGGCCGATCAAAACGCAGTCCCGCATCGATGTGCCGCGGGCCGGTAGTGAAGTACCGGTCGGCCCGGCAAGGTTCGGCGGTGTCGCGTGGGCGCAGGACCGCGGCGTACGCGACGTCGAAGTGCAGATCGACGACGGCCAATGGCAGCGGGCCGACTTGGGCGAAAGCTACTCCAACGCCACCTGGCGGCTGTGGAGCTTCGACTGGTACGCACAGGAGCCCGGGCTGCACACGATCACCGTGCGCGCGACCGATAACACCGGCTACACACAGACATCCGAGCGGGCCGATCCGGCGCCCGACGGCGCGACGGGCTGGCAATCGATCACCTTTGCCGTCAGGTGACGGCACCCGCAGCGCCGAAACCCAGGTTCCTGTTCATCCCAGTTGGGTCGGATGCAAGGATCAAGGCTCGCGATCCTGCGCAGAGTGGCGCGACCAGGAGGGCCAGTGGCTACACCAACCGCCGCTTCATCGGCGCGCATCGAGGAACGCGACGGTGACATCACCTATGTCCGTACCGATAAGGAGCTACCGCCGGTAGCCATCATCGATCGGTCACCGATCAGCACCCGGCACAGAATCATCTTCGCGGCCATCGCCGTGCTGGGCGCGGTGTGCTGGGCGATCATTGCGTTCTTCCGCGGCGAGACCGTCAATGCGGTGTGGTTCGTCCTCGCCGCGATCTGCACCTACATCATCGGTTTCCGTTTCTATGCCCGGCTGATCGAGATGAAGGTGGTGCGCCCGCGCGACGACAACGCCACGCCGGCAGAGATTTTCGAGAACGGCACCGACTACATGCCCACCGACCGGCGGGTTCTCTTCGGCCACCATTTCGCCGCGATCGCCGGTGCGGGCCCACTCGTCGGCCCGGTGCTGGCCATGCAGATGGGTTACCTGCCCGGCACGATATGGATCATTATCGGCGCGGTGGTCGCCGGCTGCGTCCAGGACTACCTCGTGCTGTCGATCTCGGTCCGTCGCCGCGGACGCTCCCTCGGCCAAATGGCACGCGACGAACTCGGGACTATCGGCGGCGCCGCGGCCATCGTTGGCGTCCTGGTGATCATGGTGATCCTGCTCGCGGTGCTGGCGCTCGTGGTCGTCAACGCACTCGCCGAGAGCCCGTGGGGCGTGTTCTCCATCGCCATGACGATCCCGATCGCCATCTTCATGGGGCTCTACCTCAGGTTCCTGCGGCCTGGCCAGGTCTCGGAGGTTTCCCTGATCGGTGTGGCCCTGTTGCTGCTGGCGGTCGCATCGGGCGGCTGGGTGGCCGAAACCACCTGGGGCGCGGACTGGTTCACGCTGTCCAAGGTGACACTGTCATGGTGCATCATCCTCTACGGTCTGGCGGCTTCGGTGTTGCCGGTATGGCTACTACTGGCCCCCCGCGATTACCTGTCGACGTTCATGAAGGTCGGCACGATTGCGTTGCTGGCCGTCGGGATTCTGATCGCCCGCCCGATCATGGAGGCGCCGGCGATCTCCACGTTCGCCACCAGCGGCACCGGCCCGGTGTTCGCCGGGTCGCTGTTCCCGTTCCTTTTCATCACCATCGCGTGTGGTGCGCTGTCCGGCTTCCACGCACTGATCTCCTCGGGGACGACGCCGAAGCTGCTGGAGAAGGAAAGCCAGATGCGGCTCATCGGATACGGCGGAATGCTGACCGAGTCGTTCGTCGCGATCATGGCCCTGATCACCGCAGCGATACTCAATCCGCACCTGTACTTCGTGATGAACGCACCGTCGGCCGCAACGGGCGCCACCGCGCAGACGGCGGCTGACTACGTCAACGGTCTCGGTTTGTCCGGCGCGCCGATCACCGCGCAGGAGATCACCGATGCCGCCGAAGGCGTCGGCGAGGATTCGATCGTGGCTCGCACCGGCGGCGCCCCAACACTCGCATTCGGCATGTCCGAAGTCCTGCACCAGGTCTTCGGCGGCGCCAGCCTCAAGTCGTTCTGGTATCACTTCGCGATCATGTTCGAGGCATTGTTCATTCTGACCACCGTCGACGCCGGCACCCGGGTGGCCCGGTTCATGCTGTCCGACGGGCTGAGCAATCTGGGTGGTCCGCTGAAGAAACTGCGCAACCCCAGCTGGCGGGTCGGAGCCTGGACCTGCAGCATCATCGTCGTTGCGGCCTGGGGCAGCATCCTTCTCATGGGCGTCACCGACCCGCTCGGCGGAATCAATACCCTCTTCCCGCTGTTCGGAATCGCCAACCAGTTGCTCGCCGCCATCGCCCTGACCGTGGTGACGGTGGTGATCATCAAGCGCGGCCTGTTGAAGTGGGCGTGGATACCCGGTGTCCCGCTGCTATGGGATCTCACCGTCACGATGACCGCGTCCTGGCAGAAGATCTTCTCCGGGGACCCACGCGTCGGCTACTGGACCCAGCACTTCCAGTACCGCAACGCCAAGGACGCCGGCCAGACCAGCTTCGGCGCGGCCAAGGACGCTGGTCAGCTCGACGCGGTGATCCGCAACACCTTCATCCAGGGAACGCTGTCGGTCATCTTCGCGGTGGTCGTCATCATCGTGTTCACCGCGGGAGTGTTCATGGCGCTCAGGGCGATTCGTGGCCACCCTCATCATCCGCTGGCCGAGGACGATCCGGTGCCGTCCCGGATATTCGCCCCCTCGGGCATGATCATGACCTCGGCAGAGAAGGAGGTGCAGAGACAATGGGACGCGTTGCCACGCGGGTACGCCGGGCAGTCGGCGAGATCAGTTGGTACTGGCAGTCATTGATGGGCGATAACCACTATGAGCGTTACCTCACCCATCGCGCGCGCAGGCATGCGGGCGAGGCGGTGATGTCCGAGCGCGAATACTGGCGCCACCGCCACGCCGCCGCCGACACCAATCCCGGTGCGCGCTGCTGCTAGCGGGCACGCCGGGATCCCCTGCACCCCGCGTGAATCTTCGTCCGATACCAACCGAGCCACGAGAGGCCGCATGACCGAGTCGACCCAGTTCACCGTCCCAGCCGCCGCGGCGGCCGTCGCCGCGGTCATCGGCGAACGCGAGTTCATCGTCCAGGGCCGGCGCCGCTATACCTACCGCCAGATCCTCGAGCGGTCCAATCGGCTCGCGACATTCCTCCACTCCCGCGGGCTGGGGTGTCACACGGAGCGTTCGCAGTTACCGGGACACCAAGTAGGACAGGACCTTCTGGGCATCTACGCCCACAACGGTCCCGAGTACGTCGAGGGCATGCTGGGCGCCTGGCGGGCCCGGGTTGCTCCGTTCAACGTCAACTACCGCTACGTCAAGAGCGAGTTGCAGTACCTGTTGGCGGACGCGGGCGCGACCGCACTCCTCTACCACGCCGCCTTCGCTCCGCGCCTGGCCGAGGTGCTGGAAGACCTGCCTTCGCTCCGCCTGCTCATCCAGATCGCTGACGATTCGGGCAACGCGCTGCTGCCCGGCGCCGTCGACTACGAGTCGATCGTGGCCACCGGACCCGCGCAGGGGCCGCCGGTCGAACCGTCACCCGATGACCTGTATGTGCTCTATACCGGCGGAACGACAGGTATGCCCAAGGGTGTGCTGTGGCGACAGCACGACATCTTCATGGCCTCCTTCGGCGGCCGCAGCCTCTACACCGGCGAGTTGGCTACTTGCTATGAAGACATCGCCGGTCGCTGCGCCGAAGCGCCCGGCACCAAGCTCATGGTGCTGCCGCCCCTGATGCACGGCGCCGCGCAGTGGGCGGTGATGACGGCCATGACGACGGGCCAGTCCGTGGTGTTCTCAACGGTGACAAGCCATCTCGACGTCGACGACGTGGTGCGCGCCATCGAACGGGAGAAGGTTCTGGCGGTCACGGTGGTCGGAGATGCCATGGCCCGCCCGTTAGCGGATGCGTTCGAGCGGACCGGCGCGGATCTGTCATCCCTGGCAGTGGTGGCCAACGGCGGTGCCCAGCTCACCCCGACCGCCAAGCAGCGGCTCATCGACAGCAAGGCAAACCTGATGGTCGTGGACGGCGTGGGCTCCTCGGAGACCGGCGCTCAGATGACCCACATGTCGGCATCGGGCACGGTGTCCACCGGAAAATTCACCGCGGGACCGGACACTTTCGTAGCCTCCGAGGACCTCGGATCCATCCTGGAACCCGGTCACGACGGGATCGGTTGGCTGGCGCAACGTGGCTACGTTCCGCTGGGCTACAAAGGTGACGCGGCCAAGACCGCCGCGACGTTCCCCGTCATCGGTGGGGTGCGCTACTCGGTGCCCGGCGACCGCGCGCGGCATCTGTCGGACGGTTCGGTCGAACTCCTCGGCCGCGACTCGGTGACCATCAACTCCGGCGGCGAGAAGATCTTCGCCGAGGAGGTGGAGTCGGCGATCGCTTCGCACCCTGCGGTCGCCGATGTGGTCGTCGCGAGCCGGCCCAGCGAACGGTGGGGCCAGGAGGTGGTGGCCGTCGTCGCTCTCGTCGACGGTGCTTCCGCCGAAGCGCAGCAGATCATCGACCACGCCGGAAGGGTCATCGCCCGATACAAGCTACCCAAGGCAGTGGTGTTCCGGCCGGTCATCGAGCGCAGCCCGGCCGGAAAGGCCGACTATCGATGGGCCCGCGAGCAGGCCGCCGGCGACGCCTGAACCTGATCTCCGCGATCTCACCGGCCCGTCCAATTGGGGGCGCGCTTCTGCGCGAATGCCGCCGCACCCTCCATCGCGTCCTTGGACGAGAAGACCGGTGCGATCAGTTCGACCTGCTTCTTCCACATCTCGTCCTCGCTCCAATCGGCGGACTTGACGATGACCTCCTTGGTCACCGCCACCGCCAGTGGCCCGTTCGCGGTGATGCGCTCGGCCAGCGCCAACGCGCCCTCGAGCGCCTCGCCGGGCTCAGTCAGGACGTTGACAAAGCCCCACTGGGCGGCCTGCTCGGCGGTAAAGCTGTCACCGGTCAGCGCGAGCTCGAGCGCCTTCTGGTACGGAATTCGGTGTGGGAGCCGCAAGAGTCCACCGCCGGCGGCGACGAGTCCACGCTTGACCTCCGGGATACCGAACTTCGCATTCTTGGCGGCGACCACGAGGTCGGTGGCCAGAACGATTTCGGTGCCGCCGGCCAGGGCGTACCCTTCGACCGCCGCGATGACGGGTTTGCGCGGGGGACGCTCGGTGAAGCCGATACCGCGGCCCGGAATGGCGGGCACCTCTCCCGCCATGAATGCCTTCAGGTCCATTCCCGCGCAGAAGTTTCCGCCCGCACCGGTCACGATCGCCACCGATAATTCCGCGGTGCCGTCGAGCTCGTCCATCGCATCGGCGAGGCCCCTGGCCACGGCAAGGTTGAACGCGTTGCGCGCCTCGGGCCGATTGATGGTGATCACCAGCACCCGATCGCGCCGTTCTACGAGAACTTCGTCTGACACTGCTCCGCCTTTGACCTTTCGTGAGATCTCACTCAATATTCCTGGCAATCCCCGGGGCTGGTTGCTCCCCCTATGCGTCCACTCACTCCTGCGGCGCGGGCTTCAGCACGCTGAATATCGCTCCCTGCGGATCGCTGAGCACCGCGTTGCGCCCCACCGACGGGATGTCGAACGGCTCAGCGACGACGCGGCCGCCTTCCGCGGCGGCCTTCGCCGCAATCGCGTCGGCATCGTCCACCGCGAAGTAGACGTGCCATTGGCTGGGCACGCCCGGCATCGGGGGCTCCATGCAGCCGCCGACGTCACTGTCGCCGACCTTCAGCACGATGTAGTCCTGGCCAGGAGCCATCTCCATGGTGGAGTGGGTCATTCCGAGCACAGCTTCGTAGAACGCCAGCGCCACATCGGGCTTGTCCGTGTGCAACTCGTTCCACATCACCGTGCCGGCTTCGTTGACCAGCGTGGCACCGACATGCTCCCGAGCCTGCCACAAACCGACCGCGGCGCCGGTCGGGTCTTGGACAAACGCCATCCGTCCCGCGTCCTCGATATCGGTAGCCGGCATCAGTACCTGCCCACCGGCCGCCCCGACCTTGCCGACCGCGGAGTCGATGTCGTCCACCGCCAGATACGTATTCCACATGGGCGGAATGCCATCCGGCGCACCGGATGGCATCTGCGCGATGGCCGACACGTCTTCCCCTTTGAGCTTCGCCATCGCGTAGCCGCTCTCGTCCGGGCTCGGTTGATCCTCGAATGTCCAACCCAGCAACGATCCGTAGAACCGCTTGGCCGCGGATTGATCCGTAGTCTGCAGATCCGTCCAGTTCGGCGTACCCTGCGCATACTCGGTTTTCTTTGGCATCAACGCCCTTTCGCTAATAGAAACGTGCTTGAGCGGACCCGTCCGGAACGCTGCGGCCAGACCGGCGAAGTCACGGGCTTGCGGGGTGATGGTCGTAGGGGCCAGCCTGGATACATAATCGCATACCGCTCGGAGTCCACCACCACCTGACCCGGAACTATCGCGAAATCATCTGCACCGAAGGGTGATTCGGTCGGCGCGCTGGAATCAGCCCGGGCCGCCGAGCGCGCATCTCGCGATGCCGCCACTGCGGCGTTGTTCGGCTGGAACCAGAAAGTGCTGAGCAGCCGCGATGCCGCTGAGGGCGTGAGCGCCTTCCTCGAGAGGCGCGAACCGGAGTTCGAGGGACGCTGAACGGCGCAGCCGCCCATCAGCGGGAAACGGCCTCGTCGGCAGCGGATTGGCCGATCACACCGCGGCGGATCAGATGCTCGATCAGAGGTGCCGCCCCCGCGGCCAGATGCTCGGACATCGCAGATCGTGCCAACGCTTGGTCGCGCCGCGCGAGCGCATCGAGCAGCCGCCGGTGGTGACGATTGGACTCATCGGGCCAGCCATCGATCGTGGGGAACAACGACTCGGGTGCATAGCGAGTGATCTGGGACATCAGTTGCGCCAGCTTGGGCGAGTCCGCGGCGACGTTGATCGCCCGGTGAAACTCGTGGTTGAGCCGCACGGCCCGCTCACCCTCATCGGCGGTGTACGCGGTTTCCAAGTCGCTTTGGATCCTGTTCAGCTCATCCAACTGAGCATCGGTGATGCCGGCCGCCGCCCGCGCAGCAAGCTCTCCCCCCAGATAAGCCTGCACATCTGATACGTCGGCAATGTCCCGAACGGTCACCGGCCGCACTACGAAACCGCGTCGCGGTTGCTGCTCGAGCAGGCCTTCGGCCTTGAGTTCGAACAACGCTTCCCGAACCGGGGTGACGCTGACACCCAGTTCGGCGGCCAATTGGTCGAGCCGCACATAGGTTCCAGCGGCGTACGTTCCGTCGAAGATCCGCCGGCGAACGATCCGTGCCACGTCCTCGGCCAACTGGGGCCGCACGGCGAAATCAGGGACGCTCACCACATCAGACCCGGTAGTCCGCCAGCAACCGCTTACTGATGATGTTCTTCTGGATCTCGCTGGTGCCCTCCCCGATGAGCAGGAACGGGGCATCCCGCATCAGCCGCTCGATCTCGTACTCTGTGGAATAGCCGTACCCACCATGTATCCGGAAGCTCTGCTGGGTGACCTCGGCGCATACCTCACTGGCGAAGTACTTCGCCATACCGGCCGCCACGTCATTGCGATCCCCGGTGTCCTTGATCCGTGCCGCGTTGACCATCATCAAGTGTGCGGCCTCGACTTTGGTTGCCATCTCTGCCAATTGGAAGGCGATGGCCTGATGCTCGGCGATGGGTTTGCCAAACGTGCGGCGCTGCTGGGCATACCGCACGGCCAGCTCGAAAGCCCTGATACCTACGCCACACGCTCGAGCTGACACATTGACCCGTCCGACCTCGACTCCGTCCATCATCTGGAAGAAGCCCTGTCCGGGAGCTTCCCCGAGGATGTCGGTAGCCCTGGCGCGGTAGCCGTCGAAGATCAGCTCGGTGGTGTCGATGCCCTTGTAGCCGAGTTTGTCGAGCTTGCCCGGAATCGTCAGTCCGGGAGCCACTTCCCCGAATCCGGTCGGCTTCTCGACGAGGAATGCGGTCAGGTTGCGGTGGGGCGTGTCCGCGCCCTCCTCGGTACGCACCAGAGCAGCGACCAGCGTCGAGCTGGCACCGTTGGTCAGCCACATCTTCTGGCCGTCGATGGTGTAAGTACCGTCGCCGCAATTCGTGGCCCTGGTCCGGATCGCGGCCACGTCGGAACCGAGTTCAGGCTCCGACATCGAGAAGGCGCCGCGGGTCTCGCCGCTGGCCATCCTGGGCAGGTAGTGACGCTTCTGCGCGTCCGTACCGTGCTGGCGGATCATGTAGGCGACGATGAAGTGGGTATTGATCACACCCGACACGCTCATCCAGCCGCGCGCCAGTTCCTCCACGCAGAGGGCGTAGGTCAGCAGCGACTCCCCCAGCCCGCCGTACTCCTGAGGGATCATCAGCCCGAACAAACCCATTTCCCGCATCGCATCGACGATCGACTGCGGGTACGCGTCGGCGTGCTCGAGCTCTTGCGCGCTCGGAATCACCTCTTTGTCGACGAACTGCCTTACAGTCGAGAGGATTTCGGTCTGGACCTCGCTGAGCCCAAGTGTCTGCGCCAACCTATTCATGCGCGATCCCGCTCCGCTTCTCGCTGACAGTCATGCGCGATCCCGCTCGAAGACGGCCGCCAGTCCCTGCCCGCCGCCGATGCACATCGTTTCCAGGCCGTAGCGCAGGCCACGGCGGTTCAGTTCACGCGCCAGCGTTGCCAACATCCGCCCGCCGGTCGCTCCGACCGGATGGCCAAGCGAGATCCCCGAGCCGTGCACGTTGGTACGTTCCACATCCGCTGGAGAGAAATTCCATTCGCGCATACACGCCAGCGCCTGGGCTGCGAATGCCTCGTTGAGCTCGATGAGATCCATGTCGACGAGCTCGAGTCCAGCCTTGCCCAGCGCGACTGCGGTGGCGGGAACCGGGCCGATGCCCATCACCTCGGGGGCCACCCCCGCGACTCCCCAGGACACCAGTCGGACCAGCGGTACGAGCCCGAGCTCGCAGGCTTTCTCCGGAGTGGTGACCAGGCACATCGCAGCGGCATCGTTCTGCCCGCAGGAGTTGCCCGCCGTCACAGTGGCGCCGGGATCATGCTTAGCCAGAACCGGTTTGAGCTTGGCGAGGGATTCCACCGACGTGTCCGCGCGGGGGTGTTCGTCGTTGTCGATCATGTGCTGTCCGCCGCGCGAGGACACCGTCACGCCGATGATCGTCTCGGCCAAGAGCCCCTCGGCCTGAGCGCCGACGGCGCGCCGGTGCGACAAAACGGCCAGCTCGTCCTGCTCCTCGCGGGAGATCGAATACCGCCGTCGCAGATTCTCCGCGGTCTCGAGCATGCCGCCGGGCACCGGGTGATTCTTGCCGCCTGCGGTGGTCCTGCCGCGGGCGATTGCGTCGTGCACGCGGACGCCGTCACGGGGCGGCCCCCAACGCATGTCGGTCGAGTGGAAAACCACGTTGCTCATCGACTCGACTCCACCGGCGACGACGACCTCATTGTTGCCACTTGCCACTTGCAGGCACGCCTGGATCACCGCCTGCAGGCCGGAGCCGCAGCGGCGATCGATCTGCATTCCGGGCACGCTCACCGGCAACCCGGCGTCGAGGGCGATCACCCGGCCGATGGCCGGCGCCTCCATGCTCGGATAGCAGTGCCCGATCACGACGTCCTCCACCGCATCCGGTGCCACGCCGGTTCGCGCGAGCAGCCCCCTCAGCGCCGCAACCCCGAGTTCGACCGCGGTCAGTGATGCGAACACGCCACCATAGCGACCGATCGGTGTACGAACGGGTTCGCAGATCACGGCCTCACCCATCACAGATGCCGCCCGCCGGTGACTTCCAGGACGGTGCCGGTCATGTACGACGACAGGTCCGATGCCAGGAACAACGCCACCGTGGCGACCTCATCCGGCTCACCGGCCCGGCCCATCGGCACCTCAGATACCTTGGAGTCCCAGATACGTTGCGGCATAGCCTCCGTCATGGCCGAGCGGATCAGTCCGGGCTGGATTGCATTGACCCTCACGCCCAGATAGGCCAGTTCCTTGGCGGCCGCCTTCGTCATTCCCACGATGCCGGCCTTGGCCGCCGAGTAGTTGGTCTGCCCTACCATGCCGACCTTTCCCGAGATCGACGACATGTTGACGATCGCGCCACTCTGGGCCTCCCGCATTACCGCCGCCGCCGCGCGCAGCCCGTTCCAGGTGCCCTTCAGATGTACGGCGATCACCTGATCGAACTGTTCCTCGGTCATCTTGCGCAGCGTCGCGTCTCGGGTGATACCGGCGTTGTTGACCATGATGTCGATCGCCCCGAAGTCATCCACCGCGGCGGCCACCAATGCATCGACCTCGTCAGGGCTCGTCACGTCGCACCGCAACGCGCGGGCGACGTCGGCCCCGCCGAGTTCTGCCACGGCCGCCTGAGCCGCCTCCAGGTTGACGTCACCCAGGACCACGCGCGCGCCCTCGGCGATGAAGCGCTGCGCGATCGCGAATCCCAGACCCTGGGCTCCGCCGGTCACCACAGCGGACCGACCCTTGAGCAATGCCACGATGTCCACCCATCCTTACCAAGCCCTCGACCAACAAATATCATATTTCATATACGATGTCTGGGTTGATCAACGCGTGCCGAGGAGCTCTACCGATGACCACATCCGAAGTCGGCGACGAAGATTTCCAAGCAGTCCTGGCCCAGACCCGCGACTTCGTCCGAACCACGGTCGTCCCTCGTGAGCAGGAGATTCTTGCAGACGACCGGGTTCCCGACGACCTGCGCGAGCAGGCCATGATGATGGGGCTGTTCGGCTATGCGATCCCACAGCAGTGGGGCGGGCTCGGCCTGAATCTCGCCCAGGACGTGGAGCTGGCGATGGAGCTGGGCTACACGTCGTTGGCATTGCGTTCCATGTTCGGCACCAACAACGGGATCGCCGGACAGGTCCTCGTCGGGTACGGCACGGAGGAACAAAAGGCGCGGTGGTTGGAAGGGATCGCCTCGGGTCAAACCGTCGCGTCGTTCGCCCTCACCGAGCCGGGTGCCGGCTCCAATCCGTCGGGACTGCGCACGAAGGCCGTGCGGGATGGATCGGCAGACAACGCCGATTGGATCATCAACGGCCAGAAGCGTTTCATCACCAACGCACCCACCGCCGATCTGTTCGTGGCTTTCGCCAGGACCCGGCCGGCCGACGCCAAGGGAGCGGGGATCGCGGTGTTCCTGGTACCGGCCGATTCGCCAGGTGTCGAGGTCGGCGTCAAGGACGAGAAGATGGGCCAGGAAGGAGCCTGGACCGCCGACGTCGGCTTCACCGACGTGCGAGTACCCGGCAGCGCGCTGGTCGGAGGATCCGAAGACATCGGCTACCGCGCGGCCCTGACGTCGCTGGCCCGCGGTCGCGTCCATATCGCGGCGCTCGCAGTGGGGACCGCGCAGCGCGCCCTCGACGAGTCAGTCACCTACGCCGCCACCGCGACACAGGGCGGCACCGCGATCGGTGAGTTCCAGTTGGTACAGGCGATGATCGCCGACCAGTAGACGGGGGTGCTGGCCGGGCGCGCACTCGTGCGAGATACCGCGCGCAAGTGGGTCACCGGGGAGGACCGTCGCATCGCTCCGTCTGCGGCGAAGCTCTTCTGTACCGAAATGGCCGGCAAGGTCGCCGATCTCGCCGTGCAGATCCACGGCGGCAGCGGCTATATGCGCGAGGTCCCGGTGGAGCGAATCTACCGCGATGTACGGTTGCTCCGGCTCTACGAGGGCACCAGTGAGATCCAACGGCTGATCATCGGCGGCGGGCTGGTCAAGGCGGCACGGCGATGAGCTGCTCCCCGGGTCAGCCGATGAACCGCACAATCGATTCCGCGACGGCGGCGGGCTTCTCGGATCCCTGGATCTCGACCGTCGTGCGCAGCGTTGCCTGCACCGCGCTGTCGAGTTGGCTTACCGATGCGATCTCGGCGCGGGCCCGGATACTGGCGCCCACCCGGACGGGCGTGATGAAACGTACCCTGTTGTACCCGTAGTTGATCGCCATGGCGACATTGTCGACGCTGTACAGCTGATGGGTGAAGTGCGGGATCAGCGACAACGTAAGCAGCCCGTGCGCGATCGTCCCGCCGAAAGGTCCGCTGGCCGCCCGCTGCGGGTCGACGTGGATCCATTGATGGTCGTCGGTGGCATCGGCAAATAGGCCGACCCGTTCCTGGGTGATCTCAAGCCAGTCAGTCGGGCCCAGCAGTTCGCCTTCGGCGGCGACCAGCTCGGCCAACCCGTTGAACCTCTTCACTCCGGTCTCCTTTGCCTCAGGACCGCCCGCGGGAACGACCCGACGATGCCGAGATTGATGCGCCCCACACAGTGCCACAGCGGCCTGAGCGCATTTTCGCCGCCATCCCGCTCAAGCTTGGACCCCCGTATCCTGGCAGCACGATGTCAGACAACGCCGCGCACCGCGGTCTCCGCCAGGTGATTACGTCGGCGGCCACCCAACTGATGGCAGCCAACGCGGCAACCTTTGCGGAAGTCAGCCGACAGGTGATGGCCAAACTGTCATCCCACCTCGGCGTCGACCGCAGTTTTCTGCGGTACAACGACCACACGATTCACGCGTCGCGGTTGATCGCCGAATGGCCGGCCCGGCCCGGCACGCCCGATCCCGATCCCCATCGCCTGGTGTATTTCGCCGACGCTGATCGCGTGCTCGCCGAATCCGAGCATGGCAAGAGGCCGATGGTTTTTCGTCCCGACGGGGCCACCCCTGCGAGCTCGTCGATAGCGGTGGCCCCGCTGGTCTCCGGGGAAGTCACCACCGGCGTGCTGGGGTTCGTCCTCACCGCCGCCAGCGAGTGGATCTCGGACGAACTCAGCACCCTGGAAGCCATGGCGGCACTGTTCGCCCTGGTTCAGGCGCGCATCGAGGCCGAAGAGCAACTGCGCTACCTTGCCGAACACGACGAAATGACGGGTCTACCGAACCGGCGGATATTGGTGGACCACCTCGATGCACGACTGAAGAACGGTGAGCCCGGACCTGTCTCGGCGCTGTTGGTCGACCTGGACCGTCTCCAGGCGATCAACGACTACGTCGGCCATACCGCCGGCGACGGATTCATTCGTGTCCTCGCCGAACGTCTGCGAGATAGCGCCGAAGGCGCCGCCCTGGCCGCCCGGCTCGACGGAGACGAGTTCGTCCTGGTACCCACCGGACCCATGGATGCCGCCGCTGCCGAAACACTCGCACGCCGACTTCGATCGACGCTGTGCGAGGGAGTGACCATCGACGGTGAGGTGCTTACCCGCACGGTGAGTATCGCTGTTGCGCTTGGCGTTCCGGGCAAAGACAGCACATCGGAGGTGTTCCGCCGGGCCGACCATGCGATGAATGCCGCCAAGAACTCCGGAGGCAACACGGTCTCGGTCTACACAGACGACATGGCGATACAAAACGCGTTCCGTAACGACATCGAGCTCAATCTGCGCAGCGTCATCGAGAACGGCGCACTGCATCTGAACTATCTCCCAGAAGTCGACATGCGCACGGGGGACATCGTCGCCGCCGAAGCTCTCGTCCGCTGGCAGCACCCGACCCACGGGCTGCTCTCCCCCGACCTGTTCGTCGGCATCGCCGAATCGATCAATCTGGCCGGCGAGTTGGGGCGCTGGGTGCTGCGCACGGCATGCGCCGAACTCGCCGGCTGGCGATGCAGAGGAGTTGGCAACGACGTCCTGCTTCGAGTGAACATCTCACCGATGCAATTGGTCACCGACGGGTTCGTGGAATCCGTGGCGGACGTCATGACCGAATTCGGTCTCGAACGAGGTTCGGTCTGCTTGGAGGTCACCGAGAGGGCGGTGGTCCAGGATCTGGCGACCACCCGAAACGCCCTTGCCGGGTTGAAGGATGCGGGCGTGCAGGTCGCCATCGACGACTTCGGAACGGGCTACAGCGCGCTGTCCCATTTGAAGACGCTGCGGGTCGACACCCTCAAGATCGACCAGAGTTTCATTCGCGAACTCGGTTCCGACCCAGGTGATCTCGCCATCGTTCGGGCGATCATCGCACTCGCCGAAGCGTTCGATCTGGACGTCGTGGCCGAAGGCGTCGAAACGGCGGCAGCGGCGCTGACCTTGCTCCGGCAAGGGTGCCACCGAGCGCAGGGTTTCCTCCTGTCTCGCCCGGTCGCCGCGGCGGCCGCCGAGGCACTGTTGGCCAAGGGACGCATACCACTGAGTTTCTAGCCGTACCCCCGATAACCCCTACCTAACTAACTAGGTTTACTGTGTGTGAGGCACGCCGAAAGAGGAAGGGACCGCCATGGACCTGCAGTGGTCGGCGGATGACCTCGCGTTCCGCGATGAGGTCCGAGCCTTTCTCGAGAAGAAGCTGACGCCCGAATTGCATCGCGCCGGACGCCTCATGACCAGCGTCTACGCCGACCATGACGCCAGCATGCAATGGCAGCGGATCTTGCACGAGCAGGGCTGGGCAGCGCCGGCGTGGCCGGTCGCCTACGGCGGCTGCGACTGGAGCCTGACCCAGCACTACATCTTCAGCCGGGAATCGACGCTGGCCGGCGCTCCGTCGCTGTCACCGATGGGCATCAGGATGGTGGCCCACGCGATCATCAGGTTCGGCACCGACGAGCAGAAACACTACTTCCTGCCGCGGATCCTGACCGGCGAAGTGTTCTTCTGCCAGGGCTACTCCGAACCGGAAGCGGGTTCGGACCTCGCAGCCCTGTCGATGGCCGCCCGCGACGACGGCGACCACCTGGTCTGCACCGGCAGCAAGATATGGACCACCCACGCCCGGGAGGCCAACTGGATGTTCGCGCTGGTGCGTACCACGCGGACCGACAGGAAGCAGCAGGGCATCACGTTCCTGCTCTGCGAACTGTCCTCCCCCGGGATCGAGATCCGTCCGCTGGTGATGACCTCGGGCGAAGAAGTGCAGAACCAGGTGTTCTTCGACGAGGTGCGAGTGCCCAAGACGAACGTCATCGGCGAGATCGATGACGGCTGGACGGTGGCGAAATACCTGTTGGAGTTCGAGCGCGGCGGCGGCGCATCCGCACCGGCATTGCAGGTGATGGCTGACGAGATCGCTGCCGTGGCAGCCGAACAACCTGGGCCGGGCGGGGGTTCGCTTCTCGATGACTCGGCCTTCGCACGCAAGCTCGCAGACGCGCGGATCCGTACCGAGGTACTCGAGATCCTCGAATACCAGGTGCTGGCAGTGGTGGCAGAAGGCGGCAATCCGGGAGCGAAATCGTCGATGCTCAAGGTACTGAGCACCGAACTGAGCCAGTCGATCACCGAGCTCGCAATGGAAGCTGCGGGTCCGCGCGGGCGTGTGTACCAACCGCACGCGACACGTCCCGGCGGGCCCGTCGCGGGCTTCACCCCACCGGCCGGTGGATATGTCAGCGGCGAGGCGTGGCAGGCGGTTGCTCCACTGCGTTACTTCAACGACCGCGCCGGCTCGATCTACGCGGGTAGCAACGAGATTCAGCGCAACATCCTGGCCAAGGCAGCATTGGGACTCTGAATGGATTTCACCCTCAACCATGAGCAGGAACTGCTGCGCGACGGACTCAACAAGTTCCTGTCCACACGCTACGACCTCGACCAGAGCCGGTCCGCCGCCAAGACGGGCCCGGGGTGGCAGCCGAACATCTGGCGGGCTTTCGCCGACGAGCTCGGCATCCTCGGCGCCGCGCAGCCCGAGCCGTACGGCGACGGCGGCCCGGTGGAGATGATGCTGATCGCCGAGGCTCTCGGGCATGCCCTGGTGGTCGAACCGTATGTCGACACGGCGGTGGTTGCAGCGGGTTTGCTCCGTCGCGCCGGCGACCGCGCTGCAGCCGAACTGTTGGACAAGGTCATCGCGGGGTCGGCCGTGGTCACGGTGGCGGCCACCGAACCGACCTCGGGTGAGCACTGGTGCGACGTCTCGACCGTCGCCCGGCGCGACGGTGACTGCTGGGTGCTGACCGGCGCCAAGATCGTCTCGGCGAGCACCCCGTTGGCCAGCCATGTGCTGATCACCGCAAGGACGTCGGGCCACCGGAGGGACGAGAACGGCATATCACTGTTTGTGGGCGAAATCAGCCCGGCCACAGTGGGTATCGATCAGGGTGTCGAGATGCATCACTACCGCACCGTCGATGACCGGCGTGCCTCGGACATGGTATTCAGGGGGCTCCGGTTACCGAACGCTGCACTGCTCGGCGACCGGGGAGGCGCGTTTCCTTCGCTGGCGCAGGCACGCGACGAGGGTGCGGCGGCGATCTGCGCGGAAGCGGTGGGATGCATGCGCAAGGTGCTGACCGACACGGTCGAGTACTGCAAGCAACGCTGGCAATTCGGAGCACCGATCGGTAGCTTCCAGGTGCTTCAGCACCGCATGGTGGACATGTACTTGGAGGTCGAACAGTCTGCGGCCGCGGTGTATTTGGCGATCCTCAACCTGGAAGCCGACGACGCCACACGGGCCCGCACCGTCTCAGCCGCCAAGGCGACCGTCGGCAGGGCCGCCCGGTTCGTGGGACAACAGGCGGTGCAATTGCACGGCGGGATGGGGATGACCGAGGAACTGGCCATCGGGCACTACTTCAAGCGGTTGACGGCGCTCCAGTTCGAGTTCGGGTCGACCGACCACCACCTCACTCGGTACGCACAGCTCACGGCGCGGTAGCGGTCGAAGCATCCACTGGGTCACCGCTGATCACGATCGCCGCGCCACGATCACCGGAATACGCGCCCCTTGCACCACCTGCAAGCCCACCGAACCGAGCAGCATCCCGGCGAAACCGCCTCGCCCATGGCTGCCGACAACCAGCAACTGGGCGCGCTTGGCTTCTTCGAGAAGCCCCCGACTCGGTCGGTCACGATGCACCACGCGGCGCACCGTGACATCCGGATAGCGCTCCTGCCAGCCCGCTAACCGCTCAGCCAGCAGCATGTCCTCTTCGGGTTGGATCTCGTTCCAGCCGGCGCCGGGCAGTTCATAGCCGGCGTCACTCCAGGTATGGACGGCGACCAGATCGACTCCGCGGCGCGAGGCCTCGTCGAAGGCAAGCGCGGTGGCGAGCTCGGAAGCCGGAGAGCCGTCGATGCCCACAACCACAGGCGCCTGCGCCGGATGCGGGATCAAGGGATCCTCATCGTGGATCACCGCGACCGGGCAGTGCGCGTGCTGCACCACCCCGGAACTAACCGACCCGAGAATCCGGCGTTCCCACTTTCCCATTCCACGCTTGCCGACGACGATCATGTCGGCGTCTTTGCTGAGGTCGGCGAGCAGCTGTACCGGCTGCCCGGATAACACTTTCTGGTCGAACCTGAGCCCGTCGACCCCCGCCGTCGCGGCTTCGGCGACGCTTTGCGCATCGCTTAGCGCCTCGCGCGCGGCCTTCTCTTCGTCCTCGAAGAAGGCGGCCGGCAACGGAACCTGGATCCAGGACTGGACGGTCCCACCGGGAAGCACGTACACCAACGTCAACGGGGCGCGCCGCAGGGCGGCAGTACGGGCCGCCCAGTCGATGGCAACTCTCGACGGCGCAGAACCGTCGACCCCCACGACGATGCCGAGCGCTCCTGCTTGGGTGGACATCGGGTGTGCCTCCTCCTAGGTAGCCGACGAAGACGGCGCCGAATTACACCACGCTATCGCCGTGCAGTGTCGCCGATAAGGGGACCACGGTAACCGCGCCGGTGGGACAAAAGTCCCTCGTTCGCCGTAAAACCGCCGTGAATCGATCGAGGTGACGAGCAGACCAATCCGCCGAGAGGTTGGCAACGAACCCAGCAACGGCATTGAATGGGAATGCACTTTCTGTCCGTACCCGCGATATCCGGTGGTGTCCATGAACTCTATGACCTCAGTCCGCAGCCAGGAGCTGGTTGTCCTTCTCGACGATGCGGGCCGTCCCATCGGCACCGCACCGAAATCGGACGTGCATCACGGCTCGACGCCGTTGCACCTCGCCTTCTCCTGCTACCTCTTCGACGACACCGACAGGGTGCTGCTGACCCGGCGGGCGCTGGCCAAGCGGGCCTTCCCAGGCATCTGGACCAACTCCGTGTGCGGACACCCCGCGCCCGACGAAGAGGTGCGGGACGCGGTCTCCCGCCGTGCGTCCGAAGAGCTGGGGGTCGACATTATGGAATTGCGCTGTGTGCTTCCAGACTTTCGCTACCACGCGATCGACGCAGGCGGTGTGGCGGAAAACGAGGTTTGCCCGGTCTTCTGCGCCCGTGTCGCCGCCTCCCCCAACGTCGACCCGGCCGAGGTCATGGACACTGCATGGGCGACCTGGGATCAGCTGCGGACAGCCGCGCAACTTCCATGGGCGATCAGCCCCTGGGCCGCCGAGCAGATTCCGCTGCTCGACAACGCAGGAATCCTGGGGGTCGATCAGGATCTCAGCTCGTAGAGGCGCTCCGCGTAAACAAGGTCGTCGCGCCACAATCGGGTCGACGCCAGCCGCATCAACGATCTCATCACCGGTGCGACCATGAGTGCCTTCCCGAAATTGCGCCGATCCGAGTGCGCGATGCAGGCTTCCACGACAGCGGTGCGCGGCAGGCCATCCGGACCGGCACCCAGCGGTGTCGCATGGGTCTCCACAACGCTGCCCTGGCCTTCGCCGTCGATGATGCGCATGACGACGGTGCGCGGGCCGGGGGTGCGGAATTCGGCGACCACCGGCACCCCGAGCCTGCCGATACGAAACGTCACCGCGACGACAAAGAGATCGGAGTCCTCGGGAAGGTCTGCGT
This sequence comes from Actinomycetes bacterium, assembly GCA_022601135.1. Taxonomy (GTDB): domain Bacteria; phylum Actinomycetota; class Actinomycetes; order Mycobacteriales; family Mycobacteriaceae; genus Mycobacterium. The sequence goes on along the minus strand of JAHZJB010000119.1, from coordinate 13,354 downwards.
CCGGAGGGGGCGCGCTAAGCACCTCCAGCCGGGCAAACGAGTACGGGTGAAACCATGATCCGTGCCACGGATCCAGCCTGTTGGCCACGACATCGCAAGGCTCACAGGTGCCTTCGAGTCGGGCGACCGCGGCCAGTCTGGGACCCGGCGGTCGTTCCGGAATGATCGGAGCATCGGTGGGCGCCCCGGCCCCGGCACTGTCGGCGGCGTCGAGGCGAACCCAGCACAACACGCCGTCGTCGTGGGACGCGAAAGGTCGCCACGTGCCGTGGCGCTTATCGGACAGCCGCAGCCCATGCCACGGGCACACCAGCGTCCCGCATTCTACCGGCGCGGTCGCCAGATCGGCACCGAGATGCGGGCATGCGCGCGGCGCCACCCGTAGTCCCCCATCGGCCGCCCGCCAGGCCACAATCTGCACCCCATTCACAGCGCCGCCCCATGCCTTGCGCGCTATCTGTGAGCTTGCCGCGAACGCGAACCAGTTGCCGCCCGGGCGGTGCTGCGCACGTGAAACCGCCGCCCGGATCACTGCCGGATTGGCTTCGCTGTAGGTGGACTTCTGAGATGACCAGTCCGACCGCGGAAGGATCTCGAACGGCCAGGACTTGGCCGCACTCAGCTGCCGAAGGTCAGAAACCTTGCTCATCGACGTGAACTTACTCCGCGCTCCGCCAACCCGCGCAGCAGCGCCGACCGACCATGGTTGGGAACCGTATGCAGCACGTGGCCGGCGACACCGTACCCGGCCAACAGTTGATTGGCCGCCAGCCACCCGGTGGTCGCCGCACGCTCCATCAAAGCCACCGGAAGGTCAACACGGATTCCGTCCCCTGCCAGCACCACTCGCGGCTCGGGTGTCTGCACACCGGGCCGTTGGGCGAAGTCGCCCGGAGCCAACCGGGGACAGTCGTCGCGGCGCAGCAATCTCTCGTCGACGATGGACGCACCGGCCGTTTCCGGGTAGAGCTCATGCATGCGCGCCACCAAAGCGTGGCGAACGTCGTCGTCGGTGCCGGTGACGGAGTAGGCGTGCAGTTCCACCACCGAACCGCCGGTGCGGGCGGCCCACTGCGCAGCTTCCCGTTCGTAGCGCTCCAACACGCTGACGTTGTCCAGTGGCGGGCGTCCACCGGTACCCATGAACGGCGCTCTGTCGTTGCGGACCGGCCGATCCAGCCACAACCGCAAGACGATGAACGGCGGTGCGTTGTGCAGATCGGCAACTCGCCGGCGCCAGTCATCGTCACCGAGACCAGGTGATGCCGCCACGATGCGGCGCAGGTTGGCGACGTCGGTAGCCAGAACCACCGCATCGGCGTTCCATTCCGTCCCGCCTTCGGCGGCCACCTGCACCGAGGTTGACACGGCCAGGCTCTCGACCGCCTGCCCGGTGTGGAAACGCACACCACGGGATTCCAGATACTCGCGCAACGGGTTCCACAGTGCAACATCGAAGTTCGCGTTCGAGACGTCGAACAACAACCCCTCGCTGGAGCCGAGGAAGTAGATGTGGAACATTGTCACCAACTCGGCGGCCGACAATTTCTCCGGTCGAGCGAAGAAACTGCGGGCGAACACCTCGAAGGCCAGATGCTGTGCGGCATCCGGAAAGTTGATGTCATGAAGGAACGTACCGGCATCGACGTCGTCGAGTTCGTGGTAGGTGTGGGGCACCGATACCATCGCCAGCGGCGCGGCGGATTTGGCGTCGATGCGGACCAGGTCGCGTAGCCGGAAGGTCGGACTGCGCAGCGCAAAGGCAAGCGCGTTCAGCAACGGGGTCCGGGGCAAGCCGCGGAACGTGTCGCTGCGCCCGATGGCATCGATCAGTGGATAGTCGTCCACCGGCGTGAGGGCGCTCAAGTGCGGATCCGCACGGCGCAGGAGCGATCTCAGGTTGTAGTACTGGCGAAAGAACGCGTGGAAACCCCGATTCATCGCCGTGACCGAACCATCGGACAGGGTCTCGGTCCATCCGCACACCCGTCCGCCCAGGTTGTCGCTCGCCTCGACGACGTCGACGCTGACGCCACGTTCGCTGAGCCCGGCCGCAGCGGCAAGACCGGCGATCCCGGCACCGACGACGACGACCCGGGGCACCTCCTGTGAACCGACATCGGCGCGGCCCGCTTGGGCGGGCAACGTCTGACGCCGTGGATCCGGCTGGTTCATTGCTCCTCCGACACCTCCGACCGCGGCCGGCGCCGCTCCCAGAGCAAAAGTACCGCGGTCACCAGGGCAAAGCCGAACAGGAAGTCCTCGATCGGGATGTCGAGCGGGAAGCGAATCCCGGTGGAGTGCTGTTCGTTGTAGATAACTATGGGGGCACTCAGTTTGGTCAACCAGCCGTCGACCGGGATCTGGAAGCCCAACACGATGGCCATGGAGATCCAATATGCGGGCCGGCGGAACAGGCCGGTACGCCATACCCGTATTTCCAGGAAGCACACCACGATCACCGCGAGGACCGCGGGAAGCGTGTATCCGAGCCCGTTCAACGCTTCGCCCCGCTCTTCCCGCGCCACTTGATGAGCTTCGGGAGGAGGGCATCGACGGCGGAGTAGGTGAGCAGCCCGCACAATGGAATAACCACGAAGAACAACACTTCTTCCAGCGGCAGATCACCGGGTGCGATCAAGCCCAGGATGTAGCGCGGGTTGTACCACCAGACGCCGCCGGCAACCGCGATGGCGTCCCAGATCAGGAACACTGCGGCGACCGGAAGCAGGGCTGCGAGCAAGCGGCGCGGCTGACGGTAGACGCCGCGGCCGAACAGTTCCAGCGGAGCAGTGATCAGGAGGCAGGCGCCGAGTACCAACAGGTACTGCCAGCGGTCCACACTCACCTGCTCCCGTGCCTCAGCCGTGCACCCCACGACCGGACGATTCCACGGCTGGCGACGCTGAGTCGTCGGGCTTTGCCCACCGTGGCACGCTGGTCGAAGATCTGGAAATCGATATCCTCGATCCGCTGCAGTATCTCTGAATACAGCGTCAACGCCGCCGCGACGCACGGGCGCGATACCGGAGCAAGCTGCTCGATACCCGGCCGCGCCTTGGCGTAAACCGCACGTGCGGCGGCGTGTTGGTCCATCAACGCTTGACGTACCCGAGGGTCGGTTCGCTTGTTGCGCTGACACCAACTCAGCAACTCACGATCAACACCGTGGGCGGCTAGTTCGTCGGCGGGCAGGTACACCCTGCCGCGGCGCAGGTCCTCGTCGACATCCCTGATGAAGTTGGTCAGCTGAAACGCTTTTCCGAGTGCCGCCGCGTGCGGTGCGGCGTCCTCGCGAGGTCCGACGGTGCCGAGGATCGGCAACAGCTGCAGCCCAATCACTTCCGCCGACCCGTACATGTAGCGGTCCAATGCTGCGCGATCCGGATAGTCGGTGACGGTCAGGTCCATCCGCATCGACGTAAGGAAGTCATCGAAGAGACTCCATTCGATGTCGTATTCGCGCGCGGTATGCACCACCGCGGTCAAGGTCGGGTCGTCGCCGCACGGTTGGTTCTCCACAAGGGAATTGAACAACCGGGTGGACAACGTCTGGAGCTGTTCACCGCGCACTTCCGTGCCGCGGGCGTCGAAGTCGTCGACGACGTCGTCGGCGCTCCGGGCGAAACCGTAGAGCGCGTGCACCGCAGGGCGCTGCCGCGGCGCCAGCAACCGGGTGGCCAGGAAGAAGGTCTTGCCGTGGCGTGCGTTGATCTTGCGGCATTCCCGAAAGGCCTCGCGCAATGACGGATCGCGCAGACCGGCGGCGTCGAGTTCAGATCCGATCATCGTTGGTACACCTCTCGATCAGTGCGGCGGGTCGCTACTCCGGTGACCCGGTCGGCCGCCAAACGCCCTGATATCACCGCGGTCGGTACGCCCACTCCGGGTACGGTCGACGAGCCGGCCAACACCACGTTCTCGATACCGCGGACGGTGTTGGCCGGACGGAATGGTCCGGTCTGGCCGAACGTGTGCGCCAGCGCGAATGGCGTGCCCGCGGCCATTCCCTGCCGGCTCCAGTCCGCGGGAGTCACCGCGTGCAACAACTCGAAGTCGTCACCGAATTGGGGTAGCCGTTCGGATATGACGCCGAGCATATCCTCGACGTAGCCCGGCCCGGTGGAATCCCAATCTATCTGCCCCACTTCGGTGTTGGGTGCCGGTGCCAGCACGTAGAGCAAGTCTCGGCCGGGCGGTGCCAGGCTCGGATCACTCGCCGTCGGTCGGGTCACCAGCAGTGACGGGTCGCGCATGACACGCCCGCGTTCGATGATGTCGCCGAAGGTCTGCTTCCACGCCTCGCCGAAAACGATGGTGTGGTGCCCGATATCCCCGATGTCACTGCCCACCGAACGGCATCCGACGTGAGCGACCACCGCCGACGGTGCCGGACGCAGTTTCATCAGCCGGCGGGGTGTGCGGCCGAGCAGTCGATAGGTGTCGGGAAGCTCGGTGGTGAGCACGACAGCGTCCGCGGCGATGCGCTGACCAGTCTGGGTGCGCACCGCGGTTATCCTCGATCCGCTTCGCTCCAGCTCCGATACCGGTGACTCGTAGACGAATTCGACCCCGGCCGCGGTTGCCGCCGCGGCCATGGCGTCGGGTAGTGCCCGCATCCCACCACGCGGGAAGTACACCCCGGCAATGGTGTCCATGTAGGCGATGACCGCGTACACCGCCAGCGCGCTCTGCGGCGGCACGCCAGCGTAGAGGGCCTGGAAGGTGAACACCCGAAGTAGCCGCTCGTCGGACAGAAAGCGGCCGATCACCTTCTCCCAGCGCCTGAAGCCTCCGAGTGCGATCAGGCGCGCCAACTGAGGAGTCAGCAGCGACAGCGGTGAGTCGAAGTTGGCGCCGATGAATCCGTCGAACTCTGTCTGGTAGAGCTTGGTCAGCCACGAACGCAGCCGCAAGTAGTCGTCGGCCTCGCCGGTTCCGGCGAAGCGTTCGATCTCGGCGTACATCGCGGCCGCGTCAGTGTGCACGGCCAGGGAATTGCCGTCGGCGAACATGGCCCGGTAGGCGGGGTGCACCGGCAACAACTCGAGACGGTCGGTCAGTGTCTCGCCGACTGCCGCCATGGCGTCATCGATGATGTCGGGCATGGTGAGCACTGTCGGGCCGGTGTCCAGGCGATATCCGGCAATGTCGGCGCGCCCGACTCGCCCGCCCGGCACCGCATCGCGTTCGACGACGGTGACGCTGCGTCCGCGCCCAGCCAGGTACAAAGCGGCCGACAGACCGGACAGCCCGGCACCGACCACAACGACCCGATCAGTCCTACCCTCGATGCTGCGCATCAGGCGACCCTTTCTGTACAGATGGCTGCCATGTCCACGAGTGCGACACGGGTTGTGTCGGGAATCTCCACCGCGTCCAGGAAGCCCAGTGCACGGGTCAAGCGCTCGTCGATGAGCTGCTCTATCCACTGCACGGCGCCGCTGACGGTGATGAGCGTTTGCCAGTGTTCGATCTCGGCAGAGCTCAGCTGCGGGGTGCTCATCAACTCGGCGAGTTGGCGCCGCAGCGCGCTGTCGGCCAGGTGGTGGGCCGCGACCACGACGCTGGTGGCCTTCTGCGCCGCCAGGTCGGTACCCACCGACTTGCCGGTTACCGTGGGTGACCCGAATACGCCGAGCAGATCGTCGCGCAACTGGAATGCCTCACCGATGGCGGCACCATAATCGCCAAGCGCATCCACGATTTCGGGCGGGCACCCGGACATAGCCGCTCCGATCTCCAATGGTCGGCGAACCGTGTAGTTGCCCGATTTCCGCCTCAGTACGTCGAGCACCTCGTCGAGGGTCGGGAAGGCGTGGGCGTCGTTGACCAGATCGGCGAACTGTCCGATGGCCAGCTCGATGCGCATGTCGTCGTACCGGGGCCACACCCGAGCAAGCGCGTCGGCCCCGATTCCACTGTCGCGAAGCATCTTTCCCGCCCACACCAGGCACAGGTCGCCGAGCAGCACTGCCGCCGACTCGCCGAATCGGGCCGAAGCACCCGTCAGGGCACGATCGCGGTGCCATCGACTGAACAGCACATGCGCGGCGGGGCGCCCGCGACGCAGCACCGATTCGTCCATCACGTCGTCCTGCATGAGGGCGAATGCGTGGAACAGCTCGAGGCTCGCCGACGCGCGCAGCGCCGAATCATCGGGGCCTGCCCCGCACAGCCAGCCCAGGTACATGAACGTAGAGCGCACGTACTTACCGCCGTCGACGAATCCAGACAGAATCTCGTCGGCGACGTCCACGCGGGCCGCACCCAAGTCGGTCCGGCACTGCCTGACCACGAACTCGTTGAGATGTGACTGTACGGCGATGCGAATATCGTCGCGCCAGGGCGCGGTGGCCCCGGGGCTGGAATGACCACGGAATGTGCGAACGTGCCGCTGCCGCGGGACCACGGATCGCATGCCGCCGTCATCACCGTTCAATGGTGGCGCCGTCGCACAGTGGCCACCATCGACGTCTGTCAGTAGTCGATCACGCATGTTCGGCAACTCGGCGTTCCCCGTTCACCCACTCGGTCGGGCACTTCGACTGTGTCGTCGAATCCGCGGCACTGCGGCTCGTGCGTATGTACATCATTCGGGGCCGTGCTCAGTTTGGTTGGGTCCAAGATAGAAAAATTGTGTCACAGCTTCAAACTGGGCTTTTGCTGAGAGGATACCGCCTCATTGAGGCCTATTCGGCTGTGCAGCCGGGCCAGCGGTGCGGGCGCCCACCAATTCCACCGGCCCAGAATTCGCATGAACGCCGGCACCAGAATCAGCCTCACCAGGGTGGCGTCCGCGAGGATCGCCACTGTCAGACCCACCCCGAACATCCGCATGAACGAGACCTGGGCGGCAATGAGGGCGGCGAAAGAGATCGACATGACCAGTGCGGCGGCGGTGATGACCCGCCCGGTGCGGGCCAGGCCGAGGGCCACGCTGTCGTCGATGTCGTCGCGGGTTTGCTGGCTTGCCAGCCAGTACTCGCGAATCCGTGCGATCAGGAAGACCTCGTAGTCCATCGACAACCCGAATGCGATGCAGAACAAGAGGATGGGGATGGTAGCCACCAGCGTGCCGGTGGGCGTGGTTCCGAACGCACCCAGATGGCCGTCCTGAAAGATCCACACCAGCGCCCCGAACGCGGCGGTCAGCGAAAGTACGTTGAGGACAAGCGCTTTGATCGGCAGGACGACACTGCCGGTCAGCAAGAACAGCAAAGCGAACGTGACGACCGCGATGACGCCCAACACCACCGGCACCCGCGAGGTGATCGCCGTGACGCTGTCACGGTTGATTTGGGCCAACCCGGTGAAGGCGACGGCGCGGTCACCTGGGGTGGCGACCTCGCGCAGTCGGTCGAGTTGCGTATCGGATTCCGGCGAGAACAGAGGCGCACCGCTGCTCACCGTCAGGAATGCGCTGCCGTCAGCGATCCCCGCGCCACCGGCGGGCGGGCCGACCTTGGTTCCACCGGCGAAGGTGCCGGTGGGCGCGCTGACCGACCCCACGTCCGCCACCGTCGACAATCGCGCGGCGTACCGCTCGAGATCGATTTCGGTGAGACCGCTCGCATCGGGTACCACGATGGGCACCGCACTGGCTGAGTCGTCGACGAAACCCTCCCGGATTCGATCGCCGACCTGGTGGGCCGAGGCCGTCTCGGGAAGGACCCGATCATCGGGGAAGCCCCATTTGATGCCCAGGAACGGGACGCCGGCCAGGATCAACACCGCCGAGCCCGCCAGCCCGATGGGCACCGCGCGACGCATCACCCTTCTCGTCCATCGGTACCAGAAGACCCGGCGCACCGGGGTGGGTGGCGGCTGGCCGCGGCCCCGCAGCCGCCGGATGCCCCGGCGCACGTCGTAGCTGTCCAGACGGTCGCCCAGCAGCATGATTGCCGCCGGAGTGATGGTCAGGGCGGCCACCGCGCACAGCGCCACCGTCGCGATGCCGGCATAGGCAAACGACTTGAGGAAGTACATCGGGAAAAGCACCATCGCAGCCAGCGACAGCGCCACCGTCGTCGCCGAGAACACCACGGTGCGCCCAGCGGTCAGCATCGTCTGGATCAGGGCCTCGTCGCGTTGCGCACCGTCAGCGACCTCATCGCGGTACCGGCTGACGATCAGCAACGTGTAGTCGATCGCCAGTGCCAGGCCCAGCGCGGTCGAGAGATTCATGGCGAAAATCGACACATCGGTGGCGAGCGCGATCAGGCGCAGGATCGCCAGCGAACCGATGATCGCCAACCCGCCCACCACCACCGGCAGCGCCGCGGCCAGCAGGCCGCCGAAGATCCACACCATCACCGCGAAGCTGATCGGAAGCGCAATCGCCTCCATGACCAGCACGTCGCGCCCGGTCTGCTCGGTGATCTGGGCAAACACCATCCCGGTGCCACCCGCCTGAACGGTCACCTCCCGGTGTTGACGCTCCACCAGCTCCATCACCGTGTCCGACAGTGCTTGCGCCCGCTGCGGAGCCTCCTTTTCGCCTCCGGAAATCCCGGCGACGACCAGCCCCGACTTCCCGTCGACGCTGATCAGACCCCCCGCAGCGGCCGGCGGCGCCGACCAGGCCGAGACCACTCCCGTGACGTGGGGTTCGTTGGTGAGGTAGGCGGCAATGTCCATGCCTGCGGCGCGGCCCGCCGAGCTGTACAGTCCGTCGGCCGGGGTCACCAGGAAGATCACCTGAATTTCTGATTGCCCGAACTTGTCGGCGAGCACTTGGGTCGCCCGGGCGGACTCCGCGGAAGGATCCTGAAACCCGCCGGCCGACAGGCTGCTGGTTACCGGGACAGCGAACGCCCCGGCCATGACGGCCAGCACCGCGGTAGCGGCCAGCACCCGGCGTGGCGCGGCCATGGCGAGCACCACGATCCGATGCAGCAGACTCAACCGCGCACGGTTGTGGCGGTGACTACCCGATCCCATGTCAGGCATTCGGCGCAGAGAGGTGTTTGGGTTGGTCCCGATACCGTTTGTACAGGTATCCGTACTGCGGCTCTGGTAAGCAGGAGGATGAGGAACTGATGACCCGAACCCCGCCCTCCCCCGAGCCCTCGGGCGCCGAACCCGCAGCGGAGACGAAGGGGCGGAACCCTTGGATTCTCCCCGGCCTGGCCATCACGGTGTTGATCGTGGCTGTCGGGCTGGTGCTCATCTTTGATTACGGGTGGAACCAGCGTTCACCAGCCGATGGTCCCGCGCCTGTCGATGGAACCTCTCAACGCACCGCTGTTGTCGAGCTACCCGTCTCCGAAGCGTGCGAACCGGAATGTCAACCAACTCTGGGCGAAATGGTCGTCACCCCATCGGATAACCAGCACTGCCTGGTTCTCGTCGACGAGGTCACCTGCCATGTCTATTCTTTCAGCGTCCCGACCCCGCCGATGGACGGACGACCGGCGACCGGCGTCCGGGTCGACGCCGACGGCGAATGGGATTGGGAATACCACGGCTTCGCCCCCAAGAGCGCCATCACACTGGACTACGGGACCACCTACCGCGCGCGAGGATGGACCATCGAACCCACGCCCGAGGGAATGAGGTTCACCAACGACAAGACCGGACACGGAATGTTTGTCAGTTCCCACGGTGTGGAGGCGTTCTAGATCGTCCTCCTGGACATTCAGTCCTCCGAAGACATACGCGACACGATTACTGGCCGACCGCGTTCACGCGGGTAACGCGACGCCCCAGTAGTTGTAGGTCCACGGACGGGGTCCGCGAATATACGCCGAATGGAGCTCGTCGGCCTCGAACCCGCCCTGTTCGACAAGCGCGGGTATGTCGCGGTTGAGGTGGCAGCCGCCGGCGACTTTCTGCCACGCCGGGGTCAGGCGATCCTGCCACCGGCGGACCGATGCCTCCGGTGCGCGGCCATGCTCGCAGAAGATGAGTTGGCCATCCGGCTTGAGCACCCGGCGCATCTCCCTCAGCGCGGCAACCGGATCCCCGATGGTGCACAGCGTGAAGGTGATCAGCACGGTATCGACCTGAGCGTCCGGCATGTCGATGCGTTCGGCGGGCAGGCCAACCAGCTCCACATCCAGTCCCGCTGCCTCAACACGTTTCTTGGCCAGGCGATGCATTCCCATGACGGGGTCTAGCCCCCACACTTTCTTTACCTTGTCCCGGTCGTAGTAGGCGACGTTGAGCCCGGTGCCGATGCCGATTTCCAGTACGTTTCCCTCGGCGCGGGGCACGACCTTTTCGCGCTGCCGGCCGACAGGGCCGCCGCCACAGGCAAGGTCGGTCATACGGGGAAGCACGTAGCGGTCGTAGATGTTCATCTGGCGCTCCCGTGGACGGCTCTCGTGGATCGACGGTGCTCAGCATAGACGGCACGGGCCACCTCCAGCACCGACGCCGACTAACCTAAACGCCATGGCCGTAGTCGTCGTGGGAGCAGGGCTGAGTGGACTGGCAGCCGCCCGCCACCTGACCCGGCGCGGGGTAGACGTCACGGTTCTCGAAGCCTCGGACGCCGTGGGTGGACGGGTACGAACCGACGTCGTCGACGGTTACCGCCTCGATCGCGGCTTCCAGCTCTACAATCCGGCCTATCCCGAGGGGGCTCGCGTCCTCGACCACGAATCCCTGGACCTGAGGCCCTTCGTCGCCGGCGCACGTATCGTGGTCAGCCGCGGCGGAGGCCGGCGGTCGGAACGTGTCGCCGACCCACGCCGCCAGCCCTCATGGACCCTCCCGTCACTCATCGCGCGGATCGGCTCGCCACTGTCAACGGCCCGCTTCGGCGCCTACGTCGTCTCCCGAGCCATCCGATCCGCGGAATCTCTGCGCCGCGATGCCGACATCACGACTGAGGCGGCACTGCGACGGGCCGGTGCCGATCACACGCTGATCGAACGTGTGCTGCGCCCCTTTCTGTCCGGGGTCTTCCTCGAGTCGGAGCTCAGCACGTCGCGTCGTTTCCTCGACCTGGTTCTCAAATCCTTCGTCCGGGGCACGCCGGGAGTCCCGGCCAAGGGCATGCAACGCATTCCCGAACAACTCGCCACCGAACTCGACATACGATTTGGCCATCGGGCCGCGTCAGTCTCGGCACGGGCGGTCGATGTCTTCGGCGGTGACGTTCACCGTGCCGACGCCGTCATAGTCGCCACCGATCCCGAGACCGCGGCACGGCTGATCACGGATGTCCACGCACCCGAGGCGCGTTCGGTCACCACCTGGTACTACCGGCCCAGCTGCGCGCCCGACGACCTTACCGACGGACAGGCGGTGCTCGTCCTCGACGGCGAACGCCGCGGACCGCTGATCAACACGGTGGTGCTCACCCATGCCGCACCCGACTACGCCCCGGCCGGGAACGCGCTGGTGTCGGCGTCGGCGCTCGGGGTGCGAGAAGGCGCCGACCAGGAGAACGCCGTCCGTGACCACCTCGGGTGGTTGTACGGCCTGCCGGCCAAGCAGTGGGAACTCATCGGGGCTTATCCGATCCCCTACGCATTGCCCGCCATGCCCGTGCCCTTCACAGTCCAGCGGCCAGTGCGGACCCCGAGCGCCGTCTACGTCGCGGGCGATCACCGGGACACGTCGTCCATCCAAGGGGCACTGGTGAGCGGCCGCCGCGCGGCCCAGGCAGTGCTGAAGGATCTCGGAATCCGTGATCCTCGCCCGTAACCGCAGCGAAAGGAGCGCTGCCGACACCGGTGGTTGGACGAGCGCCCCACCCGCCGCCTACGGGGGAACACACCCACTTCTCCCGTGAATGACCAGACTGCCGGGGACGGCACGCCTCCTGGCGGGCGAGGCTGGCGCGGAGCGCGGACGCTGCTGGCCGGCCCGTTGGGACCATTGGTCGGCGGGCAGAGTCTTGGTCAGCTCGCCGACGGGCTGGCCCAGATCACCTTCGCGCAGTTCGTGTTGTTCGACGTCGCGCGCGGCGCGACGCCCGCCGGAATCGCCGCGGTGCTCGCGGTGACCCTGCTTCCGTTCAGTGTGGTGGGCCCGGCTGCGGGCGTCTTCATCGACCGGTGGGACCGACGCCGGACGTTAATCGTGATGTCAGTGCTCCGGGCGCTGCTGACCGTCGCCAGCATCGTCACGGTCGTGACGCAGTCGACGGCGGCAGCTTTCATAGGGGTGTTGCTGCTGCTGTCCTCGTCCCGGTTCGTGCTGGCAGCGAAGGGCGCCGCGTTGCCCCGCACGGTCCCTCGCGCCGATCTGGTCACCGGCAACGCCGTGTCCTCTCTGGCCGGGATGAGCGCGGCCTTCGTCGGGGCGGTCGGTGGGTCGCTGATCGTCGGCCGGTCGACCGCTGCGGGATTCCTGCTTGCCGCGATCTTGTACCTGGCGGCGGCTGTCGTGTTCACCCGCCTGCCAGACGTCGGGGGCAGACAGCAGATGGAGTTGCTCTCCCGGTTGCGACGCCTCGCCGGCGAGCTCGCCGACGGGGTGCGCGTCGTGGCGGGAGTGGCCGCGATCCGCTCGCCACTGCTCGCCGTCGCTGCCCACCGGTTGCTTCTGGGGGCCGGCTTCGTCGTCTTGGTGCTGATCGCCGATTCCCGTTACAACCTTCAGATTTCAGGTTATGGCGTAGCGCTGGCCGCGACCGGGCTGGCCGCGTTCGCCGGAACTTTGGCCGCTCCGCCGTTGGCCCGCCGATACTCCCCGGGCGTGCTGGTGCCCGTTGCGTTTCTGCCGGCCGCCGCGGCGGCCTACGTGGCCGGGCTGTTCCCGTCGCTCGTGGTGTTGGTGTGTTGCGTGAGCGTGGTGGCCTTCGCCTTCCAGGTGCTCAAGGTCTCGGTGGACGCGCTGGTCGGCGGCTCCGCCCCGGATGCGGTGCGTGGTCGGGTCTTCGCTGTCTACGACGTGCTGTACAACGTGGCGTTCGTCGCCGCGGGGCTGCTCATGGTCCCGCTCTGGCGGATGGGCCAGGAGCGCTCTTTGCTGTGGCTGATCGCGGCCGGTTTCGTGCTCGGCTGGGTCCTGGTCGGCGTGGCGATGCTTGGCTGGAGGTGGCAGCGCTTGCGCGCTACGGGCCGACGACGTGCCCCTGGGCGCCTGGCGGCACTGGTACTCGGCGCACTGCCTGCTCTTGCCTTGCCCGCGCCGTCGTGGTGGTGGCTGGCGTGGGTTGGTGTGGTCCCGTTGCTGCTGGTGGTGCGCGCAGCACCCACGGCGTGGGAGGGTGGTGTGCGGGCGTGGTGGGGTCTCGCGGGCTATGTGCTGATCACGCAGTACTGGCTGGTGCCGATCGCGGGGCCGCTGCTGGTGGTGATGGCCGCAGGCATCGGCGCGTTGTGGGTGCCGTGGGGCTGGGCCGCGCACCGGCTGTTGGCCTCCCCGGTCACAAGCCGCACACTTGCCGCCGTGG
>JAHZJB010000118.1 GCA_022601135.1 Actinomycetes bacterium | reverse complement strand
CGCGGGCCACGGCGAGATGAACCCACGTTCGCGAAGCCAGCTCACGATGATCGGACCGCACCTGTCCTCGTACACCCCGGCGGACGCCCGGGTGGATGCGATGATCACCACGCCCGACCGAGTCACGCAGGCATCACCTGACCCATGGGCCCGTCTTACCCCCTTCTTTGCGCACCACACGGATGTCGTCGATGCGCGCGGCTCGATCGACCGCTTTGATCATGTCGTAGATCGTGAGGGCGGCGACGCTCACAGCAGTCAGCGCCTCCATCTCGACACCGGTGCGATCCGTCGTATACACGGTTGCGGTGACACCAACCGAACCCGGATCCTCGGGCATGCCCACGGCGAAATCGACCTCGACACCGGTGATCGCCAGTGGGTGGCACAGCGGAATCAGTTCACTGGTGCGCTTGGCGGCAAGAATTCCGGCCACCCGCGCGGTGCCCAGGGCCTCACCTTTGGGTAGTCCATTGGCGCTGATCATGGCGACGACGTCGCGTCGGGTTCGCACAGTTGCCGCGGCGACCGCGATCCGCTTGGTGACGTCCTTGGACGTGACGTCGACCATGCGGGCCGTACCCGATTCATCGAGGTGCGACAGATCCGACTGGCCCGAGCCCACCGCTCGCGGACCGTTACCTGTTGATGACGGTGGCAGATTGAATGAAAGGAAGCTCATCTGCCGGAAGTGGGAACGTCACGTCACCAAAAGGCGACAAGGCGCCCGTCCGGTCGGCCGCCAGCTCACTGACGGCGTGATCGTCGTCGTCCGTTGTCGGCCAGCCCGGGTCGACATAGTTGTCTTTTTTCCGTTTTCCATCAGCCACGTTTCACATTGTGGCAGGAAGCTCGCCCGCTGGCGAGAGCGGGACGCTGCTTTACGCTGGTCGGCGATGAGCGACCCGATGTGCGCGAACAACCCGGCGGTGCCGCTGGGTGCCTGGTTGGCCGAGTTGGACGACGACCGGCTGATTCGATTGCTGCGGCTGCGCCCCGACCTCACCCAACCGCCGCCGGGCACCATCGCGGCGCTGGCCGCCCGCGCATCAGCACGCCAGTCGGTCAAGGCCGTCACCGACGATCTCGACTTCCTTTGTCTTGCGGTGCTCGATGCCCTGCTCACGCTGCACGCAGACACCACCACCGTCACCATCGGTGCGCTGACAGATCTTCTCCGCGACCGGGCCGACGACGCGACCATCCGCGCCGCAGTCGAGGATCTCCGGGATCGGGCTCTGGTCTGGGGCGACTCTTCGGGCAACGGGTCGCTCCGAGTGGTCGCGGAAGCGGCTTCCGGCCTGCCCTGGTACCCGGGACAGACCACCGCGGAGGGGGCCTCGCCACGGGCCACCGAAATCGCCCAAGCAATCGAGGCTCTCGATGCTCCCGCCCGTGACGTGTTAAACAAGCTCCTCGCGGGATCGCCGGTCGGCCGGACCCGCGACGCCGCGCCGGGAACCCCGCCACACCGCCCGGTGCAGCGCCTGCTGGACGCCGGGCTCCTGCGCCGACTCGATACCGAGACGGTGGTTCTGCCCCGCCTGGTCGGCCAGGTGTTGCGCGGCGAAGCTGCTGGCCCTGTCGCCCTGACCGCACCTGACCCCACGGTGTCGTCGACTACCGCCCGCGAGGTCGACGCCGTTGCGGCAGGTGCAGCGCTGGATTTTCTGCGCGAGATGGAGATTATTGTCGAACTGCTCAGCGCCGCCCCCGTTCCCGAACTTCGCAGCGGAGGACTCGGGGTGCGGGAAGTCAAGCGGCTGACGAAGCAGACGGGCATCGAGGAACGTCGGCTGGGATTGATCGTCGAGGTGGCGGCAGCCGTCGGCTTGATTGCACCGGGAATGCCCGACCCCCTTCCGGCCGACGCAGCGGGACCGCACTGGGCACCGACGGTCGCCGCCGATCGTTTCATGGAAGCCGCCCCGGCGGTCAAATGGCATCTGGTCGTGTCGGCCTGGCTGGATCTGCCCGGACGACCCAGCCTCATCGGCAGCCGCGGCCCCGATGGTAAACCCTATGCAGCGCTGTCTGATTCGCTCTTCTCCACGGCCGCTCCCCTCGATCGCCGGCTGCTTCTCCAGACTCTTGACGACCTGCCCCCGGGTTCCGGAGTCGACGGCGACAGCGCGTCGCGGGCGATGGTGTGGCAGCGGCCCCGCTGGTCGCCGCGCCTGCAACCCGAACCCGTCGCCGACCTGCTCGCCGAAGCCCACGCGATCGGGGCGACCGGCCGCGGTGCCCTGTGCACCCCGCTGCGGCGCATGCTCGCCAAGGAACCCGAAGACGTAGTCGTCGCTGCGATGTCCAAAGCCCTTCCCGCACCGATCGACTACTTTCTCCTGCAAGCCGACCTCACCGTCGTCGTGCCGGGCCCACTGGAACGCGCGCTCGCCGAGCAGCTCGCGGCCGTCGCGACGGTGGAGTCTGCTGGCGCCGCGATGGTGTACCGAATCACCGAGCCCTCCATCCGAAAGGCTCTGGATACCGGAAAAACAGCGGGTGAACTGCACGATCTGTTCGGACACCACTCCAAAACTCCAGTGCCACAATCGTTGACGTACCTGATCGACGATGTCGCGCGCCGCCACGGACAGCTGCGCGTCGGCATGGCCTCGTCCTTCGTGCGCTGCGAGGACCCCGCCCTTCTCGCGCACGCGGTCGCCGCGCCGGCAACCGAGTCCGTGGAGTTACGCTCTCTGGCCCCTACCGTCGCGGTGTCGCCGGCACCGATCGCCGAAGTGCTCGCTGCGCTGAGAAGTGCCGGCTTCGCCCCGGCTGCCGAGGACTCGATGGGAGCCATCGTGGATCTACGGCGCCGCGGCTCCCGGGTTCAAACACCGGGCCGCCCCCGCAGATACCGGCACCACCCGCAACCGACGGATCAGACTCTCGGCGCGATCGTGGCGGTGTTGCGCAAGGTTGCGGCCGCACCGTCGGGAATGCGGCTGGACCCCGCGGTCGCGATGTCAGAGTTGCAGAACGCGGCCCATCATCAGGAATCGGTGGTGATCGGCTACGTCGACCCAGCCGGTGTGGCGACGCAGCGGGTGGTCGCGCCGATCAACGTCCGCGGTGGACAGCTGACCGCCTACGACTCGGCGGCCGGCAGGGTCCGGGAGTTCGCCATCCACCGGGTCACTTCGGTCGTGACCGCGGAATCCGGATAATGGGTCGGATGACTTCCCACCGAGGCTGCCCATGACCGACGGCCCGCTGATCGTTCAGTCCGACAAGACCGTGCTGCTCGAGACCGACCATGAGCAGGCAGGTGCGGCCCGGTCGGCGATCGCGCCGTTTGCCGAACTGGAACGCGCCCCCGAGCACATCCACACCTACCGCATTACGCCGCTGGCATTGTGGAACGCCCGCGCCGCTGGGCACGACGCCGAGCAGGTCGTCGACGCCCTGGTGACCTTCTCGCGCTATGCCGTGCCCCAGCCCCTACTGGTCGACATCGTCGACACGATGGCCCGCTATGGCCGGCTACAGCTGGTCAAGAGCCCGGTACACGGCCTGATCCTGGTCAGCCTGGACCGCGCAGTCCTCGAGGAGGTCGTGCGCAACAAGAAAATCGCCCCGATGCTGGGCGCCCGAATCGACGACGACACCGTCGTCGTGCATCCCAGTGAACGTGGCCACATCAAACAGATATTGCTCAAGATCGGCTGGCCGGCCGAGGACCTCGCCGGCTATGTCGACGGCGAGGCACACCCGATCAGCCTGGCCCAGGACGGATGGCACCTGAGGGACTACCAGGAGATGGCGGCGGAGTCGTTCTGGGCGGGCGGCTCCGGTGTGGTGGTGCTGCCGTGCGGGGCGGGCAAGACACTCGTGGGCGCGGCCGCCATGGCCAAGGCCGGCGCCACCACGCTGATCCTGGTCACCAACACCGTCGCGGGCCGGCAGTGGAAGCGCGAGCTGATCGCGCGGACGTCGTTGACCGAAGAGGAGATCGGCGAGTACTCGGGCGAGCGTAAGGAGATCCGCCCCGTCACCATCGCCACCTATCAGGTGATAACCCGCCGCACCAAGGGCGAGTACAAGCATCTGGAACTGTTCGACAGCCGCGACTGGGGCCTGATCATCTACGACGAAGTGCATCTGCTGCCCGCCCCGGTTTTCCGGATGACCGCCGATCTGCAGTCTCGCAGGCGGCTGGGTCTGACCGCGACCTTGATCCGCGAGGATGGCCGCGAAGGCGACGTGTTCTCGTTGATCGGGCCCAAACGCTACGACGCCCCGTGGAAGGACATCGAGGCACAGGGCTGGATCGCGCCGGCCGAATGCATCGAGGTGCGCGTCACGATGACCGACAACGAGCGCATGCTCTACGCAACCGCCGAGCCCGAGGAGCGCTACAAACTGTGCGCGACGGCACACACCAAGATCGCCGTGGTCAAGTCGATCCTGGGGCTCCACCCGGATGAGCCGACGCTGGTCATCGGCGCCTACCTGGATCAACTCGACGAACTCGACTCCGAACTGGACGCCCCGGTGATCCAGGGATCCACGAAGAACGCTGAGCGCGAGACTCTGTTCGAGGCGTTCCGCCGCGGTGAGATCCGCACGCTCGTGGTCTCCAAGGTCGCGAACTTCTCCATCGATCTTCCCGAAGCCAGTGTGGCGGTGCAGGTATCGGGCACCTTCGGGTCTCGACAGGAAGAGGCCCAGCGCCTGGGCAGATTGCTGCGTCCCAAGGCTGACGGGGGTGGCGCAATGTTCTATTCAGTGGTCTCCCGCGACAGCATGGACGCCGAGTATACCGCACACCGGCAGCGGTTCCTCGCCGAACAGGGTTATGGCTACGTCATCAAGGACGCCGACGACCTTCTCGGGCCGGCGATTTGACCATTCTCATGACAACGCCGGGATAACCGCCTGCTCGAACAACTCAATCCCTGATCGGTCATACGCTGCTTCCGGGAAATAACAGATCACGTACTCGCAGCCGAGATCGCGCAAAGTCCGAATCGCCTCGATGAGTTGCTCGGGTGTGCCGCTACCTGACTGAGGCGTGCGCATGGAGTCCAGCATGGCTTCGGTGGCCGCCTCACCGGCCAGCGCGCTCATCCGGGATCCCACCCTGGCCAGTCGGTCCCTGACCTCCGACTCCGTCTCCCCGACAACCACATTGATGTTCACGGACCGGACGATGGCGCCGAAATCCGTACCGGCCTTCTTGCAGTGATCGGCGAGCACCCCGGACTTGTGCGCGAATCCTTCGGGCTCGGAAGTGAAGTTCGTGTACTGGGCGTACTTCGCGGCGATGCGCAGCGTGACTTTCTCCCCACCGCCGGCTATCCAGAGCGGAATACCTTCGCTCTGAAGGGGTTTTGGCTCCACGATCGCCCCGTCAGCCTGATAGTGCTTGCCGCTGAATGTCACGGCCCCGGCGTGCCACGCCTGGCGCATGATCTGCACGCCCTCGTCGAGTCGCGCCAGCCGCACGCCGGCCGAGGGAAAACCGTATCCATATGCGCGCCATTCGTGTTCATACCAGCCACCCCCGATCCCCATTTGGATGCGGCCACCCGAGATGAGGTCGGCGGTTGCCGCGACTTTAGCCAGATAAACCGGGTTGCGGTAGCTCATCGCGGTGCACATTTGCCCCAGTTTGATCCGCGAGGTGGTGGCGGCATAGGCAGACATCAGCGACCACGCCTCGTGGGTGGCCTCATGCGTCGGGACCGGGACGGTGTGGAAATGGTCGTAGACCCACAGCGAATCCCAGATGCCGCCGTCGTCGACATAGCCGGCGAGGTCACGCATCACCTGCCATTGGTCGCCCGGTTCGATGCCGACCAGATCGAGTCGCCAGCCCTGCGGGATGAACAGTCCAAAGCGCATGGCGACAACTCTAGGCGGTAATGCTGGCATGCCAGAAGTCCCCGAAACCGTCACGACGGCCTCGGGGACCCCCGGCAGTGTTTAGCTCAACAGTGAATCCGGCGGGGTGAACCGGTCCCCGTACTTGGCCGCCAACTCCTTGGCGCGGGCCACGAATGCCTGCTTGCCGACGCCTCCAGCGCCCTGGTAGCCGACGATGAACTGCGCCGAACCACCGGTGTAGGGCGGGAACCCGATGCCCATGATGGAACCGATGTTGGCATCGGCAGTCGAGGTGAGCACTCCCTCGTCGAGACACTTCTGCGTCTCGAGCGCCTCAGCGAACAGCATCCGGTCGATCATGTCCTGCAGGGGCGGATTGGACGAACCCGAGTTGAACGTCTCCGCCAACCCTTCCCACAGTCCGGCCCGCTTGCCGTCGACATAGTTGTAGAAGCCCGCGCCCTTCAACCGCGACGGCCGGCCGGCTTCGATCATGGTGTTGACCACGGCCTCGGCCGGATGCGGCTCATAGGTACCGCCGGCGTCCTCGATACCCTTGCGGGACGCCGTGGCGATCTTCTGCATCAGCTCGAGGTTGAGCTCGTCGGACAACTGCAAAGGCGGCGCCGGATACCCGGCTTGCGAACCCGCCTGCTCGATGCTGGCCGGTGCGACGCCCTCGCCGAGCATCGCGAGCGCCTCGTTGACGAACGTCCCGATGACACGGCTGGTGAAGAAGCCGCGGCTGTCGTTCACCACGATCGGGGTTTTGCCGATGGCCAGCGTGTAGTCGAACACCCGAGCCAGCGTCTCGTCGGAGGTCTTCTCGCCCTTGATGATTTCCACCAGCGGCATTTTGTCGACCGGCGAGAAGAAGTGGATCCCGATGAAATCCTCTTGCCGCTTGACGCCGGTAGCCAGACCAGTGATCGGCAGTGTCGAGGTGTTCGAGCCGAGCACCGCGTTGGGCTCCACGACATCCTCGATCTCCTGGAACACCTTGTGCTTGAGTTCCTGGCTTTCGAAGACCGCCTCGATCACGAAATCGACACCTTTGAGGTCGGCGGCATCGGCGGTAGGCGTGATGCGAGCGAGCAGCGCCTTGGACTTCTCCTCGGTGGTGCGGCCACGCTCGAGAGCCTTGGCTTCGAGCTTCTCGGAGTAGCCCTTGCCGTTCTGCGCGGCTTCGAGCGTGACGTCCTTGAGGACGACGTCGTATCCGGCCCTCGCCGAGACGTAGGCGATGCCGGCACCCATCATGCCGGCGCCGAGCACGCCGATCTTGGTGATCGGGGTCTCGCCGATGCCGTCCGGGCGCGACCCGCCACCGTTGATGTGCTGCAGGTCCAGGAAGAACGCCTGGATCATGTTCTTGGCGGTCTGGCCGGTCACCAACGAGGTGAAATACCGGCTCTCGATGCGGGTGGCGGTGTCGAAGTCGACCTGAGCACCCTCGACGGCGGCGTCCAGAATGGCTCGCGGTGCCGGCATCGGTGCGCCCTTGAGTTGCTTGCGCAGCAGCGCCGGGAACGAAGGCAGGATCGCTGCCAACGCCGGGTGGGAAGGAGTGCCGCCGGGCATCTTGTAGCCCTTCTGGTCCCACGGCTGGGTGTGGGCGTCGGGGTTGGCCTTGATCCATGCCTTCGCCGCCGGAATCAGCTCGTCGACGGAGCCAACCAATTCATCGACCAGGCCGGCGTCCTTGGCCTTGCCGGGCTTGAATCGGGTGCCCTGAGACAGCACCTCCATGAACGCCTTCTGGATACCGAACATCCGTACGGTGCGGGTCACCCCGCCACCACCGGGCAGTAGGCCCAGCGTCACCTCGGGCAGCCCGACAACTACACCCTTCACATCGGCTGCGATGCGGTGGTGGCATGCCAGCGCGATCTCCAAGCCGCCACCGAGGGCGGCGCCGTTGATGGCTGCCACCACGGGCTTGCCCAGCGTTTCCAGCGCGCGCAGGTCCGCCTTGATGAACTCGACCTCGGCGAAGGCCTCGGCGGCGTTCTCCGGACCGACCTTCATCATCCCCTTGAGGTCACCGCCGGCGAAGAAAGTCTTCTTCGCGCTGGCAATCACCACACCGGTGATCGAATCCTTTTCCGCCACAAGGCGTTGTACGGCCTTGTGCATCGACTCCTTGTAGTGCTCGTTCATTACGTTGGCCGAGCCGGTGGGGTCGTCCAGCGTCAGTGTGACAATGCCGTCGGCATCTTTGTCCCACTGAATTGTGTTCTCTGCCATTACCGTTCGTACCCTCTCAGACTCGTTCAATGATGGTGGCCACACCCATGCCGCCGCCGATGCACAACGTGACCAGCGCGCGCCGAGCGTCGCGCCGCTCCAGCTCGTCGACCATGGTGCCCATGATCATGGCGCCGGTGGCTCCCAGCGGGTGACCCATCGCGATCGCGCCACCGTTGACGTTGAGTTTCTCGTCGGGGATTTTCAGGTCCTTCTGGAACTTCAGAACCACTGAGGCAAAGGCCTCGTTGAGTTCGAACAGATCGATGTCGTCGATCGTGAGGCCCGCGCGGTCGAGTATCTTGCGGGTTGCCGGGGTCGGCCCGGTGAGCATGATGACGGGATCGGCGCCGCTGGTGGCGGTGGCCACGATGCGGGCGCGGGGGGTCATGTTCTGGGCGGTTCCGGCCCGCTCGCTGCCGATGAGCAACACCGCGGCGCCGTCCACAATGCCCGAGCTGTTGCCGCCGGTGTGCACGTGGTTGATCTTCTCGACGGCGTGGTACTTCTGCAACGCCACGTCATCGAAGCCGCCCATAGCGCCCAGGCCCTCGAAGGCGGGCTTCAGCTGACCGAGACTCTCGACCGTCGACCCGGGCCGCATGTGCTCGTCGTGGTCGAGGATGACCAATCCGTTCTGATCCTTGACCGGCACGACGGACTTCGCAAAGTAGCCCCCCGACCAGGCCGCTGCAGCCTTCTCCTGAGAGCGCGCCGCGTAGGCGTCGACGTCCTGCCGGCTGAATCCCTCGATCGTGGCGATCAGGTCGGCGCCGATGCCCTGCGGCACGAAGCCGATGCGGTAGTTGGTCTCCGGATCACTGGCCCAGGCGCCGCCGTCGGAGCCCATCGGAACGCGGCTCATCGACTCGACACCACCGGCGATCACCAGATCGTCCCAGCCAGAACGCACCTTCTGGGCGCCTAGGTTCACAGCTTCCAGCCCGGAGGCGCAGAACCGGTTGAGCTGAAATCCGCCGGTGGTCTCGGGCAGGCCCGCCACCAGACCGGCGGTACGGGCGATGTCACCGCCCTGGTCGCCGACGGGCGAAACGACGCCGAGGATGACGTCGCTAATCATGTTCTCGTCCAGGTCGGGGTAGCGCGACCTCAACTCCTCGATCAGGCCGACCACCAGATTGACGGGCTTGACTTCGTTCAGCGAGCCGTTTCGTTGTTTGCCACGGGGCGTGCGGATCGCCTCATAGATGAAGGCTTCTTCGGACATCGGTGTCCCACTCCTATTGACGTTGATTGCAGACCCCAAAGCGTGAGCCCGCAGGAGGACAGTCCTCTGGCTGTTAGCCTATCAGCCCGCCTCGCCCAACCCGTTGGTTGGGAGGGGAGCCCGGTTACCCACAAGAGGTCAATCCCACCGTGAGGCAATAGGGTCGACCGTCATGACGGTGCACAGGCTGCGGCCCTACGCAGTGACCATCTTCGCTGAGATGTCAGCGCTGGCGGCCAGGGTCGGCGCGGTCAACCTCGGGCAGGGGTTTCCAGACGAGGATGGCCCACCGGCGATGCTGACAGCAGCGCAGGCCGCCATCGCCGAGGGTCTCAATCAGTACCCCCCGGGGCTGGGTATAGCGTCACTGCGCCAGGCGATCGCCGAGCAACGCCGGCGCTGCTATGGCACCGAGTACGACCCGGACACCGAGGTGCTCGTGACCGTCGGCGCCACCGAGGCCATCGCGGCGTCGGTTCTCGGGCTCGTCGAACCCGATTCCGAGGTGTTGTTGATCGAGCCGTTCTACGACTCGTACTCGCCGGTGATCGCGATGGCCGGCTGCCATCGGCGCGCCGTTCCCCTGCAGCCGGACGGCCGGGGGTTCGCCATCGACATCGACGCTCTTCGCCGGGCGGTGACCAAGAAGACCAAGGCACTCATCGTGAACTCACCGCACAATCCGACCGGCATGGTGGCCACCGATGACGAGCTTCGCGCCCTCGCCGAACTCGCGGTGTCGGCCGACCTGCTGGTGATCACCGACGAGGTATACGAGCACCTCGTTTACTCCGATCTGCCTGGCAGCGGCCACCGACCCCTGACCAATTATCCGGGAATGGCCGAGCGCACCATCACCATCTCCAGTGCGGCCAAGATGTTCAATGTCACCGGGTGGAAAATCGGTTGGGCCTGCGGTCCGGGCGAACTCATCGCCGGCGTTCGGGCGGCCAAGCAGTATCTCAGCTATGTGGGCGGCGGCCCTTTCCAACCCGCTGTGGCGATGGCGCTCTCCACCGAGGATGCCTGGGTAGCCGCGCTGCGCGAATCTCTGAAGTCCAAGCGCGATCGGTTGAGCTCTGCACTGGCAGACATCGGTTTCGGCGTGCACGACAGCTCGGGAACCTATTTCCTGTGCGCCGACCCGCGCCCGCTCGGCTACGACGACAGCACGGCGTTCTGCGCGGAGCTACCCGAGCGCGTTGGCGTGGCCGCGATCCCGATGTCGGCGTTCTGCGACGCCGCCGCCGGGCATGCCGATCAATGGAACCACCTGGTGCGCTTCGCCTTTTGCAAGCGCGATGACACCCTCGAGGAAGCGATCCGGCGGCTGCAGACACTACGGGCCGCCCGAAACTGAAGACATGTCCGCCAATTCGCGGAGTTGTCGATCACAGGTTCAGTTTGGCGGAAGGATCACGCCGTCCGCATCACGCGCTCGCGGAGGTTTTCCAGCGCGACGTCGAGGACCAGCTTTTTTGCCCGTTTGACCATGAAATCGGGGAACGGTGCGGCGAGATCGAGGATGAGGTCGAACCGAACCCGCGTGCTGTCCTCACCGACGAGCGTGAGGTTGTACTCACCGTGCTGACCACGCTGCTGGAACGTCTGCGCCGCGTCCCACACCACCCAATTGTCGCCCCAGTGGTATTCGAGGATCTCCCGGTCGGAGATCCCCATGATCTTGACGGTTGCCCTGACGTGGTGCGGCCTGCCATCGGGGTAGCGGTCCAGCACCTCGGCATCCTTGTGCAGCGACGACCAGGAGGTCACCCCGTCGATATCGGCCAATGCCTCCAGAATCGCGGCAGGCGGAGCCGGGATGACGACCTCGCTGGAAGCTCTAACGGCCATACTGGCAAATACTAGCTAGGCAATCACTGCTGTGTAAACGTTTTTCAGCTAACCCTTCTCACCATCCGATCCGGTCGACAGGCGTGGTACTTCTCGGGGGCACGCCCAGGTTCGACCGGGTGCGGGAGAACCGTGGGGCTGGTGCTGCTTGGTCGACGCCGTCCCGCGTCACCATCGTTTCGCGGGCGCGTAGGTGTTCACTGCTTGCAGCCTCACTCCAGGTCAGCACCGGGGTTACGCAAGCGTCCGTGCCCGCGAAGATCGCTGTCCACTCATCCCGGGTCTTGCTGGCGAACCGTTCGGCGAACAGCGCCTGCATGGCGGGGAATGCCGACCGCTCCATCTGCGCCGGCAGTGCGTCGGCCGACAGACCGAGCCCGGCGATCAGCTGGGCGTAGAACTGGGGTTCGATCGCACCGACTGCCATATATCGCCCGTCGGCGGTTTCGTAAGTGCGATAGAACGGCGCAGCGCCGTCGAGCAGGAACGACTCCCGCTCGTCTTCGAGCCTGCCGGTGGATTTCATCGTCCACGCCATCTGCGCCAGCATGCTGACTCCGTCGACCATGGCCGCATCGATCACCTGTCCGGCGCCGGACTGCTCCCGCTCGTAGAGCGCCGCCACGATGCCCACCAGGACCAGCATCGATCCGCCCCCGAAATCGGCAACGAGGTTCAGCGGCACCACCGGCGGTCTGTCCCGGTAACCGATGGCCGACAGCGCGCCCGTCTGCGACAGGTAGTTGATGTCGTGTCCCGCCGACATCGCCAGCGGGCCGTGCTGCCCCCACCCGGTGATCCGGGCGAAGATCAGCCGCCGGTTGACGGCCTCACAATCTCGTGGCCCAATTCCCAGCCGCTCGCAGGTCCCGGGCCGGAATCCGTCGATCAACACATCGGCCTTCGCTATCAGGCCCAACAGCGCTTCGCGATCCGACTTGAGGTCGAGATCGACGACCCGCTTGCCGCGGTGCATGAGGTCGACGTCCTCGGTCGGCATCCGCATACCCCCTGGGCGGCGCACTCGGACCACATCGGCACCCAGATCGGCCAGGACCATGCCGGCGTGCGGACCCGGGCCGATGCCGCCGAGTTCGATCACTCGAACGCCGGCCAGAGGTCCTGCGGTCACCCCTTGATGACCTTGTGGACCTGCTTGCGCAGCCCGTCGGTGGCGGTCTCGACTCCACCTTTCATCGTGCGTTTGAGGATGAAACCAGGCATGGGCACGGAAAGGTCGATCGAGATATCGAACCTCACCCTGGTCTTACCGCCCTCGGGAGTCAGCGTGTAGCCGGCGTCCTGGGCCTTGAGTTGACCGGCCGAGATCAAGGTCCAGGTGACGCTGTCGTCGCCCCAGGTGTATTCGATCACCTGATCGTCGGTGAGACCCGCCGCCTTGACCGTCATCTTGACCCGCTTGGGCCTGCCGTTGTCGTAGCTCTCGAGAATCTCGGCCTTCTGGTACTGCGGGGACCACGTGGGAGTTGACTCGACGTCGGCGATGACGTCGAGGATCTGCTCGGGGGTTGCGTCGATCACGACTTCGCGGGAGTCCTTGGTTGCCATGGCGCGACGATAGACCACACGTGCTGCCCCGCGGATCGAGATGACGGGACTGGCTCAGCCCGTCGATCGGCCAGCCCCCGCCGCAGTAGCACTGGCGCAGAAGTGCGGGAACGGAGCTCCCCGAACGCGATCTCGGCGGCTAGGAGCGCCGGTACACCACCGCCCGCCCGCCCAACCGTGGCGCGATCGCGATGCCACGCGAGCGCCGCCGTTCGCCAGGCGCGTTCGTGGTCGCGAACGTGAACTCGCGCAATAATTCTCGCAAGGTTACAGTCATCTCCATGTTGGCGAAAGCCGCCCCCAGGCAGCGACGGACACCTCCGCCGAAGGGAATCCAGGTCAGCGAGTCGGGATGTCCCCCGAGGAAACGATCAGGGTCGAAGCGCTGGGGTTCGGCGAAGCTGCAGGGCGAAGAATGCACCAGCGCGATACTGGGCATGACTCCGCAACCTTCTGGAATAACCCACTCCCCCAACCGTATTCGCGTCTTGGCCACGCGGAACATCGCCTCCACGACGGGCCTGGTCCGCTGTACCTCCCAGACGGTCGCCTGCAGTAGCTCGGTACCTCCGGCATCTACTTCGGCGGTAAGCCGACGTAACAATTCAGGATGCCTGCGCAGGCGCTCTATTGCCCACGCCAGGGTGGTGGCGGTGGTTTCGTGACCCGCCGCCAGCAGCGTCAGAAGTTCGTCCGCGATGTGCTCGTCCGCGATCGCCGACCCGTCCTCGTAGCTCGCCCGCATCAATAGAGCCAGCACGTCGGTGCGATCGTCGAACCTGGGATCAGAGCGAGCTTCGGCGATGAGTTCCGCGATGATCTCGTTGTACCGCGTGCGTGAACGCACCACCCGGCCCCACGGGCTCCATGGCCCCAGGTCCCGGCGCAAGGCCGTTGGCAGCACGACCATCAGTGACGCCAGCGGCACCATCGGCGGGAGGAGTCGGCGCAGTTCCTGTAGCGCCGCGCCCTGGGCACCGAACACCGCGCGGAGGATCACGTTGAGGGTGATCCGCATCATCGGCTCCAACGTCGAGAACTCGCGACCTTCGGGCCAATTCGCGGTCTCGCTGCTCACCTCCTCTGCCACGATCGTCTCGTAGTCGGCCATTCGCTTGCCATGAAACGGGGGCAGGAGCAACTTGCGTCGGGCGCGATGCTCCGCACCGTCGAGACTGAACGTCGATCCCGGACCGAGTACCGTGCCAAGATTCGAAGCCCGGGCCACCAGGTCACTGCTGGCCGCGAAGAGCTCCCTGACCAGCGCCGGATCGCTGATGATCATGGTGCGGCCGAAGATCGGCAGATTCACGGTGAAGCAGTCTCCGTAGCGGGCCGCAGCTGCGCCTACCGCCTTGCGCCGGGCGGTAAAGAACACCAACGCGGTAGCAGCTTTCGGGATGCGCGGACCTGGCGGTAACCGGACCGGGTCGGTGGTGGCCTCTGTCATCGACATGCTTCCACGCCGGCCGACTGGCCTGCGGCTATCGCGATCGCCCCGATTACAGCCTCTCCTTCACCGCCGCAGACAACCGCGCGCCATCCGCCTTGCCCATCGCGATCGCGGTGGCCGCCTTCATCACCGCCCCCATCTGGCGCATGCTCGGCCGTTCGCCGATTTCCTCGGCGATCTGGGCGATCGCGGTGTCGACCACGTCCGCAACTTCGGCATCGGTCAGCGGCGTAGGCAAATACTCCTCGATGACGCGCATCTCGGCGTGCTCGGTGGCGGCCAGTTCGCCGCGGCCGTTCTGGGTGTAGATCTCGGCCGACTCGACGCGTTTCTTCGATTCGCGGGAGAGCACTTTGACGACTTCGTCGTCGGACAGCTCGCGCGCGGATTTACCGGATACCTCTTCCGTCTGGACCGCGGACAACAGCATCCGCAGCGTCGCGGTTCGCAACCGGTCCTGTGACTTCATCGCCGCCGTGAGGTCGGCACGTAGCCGTGCTTTGAGTTCCGACATGTCCTAGACGCTACCCGGGCTCGCACCGCTTGAACTCCCGGTCATTCAGGAGAGTGGCCAGGGCCGGGATCGAACCGGCGACCTTCCGCTTTTCAGTCGTCCGGTCCGGCGTTCCCGCAGCTCGCGCAAAACCGCCCAAACCGCCGACCAGGGGTATTACACCGCCAAAAACAGGGTGGTCGGCAGAGAATGGGTCACTCGTGGGTCACTCTGGGGCACCGGGGCGGCGAATCGAACGGGTGAACGACAGCGGTCGGGGACGACACACCGGCGCGAATAACCGTGCTTGCCGTTTGGTGTGGCCTTCGGTGGAAGGTATTCCGCGAGTCGTTCCAGAAACCCCGGCCGTGGTCCGTTCGACTGTCCGTTCCGTGGTCCGTTCTGTGGTCCGTTCGACTGTCCGTTCCGTGGTCCGTTTGACCGTCCGTTCCGTGGTCCGTTCCGCGGTTCGTGCGGTGACCCGTGTCGTGGTCCGTACGGTGACCCGTGCCGGGACCCGTGTCGTGGTCCGTTTCGGGGCACCTGGCGCGATTGCGACCTGAATCGGCGATTTGGCCGAGCCTTTCGCTCCGCGGCCAAGGGGCTCAGTACTGGTTCCCGGTCTGCGCTTCGGGCGCGGGATCGATCGCCGCTACGACGCATCGCATCCCGGCTCTTCGAGCGTGTCACGTCCTGGTGCGGGAGTGGCAGTTGTGAACTTCCCGTACATGCGTTTTCAGGGAACGCCCGCATTAGTGGGCTGGGCCCTGCGGGTCCTGGGCTACAGCGGCCGGTTCAGGCTTGTAGCAGCGGCGGGAACGGCCGGGTGAGCGAGGTCCAAGTGCTCGAGCTTGATGAGAACAGGACGCTTCCAACTGGCAATGACGGTCCAGTGCGGCCGCTGGAAGGACCACCACTGCACCGCCTGCCACGTCCGGCCCTCTACAGCGGGGGAATGCGCAGACCAGATTCGGTACGCCCATCCGGATGTGACAGCCAAATTGCGGGTCACCACCTGCGTCGGCCGCAGCCCCAGTTCCATGAGCCGGTGCGGATCGTCGAGGTCACAGATGCGCAGATCGTCTGGCAACTCGTAGGTTCCCGGAGTCCGCCGGGCGCCCGGCACGGCGGGAAAGTCGAACATTGCCTCAGTCCAGCGAGCTAGGTTGCCGAACGCCTCAACGCCGGTGGAATACCATCGAGAGATGTCGACGCTCGAGGATCTGGAGGCGCGAGTAGCTGCTCTGGAAGCGAACCAGGCTGACTACCGCGCGGTGCTGGCCGCGGTCAACGCCTTGGGCGCCAACCAGCGAGACCACGCCGGCCGGCTCGACCAGGTAGAGACCAAGGTCGACCAGATCGCATCTAAATCCGACGACACGAATGCGCGGGTGAGGTCGCTGGAAGAGGGTCAGGCTGAGATCAAGGATCTTCTGGTCCGCGCACTCGACAGATAGCGCTTGCCCTCAGTCCGCACCGCCCGGGCGACAGCGCCCGCCAGCAGCAGTTTCTCCACCTCACCGGCCCCGGGAGTGCTGCCCGTCTGGCTGTTCGGCCACCTCCACACCCAAAAAGAGGCTGACCTGCGCCTTTTTAGGGTCATGTGCGGGAATGAAAATTCTCGTAGGTGGTGAGTGCGACGGGATGTTGCGGGAGATCCGCGCGCGGGCGGGTCCCGGCCCGAGGCCGCGCTCCGGCGACGACCAACGTCGCGGCTAGCGGGGCACTACTTCGTTTCGTTCGGATGACGGGTGTGCACCTGCAGGGGTCCTCATCAGCGGCGTCCGCGTGAGGAAGTCCCACGCGTCGGCGAGAGGATTACGGATCGTCGCGGCGAGATCCTGCCACCCCTTACGCGCGTTCGCAGTCGCGAAGCGGACCTCGCACTCGACCTTCTTCGGCGGACGCGGGACAAGATCGCCGCGCTTGGCGGCCACCGCTAAGGCCGCGTGGCAACGGCAGCGCCGTCTTCGGAGTCCAGCCACTGCAGGTCGTCGCGGCCGAGGCCGGCGGCGATCGCGGTCGCGGTCTCCCGCCACGAGGTCAGCTCCGCGAGCGCCAGGTGCGGCTGATCGGTGGAGAACGAGGCCCGCGCCGCGTCGACAAGGTCCTGGGCGCATGTCCACCGATCCTGCGGGGACAGCGCGAGCATCCACGGGAAGGCCTTCGACATCCGCCCGGCGAGTGGACCGTCGTCGTCCACGGCCACGCCGATGAGCTGCGCGGCGAACTCGAGCAGGCGGGTGCGACCATCCGCCTCGCGCTGCGACATGAGCACAAGTGCTTCGCCGTCACGCCGGGTCACCGTCACCGGGTGATCCTCGGCCTCGGCGAACACCTCGGCGGGGTGCTTGCTCAGGTCCGAGGAACGGCGCGTGGTGGTGCGGAACGACGTTGAGGACATGCCACCATGGTATTCGGAACGTGTTCGGAAGTCCAATGCGCGAGGATAGCGACACCCGCGCTTCGGCCAAGGCCGAAACCGACCGTCGCGCGGTGCCTACGGCACAGCGACCCGGGCGCAGCCGGGCGGTGTCGCCGGCAGCTCCGGGGCATGTCACGTCCCGCCGGGTGAAGGTGGCAGGATGCCGCGGGGGATCCTGGGAACTTGACATCCCCCGCCCTAAAGGACGAGGCCTGCGCTCGCACACTCGGTCAATGCATGTCAGATAGCTGTGTCAGCATTCGAGCGTCAACTCACTCCCGCCGCACCGGGAGATCGCGGCTCACCGCCGTTGGGGATACGGCCCAGCTTTTTGACATCGACATGGATCAGCGAGCCGGGGATTTTCTCGGTGGCCAGGGCCGGGATCGAACCGGCGACCTTCCGCTTTTCAGGCGGACGGGAGAGCAGCTGACCTGCGGTTTTTAGCTGTCCATGCGTCAAATACGGCGCACTGAACACGGCTGACGCAGGCCGCCCGTCCGACGACCGGACACAAACCGGACACGGTGACAGCACTCCCGACAGGGAACCCTTCGTCGTCCGTCACACAGTGATGCAAACGCTGGGCTCCCGGGGAGCAGGTACCCGATGCCCATCGCCACCGGGTCGACCGTACGCGGCAACGCGACCACTGCGGGGCGACCCACTTCATGTCTTGACCAAGACCTTACGGCCAGTCGGAGCGCGGCCGGAGCCGCAGACGCGGGTAGACCGCGAGCGCCCGAGGCCGCCAAGGCCGCAGGGCACGAGAGCGATAGCGGTCGGTCGGACGGCGGTCGCGGTGGAGGCCGCGCTCCGACTGGGACTGACGGGCTTGTTATATGTGCCAAAAGTGTCCTTATATGTGCCAAAAGTGTCCGCGACACCGTCGAGGGGCAGCCGTCGGTCACGGAGGCCCTCGGTCTGCGGTTCCCGAGACCCGACCTGGTGGCCTCGGCGGCGTCACTCTTTGAACCAGCCGAGCCGTGGGCACAGGGTCGGGGCCGTCTGGGCGAGGAACCGGAGTCCGGCCGATTCCGAATCACGATTGGCCCGGGAGTGGTCCGCCTTGGCTGGACTAGGCCCGCTCGCGCGGAAAAGGCATCTGAGCGGGCCGTCGAACGCCACAGGCCCGATGTGGCGACCGAGGTGGACCGCATTAAGGCCGGTCGCAACGCTCCAGAACCGCGCGGTCGGGAGATCATCCAATGGTCCCGAAAGTCGCGTGCGGCGATGTGCCGCACTTTCGCGGAACTGGACTACACACCGCTGGTGGAGTCGAGCCGTGTACCAGCGATGGTGACACTGACTTACCCAGGCGACTGGGAATGCGTCGCGCCCGACGGCGCGAGTGTGAAGCGCCATATGATCCTCTGGCGCAAACGGTTCCAGCGCGAATGGGACGAACCGGCGCGTTATATCTGGAAACTGGAATTTCAACGCCGGGGCGCGCCACATATTCACCTGTGGATGGCTCCTCCGCAGGGCATCGGACGATCGGGACAACCGTTCCGGGAATGGCTCTCGCACGTTTGGGCTGAGATCGTTGCCCATCCCGACCCTGAGCAACGTGCGCGCCACTTGCTTGCCGGCACCGCCGTCGACATCCGCAACGGATTGCGCGCCTGCGATCCCAAGAGGCTGGCGATCTACTTCACCAAGCATTCGTCGCCAAACCGGTCGAGCGACAAGGAGTATCAGCACATCGTGCCCGACGCCTGGCGAAAACCGGGGCATGGACCGGGCCGCTTCTGGGGTTTCCATGGACTACAGCGAGCGATCGTGGTCGTGGACATCGCACAAGACGCTTACCTGACGGCTCGCCGAATCCTTCGTCGCTGGTCGCGGTCCCAAGTCACCTATGGCAACATCGCGCGGAACTTCCCTACCGACGTCGTACCACGGACCTCCCATCGAGTAGTCCGACGGGTGGACACCCAGACCGGAAAAGCACAAAGTCGAACAGTCCGGCGACGAAGACTCCTATGCAACCAAGGTGGCCTTGCCGGTGGTTACGTCCTCGTGAATGACGGACCAGCATTCGCATCGCAACTCGCGGCAACGCTACTCGTACATTGCGAACCGCGACATTGCCATGTCACATGACATGTTTGGCTATGCCGACGGCCGACGTGCTGGACGTCACTGCTTCATGAAGTGAAAACTGCGTTCCCGCGGGTTCATCAGCAGCTTTCAGGACCGAGGTTGCCGCCGCTAGAGCCCAAGCGCTACTTGCCCAGCGAATGAGTGGGACCGTAGCCCGGGATGTCCCGAACCAGGGAGGCCGATAGCCAGCGCCATCGCGGCTAGGCCGGCTGAGCCCCTACGAAAATTCGGGCTTCTGTTCTCAACCAGTGGCGAGTATTATAGAACATATGTTCGATAGTACCGTCACTGGTTGCTGACGGCGTCAATGCCGGTAAGTCGAATCACCCTGATGTAACTTGGCAGTGCCAGGCATGTACTAGATGGTCGCGGTCGCGCGGAGCCTAGGAGGAATCGTTGTCTGCATTGACCGCAGTCGACCTATTCGCCGGAGCAGGCGGCGCTAGCCTTGGCATCGTTCGGGCCGGCTACGAGCTCCGACTTGCCATCGAGCTGGATCGTCCAGCCGCGACCACTCATGCGGCCCATATTCAAGGGCACGTCGTGCAGACGGACATTCGCGCCCTAACCGGCAAGAAGATGAGGGGCTTGGCAGGAGTTGAGACGGGTGAGCTTGATCTACTGTTCGCTGGCCCCCCCTGCCAGGGGTTCAGCATGATTGGACCACGACAGATATCCGACCTGCGGAACACCTTGTTTCATGAGGTGGTGCGAGCCACGAATACGCTACGACCCAAAGCAGTCGTGATCGAGAATGTTCCTGGTCTCGCGACGCTCGCACGCGGACAATATTTGG
This sequence comes from Actinomycetes bacterium, assembly GCA_022601135.1. Taxonomy (GTDB): domain Bacteria; phylum Actinomycetota; class Actinomycetes; order Mycobacteriales; family Mycobacteriaceae; genus Mycobacterium. The sequence goes on along the minus strand of JAHZJB010000118.1, from coordinate 3,673 downwards.
GTAAAGTGCTCGAACGCCTACGCTCCGCTGGCTACCACGCAGCCTGCGCCGAGCTGTTGGCAGCTCAGTACGGTACGCCTCAAATGAGATGGCGACTGGTCGTGATTGGGTGGCGACAGGATCTTCACATTCCCCCAGGATTCGGCTTTCCGGCGCCGACACATGGAAGGTGCGAGATTGGTGATCTGATATCAAACGTCACGATTCCCCAATCCGCATACAAAGGCTTCCTTACTACTCGAGATGCGATAGGGGATCTACCAGAGATCGCCGCTGGAGGAACAGGCCACCACTACGCGGGGCGTCCCAGAGGCGTGTATCAGGAGCTCGCACGCACCACCATGGACGGGTACTCGATGCCACCGCACGAACTCCACGACCACTATGCAGCGTCGCTCAACAGCGCGAACCTCGAGCGACTGCGCCACATCGGACCAGGTCAGGACTGGCGAGACCTTCCCGACTCGATGCTTCCCCCTAGCATGCGGCGCGCGTTGCGTAAGGATCACACCCGAAGGTACAGGCGCATGACCTGGAATGGAGTTCCACGCGCAATTATCACTCGGTTCCGTGATCCGAAGTCAGGCGAGTACACACATCCGACTCAGCACCGTACGATCAGCATTCGGGAAGCTGCTCGCATCCAAGGATTTCCGGATTGGTTCGAGTTCACAGGATCAAAGACGAGTAAATACACCCAGGTTGGCAATGCAGTCCCAGTTCCGCTCGCGCAGGCGATAGCCAACGAAGTCGCGGCTTGTATCCGCGGTGAACCTCACAGGCCGAGAGTGGATAATCCCTTCCGCAGAAGACCTGTTCCCTTTCTCGGCCCATACGGCGAACTCATCGAGACGTCCGCGGCGTGAGTGCGCAGAGTCGACCAAAAGCTGATCGGGAGGCGCTGCGGCCACATATCTCAGAGTGGTTCGGGCATAGGGTCTTTCCGACGGTAGCCGCACACGAGATTGCTCAGACCGACCAAGCCGCGGAGCGGTGCCCATTTCGGACTCGGGTCGCCGAGAAAGAGATGGACTGTGTCAAACCCGTAAACAGTCGAGGTGTCTGCACAATAAGTGCGGGAAGCAACGGTTCTCGCCAAGACTGGCTCGTATGCCCTCACCGAGCACTGGACGACGATCTGCTGTACCCGATGGTCAGGCAACTCTTCGATCTCCCTTCGGCCTCGGGTCTCCATGTCATTCCCGTGACAAACCTCGCCATCCCATCCAGACTCAGGGAACTCCAATCGACATTGCTCGATGAAAAATCACCACCTCAGTTTCTAACTTTCCAGCAGCATTTCGGGGGAGAAATAAGCCTTCCACGTTCACCTGCGAACCCCGAACTGTCATTCGACCTAACAGTCGTCGAAGTTCTACCGCCTGATAATCACGACGACCCCGGCTTTCGCCTGGGCCGGTACGGTGTCATTGAGATCCAAACTACGGACACCCACGGAACCTATCGGCATGCGGTTAACGCATTGAAGAACGCGCGCGATCTTCATCAAGTTGATTTCGCCCAACAGGTTGCAGCTCACCCAGATTGGCCAGGCCGGAAGGTAGAAGGCCCCAATATCAGCAACGTGTTCAAAAGAACGTTCTACCAACTCATGTTCAAGTTTCAGATCACGCGGAGATCGTCGTCGATGGGCTGTATCCTCGCAATACCTCTACCGGTATGGGACTCATGGCAACCATTCCTCGGAGCGCCTGAGCTTCAAGAAATGCCCGATGGCACCCATCGGCTATTGGCTGGCAAAGGCGGCATCAATATTGATCCGGATCCGAACTCACGCAATTGGATCTTTGTTTTCGATATTGCAGATCAACCGCCAGTCGATGGAAGCCCGACTGCCATCGACATACGCATGCGTGTCGCCACTGACACACCCACGCTGAGCAGGCTTGCCCTCGATGTCGCGCCGTCACGGGCCGTTGGCAACGGCTCCAAGCACGACACTGTACTGGCAGCTCTTAAACGAAGAGTTGCACAGTTCACGACCACTGAGTGAGCGGTTCCGTTGTCACGGCCACTATCCGGTCGCTCAGCGCCATTCTCTTCGGTCGCTGCGACCAATCACCGGAAGTGCTTTCTAACATCAGAATCTGACAGGTTCTGATTCGCTCAGGCCCGAAAGGGCTTCTCCGGCGCCTACGTATACGGCTGCCGGCCCGGCAGAGCCTCCGCTCTGAACTAGGGTTTTGGTGTCTTCGAGGGAATGCAGGGATCTGAGTTGGTCAAGGGCTTGTGCTGCCTGTCCGGTGGGTGGGTTGGTTCGGTAGCGACAGGTGAGATCTTGTCGCTGTTTGTCGGATGAGTGTAGATCTCCTTGAAGTTCAACCGCGGCTAGCAGCCGTGCCGCGCAACTTTTCATCTGAGCGTCTCCAATAAAGGAAGCAACAGCCGACGAATGCGGCTAATTGCTGGTTCGCGAGTTCGGACTGTCGGAGATACGGGTTACTCTCAATAACGTGGCTGGAACAGTCTCCTTTCAGGACCTCCCGACTGCGAACCTCACATTAGAAACGATCTACCTGGGCGGCGCTCAGGGGCATTCGGGAGACGATCCCATCGCGCGACTGCTTCCGGTCGGCAATCAGGGAGGATTCCGTTACAAGGGCTCCCCACTGAGAAGCTCGGTTCGGATCGCGGTCCTGTACACGAGCGGCGCGGAGGTCGACTGGCCCGACCATCTTGATACACAGACCGGCATCTTCACCTATTACGGTGACAACCGGGAGCCAGGGCGCGCTCTTCTTGATACAAAGCGTGGCGGAAATATGCTGTTGCAAAGCAGTTTTGATGCGTCCCACGCCGCGGCAACAGACCGCGCCCGTGTGCCCCCGTTCTTTCTGTTCGAGAAGGCAGCGCCTGGCCGCGCCGTCAGGTTTCGCGGCCTGCTCGCCCCCGGAGGTCAATCCCTAACAGCCGACGAGGACCTCACCGCTATTTGGCGGAGCAAAGCGGGACAACGGTTCCAGAACTACCGAGCAAAATTCACGGTGCTTCGCACGGCGTCGGTGCCGCGCTCGTGGATCGATGCCCTTGCGGCGGGCGATGCACCAAATGTCGCGCCTGAGTGCCCTCCCACCTGGCGCGAGTGGGTTAATGGCCGCACGTACGACGTGCTCACCGCACCCCCTACGAGCATTGTGCGAACCAAGGCCGCTCAACTCCCGGACGACGATAGTGGACATGCAGTCATCCGCGCTATTCACACCCATTTCAAGGAGCGACCACACGATTTCGAAGCGTGCGCAGTCGCGATCTGGCGCCTGATTGCACCCGCGACAGCCACATGCGACGTCACCCGCCCATACCGTGACGGCGGTCGCGACGCCGTCGGCGAGTACCAACTGGGCCCTCCTGCAGACCCAGTAAAAATCGATTTTGCACTTGAAGCCAAGTGCTACAAAGAGACAAATTCGGTCGGTGTACGCGAGGTCAGCCGACTAATCTCCCGATTGCGCCATCGAAATTTCGGCGTGTTCGTAACGCTGTCGTACTTCAACGATCAGGTATACGAAGAGGTGCGCGCCGATGGGCATCCGATCGCTCTGGTCTGCAGTCGCGACGTTGTCCAGGTGCTGCGCGCGAACGGGTACGGTGACCCCTCCACAGTCCAAGCCTGGCTGGACGCGCAGTTCCCGTAGGGGGCGAGTGAACTGCG
>JAHZJB010000117.1 GCA_022601135.1 Actinomycetes bacterium | reverse complement strand
GGGCTCATTAAGAGCGAAGCCCCCGGCTGCAACCAGGGGCTTCATCACGGAGGCGAATATGGAAACCACCGATCTTGCGCGCGTGACGATTCTATCGCGGGCGCTCAACAACAGCTTTCAGCTTGCAGTTTTTCGCGGTGCGCGATGAGTCAGACTGAAGATTTCGCGGCGGAACTGGAACTGGAGATCCGCGAGGACAGAGCAGAACCGGATGGGCCGGCACAGATCGAAGCCTGGCTGCCGGGGTGGTCATGGCCCGTGGTGAGCGCGGTGCAGCGGGGCGACGGCTGGCTGGTGCTGGTGGGTGCGGAGGTCAGTGTGACCGCTGGAGTGCGGAAAGCTGACAGAAGCGGCCTTGATGCGATCAATGCCGATGAAGCACGCATCTGGGTGGAACTGTTGGCTGCCCTGTATGTGAAGGCGGCAGCAACATGACCGCGGGTGCATCTGTGCTTGCCGATGAATCGACGGGCGGACCGGCGGACCGGAGCGCCTGCGCGGAGGTCCAGAGGGCCGACGGCGCGAGCGTAGCGAGCGCTCTTGGTAGTACTCAGAGTTATTGCTTCACAACGGGTATCGACCAGGGGCTCACCGCTTCTGCTGAGAAGCGCCGAGCCCGTTGGAGCGCTCGGGCAATGCTGTGGCAGGCGTCGTCACTGAAGGCCGTTCGTTGCTGTGGCCGTATGTTGCACAACGATGCCGTCGGTGACCCTGATGATGGTCAGACGGTTGCGATTAGGCGGCGAGAAGTGAATGGGCAGCCGATTGCGAGCTATCAAGGTTTGATGACCTGTGGTTCCGTGTGGTCGTGCCCGCGTTGCTCAGCGGTAGTTGCCCATACTAGAGCTGGTGAAATTGGGGCGGCGGTTCGTGAATGCCATCGGCAAGGCGGAAGGGTCTACCTGTTGACGCTCACGTTGCGTCACACATCGAAAGATCGCCTCGCTCACCTGTGGGACGGGCTAAGTGCGGGATGGCGATCGGCTTTCGGCACACGGAAGTGGACTGGTCAGCGTGCTCGGATGGTCGAGCGAGCTGGCAAGAAAATAGGGGTCAAGTCCCGCCGCGGTGATGCCGAGCTCTTCGACGTCGCAGGTATGACAAGAGTCGTCGAGGCAACGTACGGGTCTCCTGCTCGTGGAGGCAACGGGTGGCACTTGCATATCCATGCACTCGTATTTACCGCGTCCGCGATGGAGTTTGCGCTGAGGCCGGATTTGCCGCTTTGGTTTGCCGATGTCGACCGTGAGTGGTTCGCACGCAACGCGTTTGCGGCCAGGGTTCACGAGCGTTGGTCGGCTGGGCTGGGCAAAGCCGGGTTTAGTACTCCGGGTTCAGTTGCAGTTGACGTCCGCGACATTGTGCCGGATGGGGCTGATTATGTTGGGCGCTACCTAACTCAGGACGTATGATGCTGCGACCAAGATGGGAATCGAGATCGCGGGCGGACAAACTGAGAAATCGACTCGAAACGAACGAAATCGCACTCCGTTCGAGATTCTCGCCGATCTCGCGTCTTCTGTGGATGCACGAGGTTTCGGCGTTCGCACGCCGCGCCATTGGTCAGTTGTGGAGGCGGGGCAAGGTGACTGGGCAGTAATCGACTCGGACTCCGGAGAAGTGATCTCGGTAACGCCACCTGGCGAGTGGGCTGTTTGGCATGAATGGGAGCAGGCTTCCAAGGGGCGCCGACAGCTCCTGTGGTCCAGAGAGCGAAAGGACCCGGAAGCGGCTCGGGAGCTCCTATGGAACAGACTCCTCGATGAGCGTGGGGTTACGGCTGACGAATCGGACGAAACGGTTGCCGCTACCGAGGTCGGGGGCGAAGTTGTCGGTGAGGTCACGCGCGACGTGTGGTATCGCATAATTGTGTGGAGACCTGCGCTTATGGCCGAGTTGCTTGAAACGGCGGAAGAAAATGGCAAAGTTGGAGTTGCAATTCTCCTCGATCAGATCGCAAATTCTACCTGTGAACGGCCGCCACCCAAATGCGCTGTCAAGGCGGCATAATTTCAGTCGACGAACTCCGTCACTTCAGCCGTTCATATAGCTCGCCGGAACGCTCGGCCACATGAGAAAACGCTTGCCGCAGCCGCTCCTCACGATCTGCAGCCAAAGCTGCATCTCGAACGAAATGCTCCAGCGCCTGACCTTTGCTGGCCGCTAGGGCACGAATCCGATCCATCTGTTCATCGGTGAACGACACATTCAACGAGGGCATTGGTAACCTCTCCGAGAGCAGTTAGGTACCTTCACACTGTAGGTTCTCGAGTTTCGTTTCATGTCGCGGTCGCCTGACCTGCGCCTCTTCAGTTTGTCTCCCGCTGTTGCATGCGCGGTTTGTCTCGTAGGGAGTTTTATTTGTTAACGGCCCCGGAGCTGGTCGGCAGAGCGTCACTGACCGCCGTTGGTGGCTGCTGAGGCTCTGTGGACGGCATTAGCGCGAGTGTTGCCGCTACCATTTCGTGCCGAGGCGCTGTCGCTGTTGGCCGCCTCGGCGTATCGGCGCGGAGATGGCGTGTTGGCGGGCGTGGCACTTGAGGCCGCGTTGAGTGAGTCGCCCGAGCATCGCCTGTCCGGTCTGCTCGATGCGGCGTTACAGAGTGGTATTGCACCCGATGTGATCGCCACTGTGCTCGACGCCGGTGCGGTAGCTGCCGCCTAGGTGCGAACGACCGGGGAGACGGTGGAGGCGCATTGTCCCCGCCGTCTCCCCGCCACACCCTCCCCGTGGGGAGGACGTCGCGCGGTGCGTCGTCAGCGGCGCCGCGAGAGGGGCGAACTATCCAGGGAGCGCCGGGAATACCCGCGCCGCTGAGGCTGTCACCGGCGCCAGCCACCCCACCCGGCACAGGGCGGGGAGGGGTGGCTGTTGGCATCCGGCTCACATGAAAGACGGAAAGTGCCGTACAGTTGTACGGACAGAAAGTTGTGAAATGCGAGCGAAGGGTTGACGCGCATGAAGGCGGTATCTGCCCGTCTTGAGTTTCGGGTGCGGCCAGACCGGAAGTCGTTGATCGAGCGGGCGGCTGAGCTTATGCACGAGCCGGTGAGTGAGTTCGCGCGAACCGCCGCCGAGGAAAAGGCGCAACGCATCATCGATGAGCACGAGGCGACGACTACGGTCTCGGCGGAGTTCTTTGACGATTTACTGGCCGCGCTCGATGCTCCGGCGAAGCCAAATGCTGCATTGCAGCGGGCCGCGAAACGTGCCCGCGATGTCGTTGAGCGCGTCTGAGGACCGATGGTCTTTCGCTCGGAGCGATTTGAGCCGCAGCGGCATACGGTCGCGGAGTTTTCTTGCGGGGAGGAGTCTTTAGATAGGTGGTTACGTGAGCAGGCCGTTGCTGCTACTGCGCGCCGGACCGCTCGAACCTGGGTCTGGGTCGATGAAGACGGGGCGGTCGTTGGCTACTACGCGCTGGCCGCGCACAAGGTGGCCCGCAGCGACGTTCCCACAAAGATGGGGCGGGGTGGTCCAGCGGAAATTCCGGCCGTGCTGATTGCTCGACTCGCTCTGTCTCAGGCCTTACGCGGACGGGGACTGGGGGCGGTGCTTGTTGCCGACGCCCTGGCGCGAATTGTCGATGCCACGCATACGGTCGCTGCTCGGGTTGTCGTCGTGGATGCCTTGCATGAGCGGGTCGCCTCGTTCTACGAGTCGCTGGGGTTTCGCCGTGTCCCCGGAAGCCTGCTGCTTGTTCAGAAGATCGCGGATGCTGAGGCCGCTCTGCAGGAATAGACAAGCGTTGAGACGGTGTGGGGTGTGCCCAGGTGGCGACTCGCCACCCCGGCCCGCCCGGACTATTCGCCTACGCGCTGGTGCATAGTCTCGCTTGCGTTCGTGAATCGTGGCGTGTTGATCGAATCCGGTTCCCTAGACTCGGTTTGACGCCCGGCATGCGCACGCCAGGGTCGACCCGCAAATCGTTGTCGGCCTGCTGGGTCTGCACTGCGCGCCCTATTTGATGCAGCGTACGTCCACGCGGATGCCCTTGCAGATCAGGTTGTTCAAGGCGACTCGATTTCTGCGGGATACGACGATTTCCGAGACCGGGCTCCGTTTTCTTGCCCCGCACCAAGGCTGATCCGCAAGAGCTGATTATCGCTCCGTATCAGGATAAGTCGATCTGTCGGTGGTGTGGTGAACGATCTGATCTGACGTGGAAGAGTGTCAGTGTCCTGGACCCAGGGGGACCGCGAATGTACATAAGCCCGACAGGTAGACCAGTGTGGAACTCCTTGACGGAGGAACTCCGCAGTGCAGATATGCCTCTGCGACTGTGGTTTTCGGAGAAGCTGCCGAACATGGCATCCACATTTGTTGACTTCCGTAAATCGGTTCAGTGTAGGTGTCTTGAGCCGCCTGCAGGTGTCGCTGCAGGCACGGCAGGGTCGGCATTCGACTACTTGATCCGATACCGACTAGGCCGAGACGACCCCGCGGAACTGGCAATCATCGGGTCGGCTATGGATCCGCATACTAGGGACCATACGGCGCGAATAGTTGAGCTTTCGGCGACGCTCCTGAAAGTGGCTCGCGGTTGGAGGGCGGTTAAGAGCTCGGAAATGCCGCCACCGCCGAGCATCCTCGTCCAGGGGTGTTGGATGTTAGCTCTGCTCACCGAGCTTTATCGAGGGGTTCCCTATGAACGGTCGGCCCTGCGAAATGTCGATCTCGGCCGCTGGGGTAGCTCGGGTGCCTGCCCTATTCCCAAGGGCGCATCAGAAGATCTTTGCCAACTGTACGCCACCGCGAACAAAGTACTTATTCCTTACCTGTCGGGACATGCTGGCCCGCTTCGCATCGGCCCTACCTTTGATGCACCGATTGCAGCCGATGCCGACCTCATTAAGGGGCATTCACTCATCGAGTTAAAGGCGTCGGTGGGCAGGCGGAGTCGGAGTCGCATGCCTCGGTATGGGTTGGACGCGAGGACTCTCTACCAGGTTGTTTCTTATGGGTTATTGGGGCGACGAAGATTTGAGATCAGAGAGGTTGCCATCTTCAATGCGCGCTTTAGTCACATCTATTCGTGGTCATTGCCAGACCTCCTTGAAACCCTTGCAGGGAAATCAATTTCGACGAACGGCCTGGCAGATGAACTGACTGGGTTCCTACGCGATCCCTGCAATAGGGGCGTCCCAACGAGGGCGCGTCTGGCGGCTCTGAGGATCGGAGAGTCTGGCGAATCGATCACCACACAACGTCGACGTGAGAGGTTTCATGTCCACTTACAGTGAGTCAACTGGTGATGGCGAGGTATTTCACGTCTCCGATGACCTTGACTCCGAGGTGAATCGGGGTCCTCGAACCGTTCGATCATGGCGCGGGCTTCAAACCTTCGATGTGCAGCCTTCATCGCTAGATTGCTGCTCAGTCTGACGAATCGAGTGCCCAGAAGGTCCCAGACCAGCAATGTTGATCGGTGGCATCCATCGGTGACCACGTGTACCAGGGATTCTCTTTGATGTGGTTGAGTTCTTCAGCAGCAGAACGCCTGAGAGTCAAGGTGGCTGTCTCGTACAGCCGTAGTCTTCCGAGGAGATCCTTGCACGCGGTGACCAACTCTTCGGGAAACTGGGCGTGAGGGGGACCCAGTTGGTGGTCCAGTCACTATGCGACTTGGGGTTGGTGGGTCGTGGTCCACTGTAGAGCGAACTCGGTGGGGGTGAGTTCGCCGTGGGCGCTGTGGGGTCGGTTGGCGTTGTAGTCGCGGCGCCAGT
>JAHZJB010000116.1 GCA_022601135.1 Actinomycetes bacterium | reverse complement strand
GCTGACGGCCGTATTTCCCGAGGGGTACAAGGGCCTGGGCAAGCACTTCAAGGATCGCTACAAGCTACAGCGTTTCGGCCGCGGCGGATTCGTGTCGGCGGCGCTGCGGACAAAGGCGCCGATTGTGCCGTGCTCCATCGTCGGATCCGAGGAGATCTACCCGATGGTCGCCGACGTGAAGTTGTTGGCGCGCATTCTGGGACTTCCCTACTTTCCGATCACGCCGTTGTTCCCGTTGGCGGGTCCGTTGGGCGTCGTTCCGCTGCCGTCCAAATGGCACATCCAGTTCGGTGAGCCAATCGCCACCAGCGGATACGACGAATCGGCAGCCGACGACCCGATGGTCACCTTCGAACTGACCGACCAGGTGCGCGAGACTATTCAGCAGACGCTGTACCAACTGTTGGCGAACCGTCGCAACATGTTCCTCGGATAGCGTTTAACGCTTAGTCTTTCGAGGCGTTCTGCCCGGCGATCATTGACGTGATCGCCGCATCGCGCGCCGCGGCGATCTGGGCGGTGACCTCATCCGCCTCGCCCTCGTGCTGGGCTTCGCCGAGGATGGTCATGATGCTGGTGAGTACCGGATTGCCGTCGTCATCGGTGACCTCGCCGCGAACCTCGGTGAGTATCGCACCGTGGGACTCGATGACTGAATCCAGATAGGAGTCGAACCACAGTTTGTCGCCCGCCAGGATTGGCCGGTGGAACACCAGTTTCTGGTCGCGGTGCAGGACGCGTTCCAAGTTGATGGGCACGTCGAAGTTTTCGAAAATCTCGAGTTGCACTCTGCGGCCGGCTACCGAGATGAAGGTCAGCGAGGCCATCAGTGCGTCATATCCGCATTCGGCGGCGGCTTCTTCGGAGAAATGAGCCGGATGATCATCTTTGACGGCGCGGACAAACTCGCGGATCTTCTCGCGATCGACTTCGAAATAGTCGGGGTATCGGTAATGGGTTCCGATGATGTTCTCAGCGATGCCCATGCGTGATCCGTTTCGCTCTTCGCTCGTGCACATACCGGCGGTCTGTGTCTCGGGTAGCGGCGCGAGCCTATCAGCGGGACGTCGGCAGCCTCCGCGGCCTCCTCCGCGTTTGTCGCGGCGCGACACCGCCGCTGCCAGGGCGCCGCCGGCGGCGCCCAGCGCCAGCGCCGAGGGCACCTCGATGCGGGCCGCCTTGCGGGCAGTGCGGAAGTCGCGAATCTCCCATCCGCGCTGACGGGCCAGATCGCGCAGGTCGGCGTCTGGATTGATGGCCACCGGAGTGCCGACGAGCGACAGCATCGGTACGTCGTTGAAGCTGTCTGAGTACGCAGCGCAGCGGCGCAGATTCAGGCCCTCGCGGATCGCCAGAGACCGCACCGCATGCGCTTTACCGCTGCCGTGCAGGATGTCACCGACCAACCTGCCGGTGAATACGCCATCGACCGACTCAGCCACGGTCCCCAGCGCTCCGGTCAGCCCGAGCCGGCGGGCGATCGTCTCGGCCAGTTCGTAGGGCGTCGCGGTCACCAGCCATACCTGTTGGCCCGCGTCGAGGTGCATCTGTGCCAGTACCCGGGTGCCCGGCCAGATCTTGTCGGCGATGATCTCGTCGTAGATCTCCTCGCCGAGTGCGACGAGCTCGGCGGTGGACCGGCCCTCGATGAAGGCCAGGGCCTTGCGTCTGCCCGCGGCAACGTCCTCGCTGCTCTCCCGCCCGGTCAGCTGAAACTTAGCCTGTGCCAGCGCGAACCGCGCCAAGTCCTTGTAGGTGAAGTACTCCCGGGCGGCCAGGCCGCGGGCGAAGTGCACCAGTGAGGAACCGTGGACCAGCGTGTTGTCGACGTCGAAGAACGCCGCCGCAGTCAGATCTGGTGGCGGCGGATCAGGATGGGATCCATCGTCCGGCTCCGAGCCCAGCTCCACCAGCCCCTCCGCGGCGACCGCGGCACTGGCCTCACCAGCGAGTCGCTGCTCCGGGCCGTCGAACCCGAACTCAGAATCCCCGGTAGTGGACACGCCTACAACATTAGGTCACCCGAGGTCGATACTGGTGGCGTGGATCGGCAGGTGCAGTTGCTGACGCGCGAGGGATGCCCGATGTGTCTGGCCGCGGAGCAGCGGCTGCGCGGGTTGGCGGCCGAGTTGGCTTTTCGATTGACCGTGACCGACGTGGATACGCTCGCCGCCGCGGGGGATTCGTCCTTGCGCGCCGAATTCGGCGACCGACTGCCCGTGGTGTTGCTGGACGGCGCTGAGCACAGCTACTGGGAGGTCGACGGCGCCAGGCTGCGGGCTGACCTGGGCCGGTGAGCCGTTCTGCGATTACGTTCCGGTACCTTCTGCAGCCCTATTTCGGCAGCCGTGGTACGGACAGCGGCCCGCTGGAATACAGTTCGGCAAGGAGTTGGGCGAATTTGGTGGCTCAGCTGCCCAACGACTAACCTGGACGACGTGGTGAGGGAGCCATGAGCGTATTGCTTTTCGGGGTTTCGCACCGCAGCGCGCCGGTGTCTGTCCTCGAGCAACTCAGCACCGATGAGTCCGATCAGGCCAAGATCGTCGAACAGGTGCTCGAATCCTCGCTGGTGACCGAGGCCATGGTGCTGTCCACCTGCAACCGCGTCGAGGTCTACGCGGTCGTCGAGGCGTTCCACGGCGGGCTGTCGGTGATCGGCCGGGTGCTCTCCGAGCACTGCGGGATGGCGCTGCAAGATCTGACCCAATACGCCTACGTCCGTTATGCCGAAGCCGCGGTGGATCACCTGTTCGCGGTCGCCAGCGGCTTGGACTCCGCGGTCATCGGTGAGCAGCAGGTTCTCGGACAGGTTCGACGGTCCTATGCCTGCGCCGAAGCCAACCACACCGTGGGCCGGACTTTGCACGAGTTGTCACAGCGCGCCCTGTCGGTGGGCAAACGGGTGCACTCCGAAACCGGGATCGACGCGGCCGGCGCGTCGGTGGTGTCTGTCGCACTCGGCATGGCCGAGAAGAAGCTGGGTTCGCTGGCCGGAAGTACGGCTGTGGTGATCGGTGCCGGTTCGATGGGCGCGCTGGCCACCAAGCACCTGGTGCGTGCCGGCATCGGGCGGGTCGAGGTGATGAACCGCTCGCTTCCGCGGGCGCGCACATTGGCCGACAACGCCAGCGAGCTGGAGATCGTTTCCGCAGCGCACTCCCTGGATGACATCGCCTCGGTTCTCGCCGACGCCGACATCGTCGTCTCGTGTACGGGTGCGGTTCGTCCCGTGGTCTCACTGGCCGACGTGCACCGTGGACTGTCGGCGCGCGAGCAGCTGACCGCGGGCAGGGGCCTGCTGATGATCTGCGATCTCGGAATGCCGCGCGACGTCGATCCCGCGATCGCCGGGTTGCCGGGTGTGTGCCTGATCGACATGGAACGCATTCAGCGGGAGCCGTCTGCGCGCGCGGCCGCCGCCGATGCCGAGGCGGCCCGTTCCATCGTTGCCGCCGAGGTGGCGAACTATCTGGCCGGACAGCGCATGGCCGAGGTCACCCCCACCGTTACCGCGCTGCGCCAACGAGCCGCCAACGTTGTCGAGGCCGAACTGCTGAGGTTGGACAACCGGCTGCCGGGTCTGGACTCCATCCACCGCAACGAAGTCGCCAAGACCGTGCGCCGGGTCGTGGACAAGCTGCTGCATGCGCCGACGGTGCGGGTGAAGCAGCTGGCCAGCGCACCCGGCGGTGACAGCTATGCCGAGGCCCTGCGCGAGTTGTTCGAACTCGACCAGCAGGCAGTCGACGCCGTCGCCGCGGGCGAGTTGTCGATGGCCGGCGGAGCCGGCGAATTCGCCCCGACGGCCCGACGCGGCGAGTTCAACCCAGTGACAGCCGATCTCGACACGACCGAGTAATGCTCTCCCCGCAACGGGGAGGTCCCTCAGCTCCATGAAAGCCACTCAGTGATCCGAATAGGGACCCGGGGGAGTCTGCTCGCGACAACCCAGGCCGGTGTGATCAGGGACGCCCTGGTCGACCGCGGTCATTCCGCCGAGCTGGTCATCGTGTCGACCGCCGGTGATCGCTCCGCTGCCCCGATCGCCGACATCGGTGTTGGGGTGTTTACCGCCGCACTTCGCGAAGCGGTCTCCGACAACGCGGTCGATATGGCCGTGCACTCCTACAAAGATTTGCCCACCGCGACCGACCCGCGGTTCGTGATCGCGGCGACACCCGTGCGCGCGGATGCTCGCGACGCCCTGGTGGCACGGGATGGACTGGTGCTCGGAGAGTTGCCGGCAGGGTCGATGATCGGGACGTCATCGCCCCGCCGGGCCGCGCAGCTTAGAGCACTGGGTCTCGGTTTGGAAATCCGCCCCCTAAGAGGCAACCTGGATACCAGGTTGAACAGGGTAAGCAGCGGTGATCTCGACGCCGTCGTCGTGGCCCGGGCGGGATTGGCCCGCATCGGTCGCCTTGACGCTGTCACCGAGACGCTGGAACCGGTACAAATGTTGCCGGCGCCGGCTCAGGGGGCATTGGCCGTCGAGTGCCGTGCCGGTGACACGGCACTCGCGGAACTGTTGGCGGAGTTGGACGATGCCGACACCCGTGCTTCGGTCACCGCGGAGCGCGCCTTGCTCGCCGAACTGGAGGCGGGGTGCTCCGCACCGGTGGGCGCGATCGCAGAGGTGGTCGAGTCGATCGATGAGGACGGCCGAGTCTTCGAAGAGCTGTCGCTGCGCGGCTGCGTGGCGACGCTGAACGGATCCGATGTGATCCGTGCGTCCGGTATCGGGGTACCCGGTCGGGCACGAGAGCTCGGGCTCTCGGTGGCCGCGGAGTTGTTCGAACTGGGGGCGCGCGATCTGTTGGACGAACGCGGGAGAGATAGATGACTCGCCAGATGAGCCTGAGAGGGCGCAAGGGCAAGCCCGGCCGCATCACTTTCGTCGGCGCTGGGCCCGGAGATCCGGGTCTGCTGACGACACGTGCGCGCACCGTGCTGGCCAACGCCGCTCTGGTTTTCACCGATCCCGACGTGCCGGAGACGGTGCTCGCCCTGGTGGGGTGTGAGCTGCCGCCTCCGTCAGGGCCGCTGCCGCCCGGGACGGAACGGGCCAACAAGGCCCCCGGGAACACGGGCCGGACCGATCCGGTGGCCGGCAAGGGCAAGACGGCCGACCGCCCGGACCCGGGTTCGGTGATCCCCGGCGGTCCCGACGTGCGGCCCGCTCTGGGGGAGCCGGCCGAGGTCGCCAAGACGCTGGCCGCCGAGGCGCGCACCGGTGTCGACGTCGTGCGGCTGGTTGCCGGCGATCCGATGTCGGACGACGCGGTGATCACCGAGGTGAACGCCCTGGCCCGGACGCAGCTGAGCTTCGAGATCATTCCGGGACTGCCGGGTACCACCGCGGTGCCGACCTACGCGGGGTTGCCGCTGGGGTCAGCCCACACCGTGGCCGATGTGCGCGGTGACGTGGACTGGGGAGCGCTGGCCGCCGCCCCGGGGCCGCTGATTCTGCATGCGACGGCGTCCCATCTGCCGGACGCGGCGCGCACGCTCATCGACTACGGTCTGGCCGAAAGCACACCGACGGTGGTGACGGCCAACGGCACCACCTGTCAGCAGCGTTCGGTGGAGACGACGCTGGCAGGTCTGCTCGACAAGGCGACCTTGACATCCGCCGGCCCCGATGGCGTGCCGGCGGCAAGCGCGGTCGGGCCGTCACCGGCGGACGCGGGGACCTTGGTGGTGACAATCGGGCGGACCGTCGCCAACCGCGCGAAGCTGAACTGGTGGGAGAGTCGCGCCCTCTATGGATGGACCGTGCTGGTGCCGCGCACCAAGGATCAAGCCGGTGAGATGAGCGAGCGCCTGGTTGGTCATGGCTCGCTGCCCATCGAGGTGCCGACCATCGCGGTGGAACCGCCGCGGAGCCCGGCCCAGATGGAAAGGGCCGTCAAGGGCCTGGTGGACGGGCGCTTCCAGTGGGTGGTTTTCACCTCCACCAACGCCGTTCGAGCCGTCTGGGAGAAGTTCAACGAGTTCGGGCTGGATGCCCGCGCGTTCTCCGGTGTCAAGATCGCCTGCGTCGGTCAGGCAACCGCGGATCGGGTGCGCGCCTTCGGTATCAACCCCGAGCTGGTACCCGTCGGTGAACAGAGCTCGCTGGGCTTGCTCGACGAGTTCCCGCCCTACGACGACATTTTCGATCCGGTCAACCGGGTGCTGTTGCCCCGGGCCGACATCGCCACCGAGACGCTTGCCGAGGGACTTCGCGAACGTGGTTGGGAGATCGAGGATGTCACCGCATACCGTACGGTCCGGGCAGCGCCACCGCCGGCACACACCCGCGAGATGATCAAGACGGGTGGCTTCGACGCGGTGTGCTTCACCTCCAGTTCGACGGTGCGCAACCTCGTCGGTATCGCCGGTAAGCCGCACGCCCGTACGATCGTCGCCTGTATCGGACCCAAGACCGCCGAAACCGCAGCGGAATTCGGCCTTCGCGTCGACGTGCAGCCTGCCGTGGCCGCGGTGGGGCCCCTCGTGGAGGCGTTGGCTGAACACGCCGCGAGGCTGCGCGCCGAGGGCGCGTTGCCCCCGCCGCGGAAGAAGAGCCGTCGCCGGTAGCCGAAGGGGGAGGGCTTCTCATGGCTTTTCCGAGCCGCCGGCCCAGGAGGTTGCGGTCAACCCGGGCCATGCGCCGTCTCGTCGCGCAGACCTCCGTGGAGGCGAGGCATCTGGTTCTGCCCATGTTCGTCGCCGACGGCATATCGGAATCGCGGCCGATATCCTCGATGCCCGGCGTCGTGCAGCACACCCGCGACTCGCTGCGCCGGGCCGCCGCCGACGCGGTACAGGCCGGTGTGGGTGGGCTTATGTTGTTCGGAGTTCCCCGCGATGAGCACAAGGATCCCGTAGGGACCGCTGGTGCGGATCCCAACGGCATTCTCAACGTCGCGCTGCGGGATTTGTCCCAGGACCTCGGCGACGCCACCGTGCTGATGGCCGATACCTGCCTCGACGAGTTCACCGACCACGGCCATTGCGGAGTGCTGGATGACCGGGGCCGGGTCGACAACGATGCCACCAATCGTCGCTACGTCGAACTCGCTGTGGCACAAGCAAATTCGGGTGCTCACGTGGTGGGGCCCAGTGGAATGATGGACGGTCAGGTCGCGGCCATTCGCACCGGACTGGACGCCGCCGGGCACGTCAACACGGCGATCCTGGCCTATGCCGCAAAGTTCGCGTCGGGCTTCTATGGGCCGTTTCGTGAGGCGGTGGCCTCCAGCCTGGACGGTGACCGCCGCACTTACCAACAGGATCCCGGCAACGCGCGCGAGGCGCTGCACGAGGTTGAACTCGACATCGACGAGGGTGCCGACATCGTGATGGTCAAGCCTGCGATGGCCTACCTTGACGTGGTGCGGGCCGCCGCCGACGTTTCCTCGATTCCGGTCGCCGCCTACCAGGTATCCGGCGAGTACTCCATGATCAGTGCCGCGGCAGCCAACGGGTGGATCGACCTGCGCACTGTGGCGCTGGAGACGCTGACCGGGATGCGGCGCGCCGGCGCCGACATCGTGCTCACCTACTGGGCCGCCGACGCGGCGCGCTGGCTGGCGTGATGGAGCCGCAGACGCCGAGGCCCCTCGACGTGGACACCGGATTCTGGCTGTGGATGGTCGCTCTTCCGCTGATGGTCGTCGGCTATGTCATCGACATGGTGACGGCGGAGCAGCGTTTGACGATCCCGGTGGTGTTCATCAACGTGGTCTTCCTGGTAATCATGGTCGCAGTCACCGTGACGTTCCTGATTCTGATGAGGCAGGGCTACCGCTGGGCGCGCACGTGTCTGACCGCTGGTGGGATCGCGGCGGTCGCCTTCGCTGTCTCCAGCCTGATGACCGTCGAGCGGCCGGCCGGCGCCGCAGTCGGGTTCGCGGTCAGCGGTATCGTCGGATCGGTGCTGATCGTCGGCGGGGTCTACCTGTTGCATCGCCGCGACGTCAACGCCTTCTTCGCCACGGATCCGCCAGCCTGATCAGCGGTCATCGATGCCCGGTGTCTGAACGGTCGTCACGCGGTGAGCAGCACGACGCCTCCGACGAGCAGGGCGATGAGCTTGACGAGTTCCAGCCCGACGTAGGCGTGATGCGCGCGGGACCGCGTGGATTCTGCCTCCCCGGACTGGGTCAGCACGGCATTCGAGCGACGCGTCAACAGGGGGCGAACTGCCATCAGTTGGACGAGCAAGGCTACGCACGCGGTAGCTATGGCCGCGTTCGCCCCGGGCGGCAGTGACCCGAGCACGGCGGCGATCACGACGAGGACCGCCAGGAGAACCTCGGCGGTGTTGAGTGCGCGAAAAACCAATCGGCCGATGCCCAAACCGATCTTCAACGTCACGCCGGGGGCCCGGAACTTCAGCGGAGCCTCGATGAACGAGATCGCCACGACCATTCCGAACCAGGTGAACAGCGCGGCGACGGCGACCGCGGCACCGCTGGTCATGTCACTCGCCGAGTTGGTCGGAGCTGGCTAGCGTAGTTCATTGCGATGAATCTACCGGGGGCCGATAGGTGTGGATTATGTGCTTGCGACGGTGCCACGCATCTCCGGTGCCGCCGCACCACAGCCGACCCCGGACCTGCCCACACGGTGTATTCGTTACGCTGACCCGACCATGACCACGTCACCGCCCGAGCCGTCGAATCGGCCCCGTCTGGTCGACGTCGCGTTCTGGTGCTTCGTCGCCGGCGCGGTGGTGATGATCGTCGGCGGGCTGACGGCCGCCGCGGCCACCTTCGAATCCGCCCGCTCGGCGATCGATGCCACCGTCTCCGACGAGCAGGTGCGCAGCTTTCTCACCGTCTATCGGCTGAGCGGGATGGGTTTCGTGCTGGCCGCCGGGGCGCTGGCTTTCCTTGCCGGCCGGGCCCGGCGCGGCGATGCCCGGTTCCGTCTGGCTGTGCAGGGACTCTCGTTCGCTCTGGTGGTGGTGGTGGGGCTGCTGGCGCTTGGTATCGGTGCCGTGCAGCCGCTCGTATTGCTGTCCCTACTACCGATTCTCCTCGGAGCTAGCCTGCTCGCCGTTCCGGCGGTGCGTACCTGGTATGAGTCGGAGGGTGTTCGGTGAGCGAGGGTAGCGAGGGTAGCGACGGAGAGGTAGGCGCGGCCGAATCAGCGGCACCCGCCGCGGTGTTTTTTGCCGAACAAGGTGCCAGCTGGATGTGGCTGCTGGCGGGTCCGGCCGCCGGCGTCGCGATGGCGCTGGTGCAATTGTCGGCCGGCTACGGCGTTCAGTGGTTCATTCCGACACTTTTCCTGGTGCTCGTCACGGTTTTCATGGCGATCCAGATCAAAGCCGCCCAGATTCATACCTCGGTCGAGCTGACCGCCGACAAGCTACGCCAGGGTGCCGAGACCATAGGGACCGACGAGATCGTACAGATCTATCCGGAAGCCACGGGGAGGGAAGCCCCCAAGTGGCAGTCGGCGCGATCGCTGGGCGAGCTCACCGGCGTGCCCCGCCGCCGCACCGGCATCGGCCTGCGATTGACCAACGACCGGACTGCGCAGGCGTGGGCGCGCAACCACAAGCAGTTGCGGGCCGCACTGATCAACCTCGTCGAGGAGCGCATCCCGCCGGAGCCGGCGCCATGACGTCGCGGCGCGCTGTCGTCGAACTGTTGTTGGCTGGGTGCGCCGCCGCGGGCTGCGTGCTCAGCTGGCTGGCAGCGAGCTCAGAAGTCACTGTCGTCCCGGTGCTCGACGGTGAACCGGCGATGACGTCGACGGTGTACCACCCACCACTGCTCACGTTGGCACTGTTGCTCGCCACGGTTTCCGGGGTGCTCGCCGTTCTGGCCGTGAGTAGGCTGCGCCGGGGCTCGGCGGCCGCTTCTTGGTACAAAGTGCAAATTCTGTAACATCGTTTCTCATGACGGAGTTGGCCCGGCACGCCGAACACCTCGATGACGCACTGCCGCTGGACTCGCGGTCGCTGGTCTGGCGCTATTTCGGTGACAACCGGATGTACCTCAGCGGTCCGCGGTCCGCAGTGTTGCAGAACATGCTTGCCGAACTCGGCCAAGGCGTATACGACCATTCGACGTTTTTCGCCGACACGGCCGAGCGGCTCAGGCGCACGATCCCGCCGATCTTCGAGACCATCTACGGCTCCGATGACGACCCGTCGGGCGCCGCGGCGGGGCTGCGAGTCCGCGACTTCCACCACCACGTCAAGGGCGACATGCCCGCCGGTGGCGGTTCGGTCAACGGGCGCTACCACGCGCTGGATCCGGACACCTACTTCTGGGCGCACGCCACCTTCCTCGAACAGACCCTGTACTTCGCCGACACGTTCGTGAAGCGACTCACCGACGCCGAGAAAGAACAGATCTACCGAGAGTCCAAGACGTGGTACCGGCGCTTCGGCGTCAGCGATCGCCCAATGCCGGCCACCTACAGCGAGTTCGAACAGTACTGGGACCGCATGATGGACCGGGTCGTCGTCGCGCACCCGTCTGCCAAGTACGGCGTCGGCTACGTCACCAAGGGGTTCCCCAAGCCCGACGCGGTCCACCCGCTGGTGTGGCGGCTCGTCGCACCGGTCTTCAACCCGCTGGCCGCCTTCCTGACCACCGGTGGTCTCCCACCGCGGGCCCGGGAGTTGTTGCAACTGCCGTGGAATGACAGGCAGGAGCGCAACTATCAGCGCTTCGCCCGGTTATGCCGGTCGCGGCCGGTGAACTGGATCTGGGGTCATCTGCCGATGCGGTTGCGCTACAGCAGCTACGCAGTCAAGGGTTATGCCCGCTCCTGAGCTGGCCACCGAGCATATCCTCGATGCGGCCGTCGTCGAGTTCGAGAGGCATGGCTATCGTCGTGTCGCCCTTGACGATGTCGCCCGGCGCGCCGGGGTCAGCCGGACCACGATCTATCGCCGCTTCGCCAACAAGGATGAGCTCGTCGGAGCGGTGATCGAGCGGGAGAATGTGAAACTGTTCGCCGATATCGCCACCGAACTCACGAGGTCGGGGCCGCAGGCGAACTACTACGTCGAGGCGTTCACGTTGTCGATCGTGAAGTTCCGCCGGCACCGGGTGTTGCAACAGATGATCACCGACGAACCCGGCCTGATCCTCGAGCTGGTCGGCCACCATCACCGAGCGGCGATCGAGCGGATCGCCGAGGCGTTGCGGGTCATTTTCCCGCCGGGTTTCGCGGACCGTATCGGCCACGACGGCATCGACGAACTCGCCGACTGCATTTTGCGCTACGCCGCGATGGTGCTGCTGCTACCGAGTACGCAGCCGCTGCAGACCGCCGATGACATCCGGGCTTTTGCCCGCCTGCACTTTCTGCCCAGCCTGCCCGCGGCACTGCGGGCGGTCCCGGCGTGAAAGGCAAGCCCGGTCATGCATCCGGTGGACAGCGGCGCATCAGTACAGCCGACTCGAAGGGCAGTAGCGGAAACACAGGCCGCAGCAACCCGATCACCGATTGCGCCGCTTCAGCCTTGGGCACCACCTGGGGATCGATGACCCGAAACGACTTGCCATAGCGGCGCAGCGTGCCGCCACCGGCGGCAGTGATGTTCTTGAGCCAGTCGCGATCGGGCCCGTAGGTGAGCAGGACTGCCACCGCGTCCTGACCGTCGACGCGGGCGCTGAACACGGTCAAGGGTGTCCGGTATTGCCTGCCCGACCGGCGTCCAACGTGTTCGAGGATGCCCATCGTGGGGGCCCATCCGGCCCACATCCGTTGGATGGGATTGGTGAAGTAGCGGTTGAACCGGGCCAGCCATTGCGGTAGTTGCATGCAACCCATCACACTCTCTAGGCATGGCCTACCTCAAGCCCCCCTGGTTCGTCGCCAAAGTTTTCAACAGGTTCGCGATGTCCACCGGTGTAGGAAACAGCGAGACGCTGACCGTGACGAGGCGGGGCAGTGCGTCGACGATCGAGCTATCCCGCGGTCCTGACGTTCATGGGTTGGTTCGGACGCTTAGCTTCTGATGGCAATCGTGAGAAAATCGCTTCGCCACAGCGCTTGGATCAGTGTGCGGCCCAGTTCCGCGGCATTGGCGATGTCGTCCCGGGACAGTATTCCGCTTTGGGTAACCCGCTCGGCGAGCTGCTGAATGGTGCGCTGTCCGTCGATGTGTTGGACGAAGGCCAACTGGGTTGGGTCCAGCCCTACGCGTCGCCCGCCCGGCCCGACCATGTCGGAGCCGTTGATGCTGCAGCGATAACGCATCTGCGGCACGTAACCGAGGTATTCCTCCGACGAGAAATCGATTGCGTAGCTCGCAGTGGGCCGGTCCGGCCGGCACGCGATGAAGAAATGGCAACCGTTGGTTGTGTTGATGCGCTCCATCACCGACCACATTGTGGGCGTGGGTAGTGCTTCCAGGGCGGCGCTGAACGCGTCCCGTGGCGCTGTGAGGTGTGACGGGTAGTAGTTGGCCTTGTTCAGCCAGTCCTGAAATTCGAGCCCGGCTGTGGCGACCAGATCCAGGCATTCCCCGACGGTGTAGCTGCGGTCGCGACCGTGCAGAAACGTATCCACCAGGCCTGCGTCGAATTTCAGATCGGGCGCGATATTGAGATAGCTTCGGACGGGATGCCACTGAGGTAGACGCGCAATCGTCGTCTTGACAATGTCCACTGACGCCTGGTCCTGGCGCAGCCCCAGATCACGAAAGACCGATTGCAGCATTTCGACGCCGATTCGGCCGATTTTGGCGTAGAGCATCACCGCCAGCGCGCCGTCCCGACGCAGGCACTTGGCCAGGGCTTTCATCCCGACCTCTGGGTCGGCCAGGTGGTGGAGAACGCCGGTGGAGACGATGAGGTCGAAGTCGCGTTCCAGCGTCGGTAGCTCTTCGATCGGGAGCAGGCGCAACTCGAGGTTCGACAGCTTGTGTTTGTCCTTGAGATATCGCTGATGGTCCAGCGAGGCCTGACTGATGTCGACCGCAACCACTTTCGCGGCGGGATTGGTGTAGGCGAACACCGCTGCCTGATTGGTGCCGCAACCGGCGATCAAGATGTCGAGATCGGGTTGGTAATCCCGATTGGGCCACAGAATCCGATGAGCATGGCGCGGATCGAACAACTGCCAGTTGTTCTGGAGCCACGGGACGAGGTCCTGTATCGGGGCGGGATAGGTCCATTTCTCGTACTGGCGTGAGACGACATCATCGCGTGGATCGCCGGTCATTTCAGGTCTGCCTCCTTGGCGGTGGAACGCTTCGATTGTGTTGGTCGGGCCCTGGAGCCGTCAGGTGAACGCCGGTGCGCCGCCTGGAGAGCTTCCGATGATGGCTTCGCGAGCTTTGGAACCGGCGGGTTACCTTCCAGCACCGGCAGCGGAAACATGTAGTCGGTTTCTGTCCGGTGCAGACTGTCGTACAGGCCCACGGCATAGATGCCTGCCGTTGTCACCGTCATGGACAGATGCTGGGCGAAGACCCGGAACTTGACGGCTAGCGGCGGATCGTCTGGCCAATCCCATGAGAACTCCAAGGTGCCGACTCTTTCACCATCCGGCGATGTGGCGACGATGACTTTCCGGGCATCGTAGTTGGTGCCGCGTGGACTGCAGACGGCCACCACGACGGGAACGGTGATCTGGGTGGGGAATCTATCCACATAGCAACGCTTCATCGGGAGGCCCTCTGCTGTGATTCCGCCGGTATCTAGCGAGACCACGCTTAGTGACGGCGCGAACGCTAGAACCCGCATGCCCATCCTTCGGTCCTCTCGGTCCTCGTCGGTATCGAAGCCATCCGCAGCATGGGCCAGCAACTTCAGCACCAGACCAGGGGGTGTCGGCGCGTGCGCGTTGATGGAGCTGGTCGACGCATCTGTCGTTCGCGCAGATTCTCCGATGCCCCGCTGCCCGGTAGGCAGCATAGACATCGATCGGTGACGGTCAGGCTTCGATGAGGTGAATCAGATCGCGCCGCGATCGTCTGGTACCTGGGCAACCGATCGGCCGGTTATCGGTCGAAGCTCCTGAACCGTGCGCCCGTTGCGTGGCCACCCGGTAAACCGTGCGTAAACAGGGGGCTCACGTACCCACCAGGCCTTGATCGTCAGGGATTCGCCGGTCGGCGCTGGCAAATCAGAAGACGTCCTGAAAAATTCTTAGAAACATGTCGCGAAATGATCACGATCGCCGATACATGCCCGTAACATCGCCTGAAGTCTGTGGGGAGAACTCTGCACGTAAAAACCGGGGAGAAGGACGACATGACCAACAGCGACGCTTGTGAAACCCCTTTCGGTGACGATCGTATTACCAGGTCAGGCCGTCATCGTCGGCCGTCGACCGGTTGGTTCGGGGTTCGTCGCATTCAGTCCGCCGCCCGGGTGCTCCCCCAGCCCGCGGAGTCGGGTCATGCCGGGTACGTGGGGCGAGTCGGCGCTCTAGCGGTCGCGTTGGGTATCGGCGCGGCGATCGCGTCGGTGCCGGGGGTGGCGTTGGCCGATACCGGTTCGGGTGGGTCGACGGGTTCTTCGTCTTCCTCGACCTCGGATTCGTCGGGGTCGAGCGATTCGACCGGTTCGGATTCGTCGGGGTCGGGCGATTCGACCGGTTCTGAGTCGGCGGAGTCTGCTGGCGACGCCGCTGGGGAGGCCGCCGCGGAGGAGGCCGCCGCGGAGGAGGCTGCCGCTGAGGACGCCGAGGACGCCGAGGCTGCTGAGGACGCCGCTGAGGACGCCGCCGAGGAGGCTGAGGCTGACGCGGACGTTGCTGAGGAGGCCGCTGGGGAGGCTGAGGCTGACGAGGACGCCACCGAGGACGCCGCTGGGGAGGCTGAGGCTGCCGGGGATGCCGCCGACGAGGGCGCTGGCGAGGCGGCTGACGTCGATGCGGCCGCCGATGCCGTCGAGGACGCCGACGTCGAGGACGGGTCGGGCGCCGGCGCTGGTTCGGATGCGGCTGAGGTAGTTGACGAGGGTTCGGCCGGGTCTGCGGGTTCGGGTTCGGCGGATGAAGCCGAATCGGCCCCGGTAGTCGAGCCGGCCGTTGTCGAGCAGGATGTGCCGTCGGTGTCGGAGTCTCCGGTGTCGGTGAGCGATGGTTCTTCGTCGTCCGGTGCGGCGTCTGTGGTGTTGTCGACCTCGCCGGAGGTGGATCCGGCCGAGGCAGCGACGGATGCGGCGGCGCCGGTTGCGGAGTCGACAAACCCGTTGAGCCGGTTGGGGTCTCTGCTTTCCTCGTGGCTGGGATTGGACAAGCGGGCCGCTGACGGTGGTGACCCCGTTGATCCGTTGGCTGCGCCGTTGATGTGGGGCGCGGCAGCGGTGGCGCGTCGTGAGGTGGGCGCCAGCGCCACCGAGGACGTGACGATATTTGGGATCAAGCTGTTCGGCGACGGCACCGCCGAGGATCCCAATGGCGGAATCTTGATCGGTAACGGCTTCAGCTACGACGCCGTCTCCTGCGCGGGCGTGACGGCCTGTGACGGTGGTAACGGTGGGTTGATCGGCAACGGTGGCGCCGGCTTCAACGGCGGCAACGGCGGTTCGGCGGGCTGGTTCGGCAACGGCGGCGATGGTGGCGACGGTGTCCTCGGCGGCGCGGGCGGCAACGGTGGTACGGGCGGATTGTTCATCGGCAACGGCGGCAATGGCGGTGCCGGCGGGACGGCGGTCGTCGGGGTCGGCGGTGCCGGCGGTAACGGTGGGGACACTGGTTTCTGGTCGCTGTCGGGCCGCGGAGGTAATGGCGGTGCCGGCGGTGACGGGGTCACTGGAGGCGGCGCCGGCGGTAATGGTGGCAGCGCGGGGCTGTTGGCGTTCAGCAGCGACGGCGGTGACGGCGGTGCCGGCGGTGTCGGGCAGACCGGTGGGGCCGGCGGCAACGGCGGTGACAGTGCGTGGTTCTTCGGTACCGCGGGTGCCGGTGGTGCCGGTGGTGATTCCACGGGCGGCGGCGGTAACGGCGGCAACGGCGGTGCCGGGGGCAGCACCGGACTGTTGTCGGTGTCCGGCGATGGCGGTGCCGGCGGCAACGGTGGCGCCGGTTCCGACGGTGCCGACGGCGCTGATGCCGTGTTGCCGGGCACCGATGGTGGTAACGGCGGTGCCGGTGGTAACGGCGGTAACGGCGGCGCCGGCGGTCAGGGCAGTTGGGTCTTCGGCGGCGGTGGTAATGGCGGTCTCGGTGGTGCTGCTGGTTCCGGTGGTAACGGCGGTAGTGGCACGGACGGCGCCGATGCGGTCGTTGCTGGCGGCGACGGCGGTAACGGCGGCAACAGCGGTAATGGCGGTAATGGTGGCGTCGGTGGCGCCGGCGGCGACGCTGGCGTGGGCCGGGTCCTGTTCCTGTTTGCCCTCGATGGCGTAAACGGCGACGGTGGCGACGGCGGCGTCGGCGGCAATATGGGCGCAGTGGCCGGCAACGGCGGCAACGGCGCGGACGCCGTCCTGGCCGGCAACGATGGCGGGGCCGGCGGTGACGGCGGTTCGATCGGCGACGCCGGCACCGGCGGTGCTGGCGGCGCGGCCGGCACGGGTGGAACCGGCGGTACCGCCGGCAACAGCGGCGCTGGGGGAGAGTCCCAGGGTGACGGCGGTAACGGCGGCAACGGCGGTAACGGCGCCGCTGGCGATAACGGCACCGATGGAGCGAATCCGGGCGATGACGGCACCGACGGCGGTGTCGGTGGTGCCGGTGGTGCTGGCGGCGCTGGCGGTGCGAGCGGACAATTCAACGGCTTCGGCGGTAACGGCGGCCTCGGCGGTAACGGCGCCGCCGGTGGAAATGGCGGCAACGGCGCCGCCGGCGACGATGCCGCGCTTCCAGGCGGTGACGGGCAGGACGGCGGCGACAGCGGTGCCGGTGGTGCCGGTGGTGCCGGTGGTGCCGGCGGCAACGCCGGGAGCGGCTCGAGCGGCCCGGGCCTCAACGGCACCGGCGGCGATGGCGGTAACGGCGG
>JAHZJB010000115.1 GCA_022601135.1 Actinomycetes bacterium | reverse complement strand
GTTCCAGCGGTCCGGTGTACGCGGCGACCTCGTAACCCGGAGGTAGCTGGCCGCGGGCCCGATCGATTCTGGTGGGATCGATCTGCGCGGAGGCCGTCTCCATCGATGACGAGGGGGATACCGGTTCAGAAGACTGCGCGCACGCGGCACACAGCAGTGCCAACGCGCACACGGCGAACCGCCCCACGCCCCGTTGATACCACCCCGTCGCCGCGGGAGAGCCCGTGACGCTCAGGCCGCGTCCACATCGAAAAACTGATTCGCGGCCTTTCGGCAAGAACTTGGGCCCCGGACGGTCTAAACTGCTCTGCGATCCGGCTTTCGTCGCGCGCAAACCGGGACGACAACGCGGGCCGGCAAAACAGGAGACTATATGAGCATCCCCATGCGGGCCGGCGTCATCGCCATCGCGACCGTTGCACTCGGTATCGGACTGTCCGGGTGCGGCTCGGACACCAAGACGGAAGAGTCGGCGACTACTTCGCCGACGTCCGAGACGACAAGCGAGGCTCCCACCACCACGACGTCGGCTGAGGCCGGCGCGCGGAAGGAAACCCTCCAGGACTACATCAAGCAGAACAACATCACCGAAACCCGGGCCGAGCGTGGCGCTCCCGGTTCCCCAACCATCGAGCTGCCCACCCCCGACGGCTGGGAGGATGCCGGGGACAACACCCCCGAGTGGGCCTACGGTGCGATCATGTACACCGGCGATCCGGCGCTCGCCGAAGACCCGCCGATGATCATCGCTATTCTGTCCAAGCTCACCGGCGACGTGGACCAGGCGAAGGTTCTCGAATACGCCGAAGGTGAGATTCAGAACCTGCCCGAGTTCGACGGACCGGATACCACCACGCCGGGCACGCTCGGCGGGTTCGACGCGGTGCAGATCAGCGGCACCTACACGAGCAAGGACGGCGTGACCCGGACGATCGCGCAGAAGACGGTGGTCATTCCGGGCCAGGACGGCCTCTACGTGCTGCAACTCAACGCCGACGGCACCCAGGACCAGGAGAAGGTGCTGATGGACGCCACCCAGGCCGTCGACGAAGAAACCACGATCACGACCTGATCGGCGTCCCGCACCGGGTTCGGCCCCACTCGCAGGTAAACGGCCCGCGCGGGCGGCGGTGCCGGGAACGTGTCCAAGTCGGCACGGACGGTTAAACTTCTCTGCGATCCGGCTTTCGTCGCGCGCAGACCGTGGCGACAACGCGGGCCGGCGAAAACAGGAGACGATATGAGCATCCCCATGCGGGCCGGCGTCATCGCCATCGCGGCCGTCGCACTCGGTATCGGACTGTCCGGGTGCGGCTCGGACACCAAGACGGACGGGTCGGCGACCACTTCGCCGACGTCCGAGACGACAAGCGAGGCTCCCACGTCGGCGGAGGCTGCCGGCCCGCAGAAAACCATCGTCGACTACATCAAAGAGAACAACATCACCGAGACCCAGGTGCAGCGGGGCGACCCCAATGCGCCGACCATCGATCTGCCCATCCCGGAAGGCTGGGAGGACGCCGGTAACAGAACCCCCGAGTGGGCCTACGGTGCGATCATGTACACCGGCGACCCGGCGGCCGCTGATGATCCGCCGACGATCATCGCGATTCTCTCCAAGCTCACCGGCGACGTAGACGAGACCAAGATTCTCGAATACGCGGCCGGCGAGATTCAGAACCTGCCCGATTTCGCGGGTCCGGATGTTGGCAAGCCCAGCACGCTGAGTGGGTTCGAGGCAATGCAGATCGGCGGCACCTACAAAAGGGACGGTCTGAACCGGATGATCGCGCAGAAGACGGTGGTGATCCCGGGCCAGGACGGTCTCTACGTGCTGCAACTCAATGCTGACGGCACCGAGGACCAGGCTTTCGCGCTGATGGATGCCACCCAGGCCATCGACGAAGCGGCCCAGATCACGCCCTGAGTCGGCGTCCTCAGGGCCTCGACACAGCGCAGGCTTCGGCAACCTGCTTCGGGCTCGGCTGCACCCCGGCGCCGTTCTGCCTCATCCAACCGCCCGGATGACCTGACGAGCGACATCGCGAATCTGCCGGGTGAGCTCGGCAGAGAAGGGCAGGTCCCCGGGCACCTCGATCTCGGTGGTGACGACGCCGAGGTCATCGCGCTGCCAGGCCGCGCCGAAGCGATCGAGAATCGCGCGCATGGGCGCGTTGTCACTGAGCACCCGCGCGGTGAAACGCCGCACACCGTCATCCCCGGCGGCCACGGCGAGGGCGCCCATCAGGAACGTTCCGATACCCCGACCCTGGTATGCATCGCCGACGATGAAGGCGACCTCGGCCTGGACCGGATTGTCCGCGGCGCGAACGAACCGCGCGTCGGCCACCACCGGACCGTCAGGCCCGTCGGTCAGGACAAACACGAAGTGGTCCAGGTAATCCACCTCGTACAGGTAGCCCATCAGCGTCTTCGACGGGGTCCTGACCGACTGGAAACGCCGATAGAGCGTCTCGTCAGAGAATTCGACCGCACCCCTCGCCGTGCGTTCGCTGTCGCCGGGCAACACCGGACGCAAGTACAGCACGGTGCCGTCACGCATCTCCGCCGGAATGGGCGTGACGAATGCGGCGAGCCGCTGACGAGCCGTCCGGACCAACCTGTCGATGATTCCGGGTACGTCGAACAGCGTGGCGAAGGCCTCGCGGTCGCCGACCCATCCGGTCAGTGGTTCGGTAGCCATCACGGTCGCGGTGCGTCGCGCATTTCGCAGCAGCGCGATTTCGCCGATTATGAGACCGGGTGTTACCTCGACGACGGTGTCACGCCCGTCGGAGCCGACGTGGGTGACTTCGGCGCAGCCGGACCCGATCAACAGAAACGAGACAGCGAGCTCACCCTGCTGCATCAGCACCTGACCCGTACGGGCCGTCAACGGTCTCAACTGCTGGGCCAACGGGACCAGCGCCCCCGCCGGTATCCCCGCGAAGACCTCCAAGACGGCGAGATCGTCAGCGTGGACAACGGTCAGGCCGGACACGTCACGAGGCTACGGCGCCGTGCTGCGGCGGGCAAGAAAAGGCGGCATCGCCACGACCGCTGGCTAATACTGTCAGCGATCCCGCAACCAAGGTTGTCGACCGAGAAGTTCCTCTCGGACAATGGGATCGTCTTACGACCGTGGTGCACGAACACGTTCTGCAGCAACCGGAATGTCGAGCTACGCTTTACGGATGGCGATTGCCACCAGGGAGTTGTACTTCGAGACCGGCCTCGAGGTGTTGTCGGAGATGGGTGTCGGTGGCCTGAAACTAGCCGAGGTCTGTACCCGGGTCGGAGTGACGACGGGCTCGTTCTACCACTATTTTCCCAGCTGGAAGGTCTACACTCAGGAACTCCTCGCGTACTGGCGGAATGATCGCACAATCCAGGTAATCGAGGCACTGCGCGAGGTGGTCGGCGGTCCGCGAGAACGCTTGGAAGCGGGAATACAGCCGGCGCTGTCCTTCCCCCACAACGCGGAGGCGGCGATTCGCGCATGGAGTTCGGTCGATCCCTATGTCCTGAGGATTCAGACCGAAGTCGACCAACAACGGTTCGACTTCGTATACGAGACCGCAATGGAAATGGTCGACGCACCGCGGCAAGCCGAGGCGTTCGCGCAATGGTGCATGTATATCCTCATCGGCTTTGAGCAGGCGACTCTGCCACGCGATCCGGCCATTTTCGAGTGGCTCATCTTGCGAACGCTCGACAGGCTCGAGTCGGGCACCTTTGACAGCGTCCCGTCCGCGGTCGGCGGACCATAGCCACACCAAAACCGTCACGCGCATCGAAAGGTGTGCGCGATGAACCGATGTTCGCACCGGCGCCCTGCAACGCGGAGGAAAAAATACTCACGATGCCGAACCAGCGATCCTTCGCCGACATTAGTGTTACGGAAGGTGCCGCTTTGGGTCGGCACCTCGAATCAAGGAGTCCGCTGCGCATGGTCTTAAAACGAAGCAAGCACCTGGGTGACGACACCGGCCGGGGGCAATGGGTCGAACTACGCGAAGGGGAGGACGCGGCGACGTTGCGCACGTTCCCGCTGTTCGCGAAATTCTCGGATGACGATCTGCAGCTGCTGGTCCAATCGGCGCATCATGATTCGATGTCCGGACCGTGGCCGCTGATTCATGAACAGACGCCCGCGGACTCTTGTTTCGTCCTGCTCAGCGGGGAGGTCGGGGTTTACGTCGGCCGTGACCACGTTGCCACCTTGGGGCCCGGCGAGGTGATCGGCCATTCCGCGATCAAGGGTGGGGCATTGCGTACGGCGACGGTCACGACGACGGGACCGGCCGAGGTGCTGCGCATCGAAAGCGAGGATCTCGTCGGCTTGCTTGATGCGATACCGGCGCTGCGTGAAGCCATCGATGAAACTCTCGCCCGGCACACACCTCCTGCCCTGGCCCATCCGACGGCGCCCGAGGAGCCGACGTATGCCAAGGTCAACGCCTCTGTCCCGACCGAGCTTGTCCATCGTTTCGAGGAGGCCGCCAAGGCTGCGCAAGTGAGCGTGGCCGACGCGCTGGAGGATGCGCTTACCGAGTGGATCGAGCGCGACGCCTGAGGCGAGGTCAGGTCTGCTGCCTTCGTCAGGTGTCGTCGTAGTTCACCGCGACGACCGGCGTCGTCGGATGTGACTGGCAGGTGAGGACGTAGCCGGCGTCGAGATCTGTCGGGCCCAGAGCGAAGTTTTGTTCCATCGCCACTTTGCCCGTCACCAGCTTGGCGCGGCAGGTGCCGCACGCACCACCCATGCAGGCATAGGGGGTATCGCTGCGCCGCTGCAGCGCCCCTTCCAGGATCGAATCGCCGGGCGTCAACTCGAAGGTCTCTTGCCGTCCGGACAGTGTGAAGGTGACCGTTGCGGCCGCATACCCGCGATCGGCCGCCGGGGCGTTGCCGTAGCCGAAGAACAGCTCCAGGTGAATCCGCTCGGAGTCCGCACCCTGCTCGATCAACGTGTCACGCACAACAGCGGACATTTCCAGCGGGCCGCAGATGAACCATTCGTCCACGCTGTCCGGATGAAGGCTGCTCGTCAGCCACCGGCGCAGTTTTTCCTGGTCGATTCGGCCTCGCAGGTCGGGGGTGTGCAGCGGTTCATTGGACAGCACATGCAGGATCTCCAACCGGTCGGCGTAGCGCGACTCGAGATGGTCAAGCTCAGCGCGGAACATCGTCGACTCTCTGGTGCGGTTGCCGTAGATCAACGTGAAACGACTCTCTGTCTCGAGTTCCAGAGTCGTCGCCAGGATGGACAGCACCGGGGTGATCCCGCTGCCAGCCACCACGCCTACGTAGTGTTTCCGGTTCAGCGGATTCAGCGGGGTCCCGAACCGGCCGGTGGGCGTCATCAGCTTGAGTACGTCGCCAGCCCTGAGGTCCTCGGCCACGAACGTCGAGAAGGCGCCTCCGCGGATGTGTTTGACCGCAATGCGCAGCTGCGCCCTGGTCGCCGGGGCGCAGATCGAGTAGTTGCGACGGATTCCTTCGCCGCCCAGATCGGTACACACCGTCACGTGCTGGCCGGGCTCGAAACGAAACGCATCGCGAAGCAGTTCGGGGACCGCGAAGGTGACCAGGGTGCTGTCGGCTGTGATGGGATCCACCGAGGCGACCGGGATGCGGTGCTGCACCGCATGCGGTGCGGCCGAGCGAGCCGGCATCCGCACCGGCAGCAGACGGGCGAGTTTGCCGTTGAGCTTCTCCCATTCCCGGTACTCGTCCGGATTCAATTGCTGACCAAAGACCGTGGAGATCGCGGGGTTACGTTCCAGGTAGGCCTCTTCGTTGCGCCTCCAGGTGCGCAGATATCGGTAAAACGGCACCGATGGATGCAGGTGGTGCACCAGGTGGTAGTTCTGCGAGAGAAGCATGGGCGTGAAAAGCCATTCCGCACCGACCCGATTGCGAGTCGCCCGGTAGCGGTCAGTGCGCTGGGTGTTCTCCAGCCCGTGATGAGGCAGCCAGTCAAACCACCACGCCAAGACGGTGAGTCCGATGCGTTGCGGGATCAAGAAAACCACCGCCAGTGCCCAGAAATGCCCGGTGACGATAGCGATGGTCAGGCCGGTGAGGCTCAAGGCGAACATCAACAGGGCCTCGGCAACCTCGGCCACCGGGCGGCTGCGCGCACGTGGCAGGTAGTACTTCATGTAGTAGTACTCGACCAGTGGCCAGCGAAAGGGCAACAGCCACAGCGGGCCGTGCGAGGCGAACTTGTCCGGGTCCTGATCGTCTTCATTGGCGTGACGGTGATGCTGAATATGGATGAATCCGAACGACGAGAACGCGACCACCGGCCCGACGAAAAGCCACGCCAGCCGCCCGAACAGCCCGTTCACCCAGCGCTTGGAGCTGATCGAGTAATGCGAGGCGTCGTGCACGACGGTGAACATCACAAACGTCACCGCCGCGTTGACCGGGATCGTGACCCAGACCGGCACCCAACCGTTGAGATAGCCGGCCGTGGACAGCACGAATGCGGTCAACGCGCCGAGGAAAATCCCGACGGTTGGCAATGCGAGCTTGGGTACCGATTCACCCGGATCCGGTAACGCGTGGAGCGTGGACGGCCCCGGAGCTCCCTGGCCTATGGCGTCGATGGTCGACATGGTGACGTTGATCCTCCTATGGACGTGCTGCCCGCACGGCCCATGCTGGCTACGATGCCCCCTATCCCCGCACCGACCAGCGAGCCGATGACAACATCGCCTGGGTAGTGCACACCGGTGTGCACACGCGAGTAGGCCACCGCAGCAGCGAGAAAATTCAGTACCACCCCGACTACGGGAAGCTGGCTGCCCACGCCCACAGCAAACGCGAAGCCCGAAGCGCTGTGGCCGGAAGGAAACGACGTCGAGGTGGGCATCCGCACGTGACGGGCTTCTAGTACCTGCTCGCCGGCACGGTCGGGACGCGCTCTCGGGTAACGTCGCTTGATTCCCTGGTTCACCACCGCCGAAGTCACGCCGACGGCGACAAGCCCCGTCACTGCTCCTCGACGGCTACGCCTCCCTCCCACAGCAGCGAGGCAAGCAGCCGTGGCTATCCACAGCTTCGAGAAATTGGCGGCGTTGGAAAGACGGCGAATCGGCTCATCCAGCGCAGGCGTCGGGGTCTCGGCGACGGCCGCGTAGACAGCCTTATCGATGTCGTCCAGTTCACGCAGGACGGCGCCCCCCTGGATCGGCTGCTCCCTCACTGGTCACCGAAGCCCAGTGTCTCCGCCACGTCGAGCAGTTTGGCCGCGACAACTTCGCCGGTCGGCACATATCCCGGCCGAGTTCCGGCCGGCACGAGTACGCGAAGGCCTTTCGGGTGCATCGATATTGTCAACGGCGACTCGAACTCGAGAGCCTCGCCGTCAAGACCAGCCAAGATCTCCTCCTCGGACTCGATACCAAACGATGTGGCCTCCCACTGTTGGAGCCCGAGGAGCTGATCGAGACTCATCTTGGTGATGTCGCCTTCAGGCAGATTGGTGAGGGCCCCAATGCCGAGCTTTCCCGAATCCAGGCGTAGCCGTCTGCCGTAGTCGGGGTGGCCGGAGAACTTGTACACATTGTTGGAAACGAGCAGCAGGGGTGCTCGCTCGTGCGTGCGTCCATCCGGGGTCACGTACCGCAGAGCTGCCTGTTCGTTGACGTCAGACGCTGCCCTGGTAATCGCGTCGGCCAAGATCGCAGCCTTCTCGGCTCGGTACTCCTCACGATGCACCGCCTGGGCGTAAAACCCAAAGCTCACATTGTTGAGAAAGGGCCGGCCGTTGGCGACACCGAAGTCGATCAGGATCTCATCACCGTCCCGCAACGCATCCAGTGCAGTCAGTGGGTTGTCTCGGTCCAGTCCGAGGTCGAGGGCAAAGTGATTGCGGGTGCCGATCGGAACGCAGAAGAAAGGGACGTCGCGCTCAACGGCCACGCCGGCCACCAACCCCAGCGAGCCATCTCCTCCCGCCATTCCAATGGCGTCGGCGCCAGCGCTGACGGCATCGTGGGCCAGGCGTACCAGGTCGTCGCCCCGCTCCAGCATGATCGGGCGAACATTGGCTTTCCGCGCCTCATCGGCCAGGGCGAACTTCTCCGCCTTGCCGTCGCCGCTCCAACTATTGATGATCAGCGCCGGGTTATTGACCCGCGACGGTTTGCGGTCATACGGCTTTGCCCTGCGCACCAGGGCCCGCACCTGTCGCCGCCAGAGCACAGCTGCGACGGCGAACCCAGCCGCAAATCCCACCCCCAACGAGAGCCGGACCACGCCGCCGACGGAGCACCGGCGCCGTGCCGACGGCGTCGCATGCACCGCTTGCCGCTTCATCACATCGCCGCTGCCTGACTCCTTGAGTGACGCCAACCCCAATATATCCTGATCAGTAGCTCTGAGCTGCCGGAACATGGTGGAGCTAAGGGGATTCGAACCCCTGACCTTCTCGATGCGACCGAGACGCGCTACCAACTGCGCCATAGCCCCTGATATCGGTAGCAGGCTACCAGCAGCCCCTCACCGGCTGAAATCGCAAGCTATTGCCCGGCGGCCCGCGGCAGGTCGTAATGGCGCGCGAACGCGACGTATTCCAGATGCTCGAATTCGGGATCCTCGTCGTCAATCTCCAGCACGGCGGCGCCCGGTCTGCGCAACCGCGCGGGCACCACGTCGAATTCCTGATCGGCGGTGTTCTCGACGCCCAGCCGGGCCCTGGCGACCCGCTGGGCGCGACGACGACGCACCCGCGCCTCGATTCGCGTCTGTCGGCGCAGGTAAGCCAGATAGAGGGCGGTGACCGCGCCCACCGAACCGCATAGCCACCACATGGCAGACGACCACGTGTATGCCGCGACCGCACTGGTCAGTAGGAGCACCGCCATCACCGTCAGGGTCCTCGCGCGGAACCGATATTTCCGCGCCGTGACGGCCTCGGCGGTTGTCGACTCGTAGCGACGGCGGCGAGAAGCACTCATCGACTCGGCGATGCGCAGGTCCGCCTCCGACGGCGCCTCCAAACCGGATGAGTCCGCGACGTACTCGTATTCGTCGTCGTCGCGATATTCGTCGTCGCGATATTCGTCGTCGAGCACGTCCGCGTCGGCCTCGTAGACCGACTCGGCGTCATCGGCACCGTTGACGTCATCCATCTCGTCGGTCTCGCCGAATTCGAAAGTCAGCTCGCCATTTTCGGCCCCTACCAACGGCTCGTCATCCGACACCGACTGTCCGGCGGGCAGGGCGCCGGAATCCTCCACCACATCCACATCGAGGTACTCGGTGTCATCGTCGACGTCGTGGGCTCCGGGGGTGACCATCACCATCGAGCGGCCTGGCGCGCGGTCGGCGAGGTCGTCGAGTTCATCGTCGACATGCTGCTCGCGCGGACGCCAGTCCGGGTCGCTGCGATGCCCCGACGCGGGCCCTCGGCGGCGGCGAAGCCGCGCAGCAGGGCCGCTGTTGAGCACCCGCGTCGCCAGCGCGACGTCGCTGGTGCGGCGGACAGCGTCGCGCTTGTTGATCAACATCGGAACCAACACGAACAGCCAGAGGACGACAAGAGAGATCCAGAGGAGAGATTGGGGGATGCTTGGCATGGCGCCTGCTCCTTTCCCCATCAGGCTAGGTCTGTGACCAGCGCATCCATCGGCGGCGCGCCGAAGACAATTACACACCTGTAATTCGCTGGTGACAAGCACCAAACGCCACATATGTCACATCAGTAACATTGGGTGCTGCGGTTCGGTGGCGTCAGGCCCACGAAGCGCGACCCGCGCGGACCAATGCGGAGGCCACCGACCCATTCAATTCCTCGATGGTGATCGCCACCAGCAGGTGGTCGCGCCAGGCGCCGTCGACGTCCAGGTAGCGCTTCAGCAGGCCTTCCTCACGGAACCCGGCCTTTGCCAGGACCGCGCGGCTCGCCGCATTCTCCGGACGCACCGTGGCCTCCACGCGGTGCAACATCACGGGGCCGAAACAGTGATCCAGACCCAGCGCCAATGCCGCGGTAGCGACGCCGCCGCCGATCGACCCGCTGGTGACCCAGTACCCGATCCAGGCGGAACGCAGCGCGCCATGCGTCACGTTTCCGACCGTGAGCTGGCCGGCGAACTGTCCGTCGACTTCGATCATGTACGGCAACATCCTGCCCTTACGGGCTTCGGCACGCAGCCCCGAACACACCGCGGGCCAGGATGAAACAGAGTGTCGCACTTCCCAACTGAGCTCGGTCGAGGGCTCCCAGGGTTCGAGGTGGGCGCGGTCGGCCAGCCGGGTTCTGCTCCATTGCGCGGCATCGCGGAGCCGGACCGGGCGCAGCCGAACCAGCCCGGCGGAAACCCGCAGGGGCCCGACCGGCAGCGGCCATCCCGGATGTTGGGATCGCGAGCTCCACAGGTTCATCACGGCGGCCATCTCGCCGTTCAGCCGCGCTGCGCCAAGAAGGCTACGTCGACAACCTCGCCGGTGCGGATCTGCTCCGCGTCGGTGGGGACGACGACCAGACAGTTTGCCTCGGCCAGGGTCGCCAAAAGATGTGACGACGCACCGGGCGCCCCGCCCAACGCCTGCACCAGGTACTCGCCGGTGTCCTGGTCACGCATCAGCTGCCCACGCAGGTATCCCTTGCGGCCGGGCACCGAGCTGATCGGCGACAGCGCTCGCGCCTGCACGACACGCCGCATCGGCTGCCGCTTGCCGAGCGACAGGCGGATCAGCGGTCGCACCATCACCTCGAACACCACCAGAGCACTCACCGGATTGGCGGGCAGCAGGAAGACCGGAACCCGCTCGGGCCCCAGCTGCCCGAAGCCCTGCACGGACCCCGGATGCATGGCGATCCGCGCGACCTCCATGTCGCCGAGCTGTGCGAGCACCGACCGCACCCCCTCGGCCGCCGCCCCGCCCACCGCACCCGCGATCACCACTGCCTCGGCGCGGTTCAGCTGGCCTTCCACGACCTCCCGCAGTTTCTTTGGCTCGGCCGTCACAATGCCGACGCGGTTGACCTCGGCGCCCGCATCCCGTCCCGCGGCCGCCAGCGCGTAGGAGTTCACGTCATAGACCTGGCCATTGCCCGGTGTGCGGGATATATCGACGAGCTCGCCGCCCACACACAAAACCGACAGCCGCGGCCGCGGGTGTACCAGGACACGCTCACGCCCCACCGCGGCGAGCAAGCCGACCTGTGCGGCACCGATGATGGTGCCGGACCGCACCGCTACGTCACCAGGCTGCACGTCATCCCCGGCGCGACGCACGTAAGCACCCGAGCGCACCCCCCGCAAAGCCCGGACCCGCGCCTGGCCGCCATCGGTCCAGCGCAACGGCAGCACGGCATCGGCCAGGGTGGGCATCGGCGCGCCGGTCTGCACGCGCGCCGCCTGCCGCGGCTGCAATCTGCTCGGGGTACGTGCGCCGGCCTCGATCGTGCCCATCACCGGCAGACTGATGTCGCGTCCCGATGTCTCTTCGGCGGGAACGTCGCCGGCACCGTCATCGGGGCCACCCACGCCGAGTAGATCGACGCTGCGAACCGCGTATCCGTCGATCGCGGCTTGGTCGAACCCAGGAAGTGGACGCTCGGTCACCACCTCTTCGGCGCACATCAAACCCTGTGCTTCGGCGATCGCCACGCGCACCGGCCGTGGTGCCACCGCGGCAGAAGCTACCCGAGCCTGCTGCTCCTCCACCGAACGCAAATCACGCCTTTCTCCCGTTCGAAAGCACCCGGCCAGCGGACTGACACCGCTCGCGCCGCGGATGCGTTGGTGTCACAGCCGCTAGGGCTGGGTCGTACCGTCAGCGAGCCCCAACCGTTCAATCAACCATTCGCGCAATTCGGGCCCGTAATCGTCCCGCTCCAACGCAAAGTCAACCGCAGCCTTCAAATAGCCGCCCGGATTTCCCAGGTCATGTCGAGATCCGCGATGTACCACCACGTGCACCGGGTGACCTTCATCGATGAGCAGCGCGATCGCATCGGTGAGCTGCAGTTCTCCGCCGGCACCACGCGGAATCCGCTTGAGAGCGTCGAAAATGGCCCGATCCAGGATATAGCGTCCGGCCGCAGCATAGGGCGACGGTGCATCCTCGGCCTTAGGCTTCTC
This sequence comes from Actinomycetes bacterium, assembly GCA_022601135.1. Classification (GTDB taxonomy): domain Bacteria; phylum Actinomycetota; class Actinomycetes; order Mycobacteriales; family Mycobacteriaceae; genus Mycobacterium. Next base: position 14,674 of record JAHZJB010000115.1, on the reverse strand, counting down.
GACCATCCCCTTGACCTTGAGCACATTGGGGTTGACGGCGTCGGGCACGACCTCGACGTCGAACACACCGTAGGCGCTGATGTGCTCCTCGTCCACCTCGATCGCGCACAACACCGAGCCGCCACGCTTGGCCCGCACCTTGGACATCGTTTCCAACACCCCGGCGGGCAGCACGAGGTCGTCGGGCAGCAGCACGGCGATCGCGTCCTCGTCGGGGGCCAGGTGGGGCTCCACGCAACTCACCGCGTGCCCGAGTCCGAGGGGTTCGGCCTGGACCACCGACTCGACCTTGATCAACGCCGGCGCTCGTCGAACTTTCTCGAGCATCGTTGACTTGCCCCGCGCTTCCAGGGTCCCCTCCAGGACCAGATCCTCGACGAAGTGCGCGACCACGCCATCCTTGCCCTCAGAGGTGATGATGATCAACCGTTGGGCACCAGCTTCGGCCGCCTCTGCGGCCACCAGTTCGATGCCGGGCGTGTCGACGACAGGCAGCAGCTCCTTGGGCACCGTCTTGGTGGCGGGAAGAAAACGTGTTCCCAGCCCCGCCGCGGGCACGACCGCGGTGTGCGGCATTGGAACGTCAGGCTGATTCATTGTTCACACATTAACCTCTCTGCGTTGGTTGTTCCCTATCTACCCGGCCCTGGAGGATCTCGCGTGCCGTCGACAAAAGCACAGCTAAGGGCCGAGATCCTCGCCGCCCGCCGGTGCCTGACCCGCCAAGCACGCGGCGCCGAGGCAGCTGCTCTCGCTACCGGGCTGGCGACGTTCGTCGCCCCTGGTCAGACGGTGTGCGCGTACGTCCCGGTCGGCTCCGAGCCTGGCTCCCGGGAACTGATCGACGCCCTGGTGCGCCGGGACGCCGTCGTCCTCCTTCCTGTCGCCCGCCGGCGCGCCGACGGCACGCCGCTTCCGCTGAGGTGGGCCCGGTATCGGGGCGGCGAACTTGTCGATGCCCCGTTCGGCCTGCACGAACCCGCGGCGCCCTGGGTGCCCGCCGCTGCGGTGGCCGACGCGGCGATCGTGGTGGTGCCCGCGCTGGCGGTCGACCGACGGGGCGTGCGATTGGGCCGCGGCGCGGGATTCTATGATCGGACGCTGGGGATGGCCGACCCCGACGCTGCGCTGCTCGCCGTGGTACGTGACGACGAACTAGTCGACGACCTCCCCGCTGAACCGCACGATGTGGCGATGACTCATGCGCTGACGCCGCGCGGGGGTGTGATCGCGCTGGGGGAATGACTTCACCCGCCTGGCGGTTCTAGCACTTAAGCCGGTAGAGTGCTAACAAGTTTGTCCACCGCGGAGGGTTCTCGTGCCTACCTATTCCTATGCGTGCACCGATTGCGACAACAAATTCGATGTCGTGCAGTCGTTCGCCGATGACTCCATGACGGATTGCCCCAGCTGCGACGGACGGCTGCGCAAGTTGTTCGGAAAAGTGGGAGTCGTGTTCAAGGGCAGCGGCTTCTATCGTAACGACAGCCGCGAGTCCAAGAACCCGGCCAAGAGCTCCGATTCCAGCAGCTCAAGCAACGGCACGGATTCCTCATCGGCCGCCTCGTCGGACAAGTCGAGTTCGTCGGATACCAGCACCTCGAAGTCGAGCTCATCCGACAAGTCGAACAAGCCCTCCAGCGGCACCCCGAGCCCGGCAACCACGGCGTCCAACTGACGTTATCCACAGCCGCGAAATCAGCGGCTGACTAGCGCCGGTGAGCGCTCTAGCCTGGTCTGGTGGGGGATTCGCTCGAACCATCGCCACTCGATCGGCTCGCCCGCATCGTGCGCCCCGATTGGTCCCGCACGGTGGCCGCCCGCCGCGCGCTCGCGGCCGCTCTGGTCGTTCTGGCCGCGGTTGCAGCGTGGCGGGACGACCCGCGGGCCGACCACACCGAGGTCGTCGTCACCACCCGCGACCTCTCGCCCGGTACAGAACTCACCGCCAACGACATCCGGCTCGAAACCCAGCGGGCATCCACCATTCCCGATGGTTCACAGACCGATGTCGGCTCGGTGGTCGGTGCCACACTGGCCGGGCCGGCGCGCCGGGGTGAGGTGGTTACCGACGTACGCCTGCTGGGGCGGCGGTTGGCAGAATCCGCTGCTGGCCCGGACGCCCGCCTCGTGCCCCTGCCCTTGGCCGACCCGTCCCTCGTGGAGTTGGTAAGGCCCGGAGACATCGTCGATATCGTGGCCGCACCGGCATCCGCCGACAGTCGAGATAGCGCCCGAGTACTGGCCACCGACGCGATCGTGGTGCTGGCTTCCGCCGAAGGCACTGGGACGACCGCAGGCGGTGGCGGGCGAGTCGTACTAGTGGCGCTACCTGCCCACGCGGCGAAGACCGTTGCCGGCGCTGCACTGGTACAAGACATCACCCTGACGCTGCATTAGCCCACCCGAGGCACGTCGGATCTAAACGCCTGAGTCACCACACATGGCTCGACCCGGCATCGTGCGCTCTGCCCTGCTTGCACTGCGGACCGGTCCTCGTTGTTTGGCCGAGCTGACCCCGCCACGGGTTGGACGGGGATAGTCCGATAGCTTGCCAGCCGTCTGATCCGACCCAGCTAGGCCCGGCCTCCTTAGCGGTCTGTTTCGGTGCGCCCATATCGGGGGTGTGAGTGGACGCGGTGCTGAGCGTGCCGGTGCCGACTTCGCAGTGCTTCGCACCCGAGGTGGAATCTGCCTGACGCGAGCTCACCGTTCCGTTTCCGCCCACCCGGTCCATGCCAGGATCGTTGGGGTTCGCGCCGGCGATTCCCGACCCGAATGTCATGGCGACGAAGCTGACGGCTAGCGCACCGGCGCCGAGCGCTCCGAACTTCGTTGATTTCTGGGCAACGGCGACCATCGGTTCGCCCCTCTCTGCGACGAGGACCTCATCGTGGCCAGGTCGCGCGTCTTCGGGTTGAAAACATGTTTCTTGGATATCAAGCAGCCTACCAAAGGGGCATCGAACTCCTCGCCGCGTTGGCAGGCCTAAGCGACAATATGAGAGACAATTTAAATCGGGCTTACAGTTTCACATTGGGCTGGCCGCCGATGCGCTGACAGCAAACTGTGGACACCCGACCTCAGCCCTATTCACGCGGTAGCTTCAGGCCACCAGAACGCCATACCGGCAGGCGCAAAGAAACGACAACTGTCACCTACGTCCTAGCGTACTAGGCAGCACAAAACCCGCCCCCGGCGTGATCGTCGGGGGCGGACTTGAGTAGCGGTATGTTATCCCCAGCCACTGGCGGTACCAGATTTGCACTGCGGACCCGTCCGGGTGTTCCGCGGGTTGAAGTTGCCGCCCCACGGGTTCGACGGCGACAGTCCAATGGCCTGCCAGCCGTCGGATCCGACCCAGCTAGGCCCGGCCTCCTTGGTCGTCTGTTTGGGTGCACCCATCTCGGGGGTGTGGCTCGACGCCGTGCTGAGCGTGCCCATACCTACTTCGCAATGCTTCGCCCCAGAGGTTGAAGCTGCCTGACGCGAGCTCACGGATCCGTTCCCGCCGACCCGATCCATGCCGGGATCGTTGGGGTTCGCGCCGGCGGTTCCGGCACCTGCCGTCATGCCAGACAAGGTGACGGCGAGCGCCCCAACGCCGAGAGCCCCAAACTTTGCAGTCTTGCGGATGAAAGCAGCCATCGCCCTTGCCCCTTTTGTGTCAAGAGATCGTGCGATCGTGCGGGTTGCGGCGGCGATGACGTCATGCACGAACAGCCCAGAGCTTATCAAGGCGAGATCGGAGACGCACTTCTTACCAGAGTGACGTGAATTGCTCAGACCCATTCTCGATTCGATCAGCAAAACCCCGCAGCGACGACATTCCTGTGAATCACCTGAAAATACCCTGAGTAAGACCTGAAATATCGCATCCGCGCTAACTTTTGGGGCGACGTTTCACGCACGAAAGGATGCAACCACAATGCTGAAGGGTTTCAAAGACTTCATATCGCGGGGCAACGTGATCGATCTGGCCGTCGCGGTGGTGATCGGGGCGGCGTTTACCGGGTTGGTGACGGCGTTCACCCAGAACATCATCCAGCCTCTCATCGACCGGATCGGCGCGGGCCCCAACGCGGAGTACGGCATCCTGCGGATACCCCTCGGGGGTGATCAGTATCTCGATCTAAACGCCGTGCTGGCGGCCGGTATCAACTTTCTCATCGTGGCCGCGGTGATCTACTTCGTGATAGTCGCGCCTTTGAAGAGGCTCAAGGAGCTCAACGAGAATGACAACGCCGTGGAGCCGACTGAGACGGAGCTGACTCTGCTGACCGAAATCCGCGATCTCCTTCGGGATGACGCGAATAGCGGCGTGACCAGCGTGACCGAGGAGAACGGCCATCCGGACCGGACATGATGAACCGGTCGGGGAGTGTCAGTTCATGTTCCAGGCTTCGCCGTAGGTGGTGACGCTGTCACCGGTCGAGGAGACCAACCGGGCGAACGGACGCAGCAACACCCCACCAGCAGCACCGGTCACCGTGCCGTGCGCATTGGACACCGCCACCGAACCACCCGGGCCCGCCACATCGACGCTGAAGGTCGCAACCTCCTGAATACCCGGGCCGTTACCCAGGTCAGCCGAGATCGACACACCCGGGAACAACGGCGGAGTCACAATGCCGCTGAACTCGTTACCGAACACCGGATCGAAAAAGCCCACACCCTGCAGACCGTCGAACGCGATGTTGGGCGTGGTGTAGCTGAAGTTGATACCCACACCCAGCGACCAGGGGAAGCCCACCTGATAACCCAGCTCGAGCGTGCCCTCGAAATCCTCGGCACCCTCACCATCAACGATGTAGGTGGCCTTGCCCGAGTGGAACCACTCCCGGGTCAACCGGTTGCGGTCCAGCGGAAACACACCGTTGAGGAACGTGTCCCACTGCTGGATCGTCAACGTATTGCCCTGACCATCGACCAGGCTCAACTCATTATCCAGCCCAGCCTGAGAGGTACCCGTGCTCACGAACAACGCCGCGATGGATGCCACCATCACAACCAGCACCCGACTAGCTGCCTTCATGATCTCCCTTACGTCATGTGGTACGAAAAGCCCCTGTCAGGAGTACCGCAGTTGTTCGTGCCTGGTGTGACCGCAACGCTGCGCACCTCGCCAGACTCTAATGTGAGTGGAGTCAAAATCCCACTCGTAGGTTCCCATGATTCGCTCATCCGTTAACACGAGGAACATAACGGGGAGGCATTGCAGCGGCAACGTGAACGCCGACCGCCAGCCACCCGCATGCCGGGTTGAGCGAAGTTAGCTGAAGCTACCATGGGCGCCCCAAATCCCTTACCGCGACGGCGGGGGTCGATACGGGCTACGTCGCTGATTCGCGGCCCCGCATCAGAGTGTTCGCTTCGCACAGCGTCAGTGTTACAGGTGCGCTTTCTGGGGTTCGAGCAAGCACTGTTCAGCCGTGGTGCGGTGGGACGTTGTCTTTCAGCCACTGGTCGTTATCGGCGTCATCCTCCGACAACGACGAGTAGTCGCGCTCGCCCAACGGCGCTTCCGACGCATCCCCGAAGATCTCGTTAACTGCGTCCCGGGAATGCCGGGGAGTATGAGTCATTGCCCCAATTCGGTGTGACGAAGATCACTCCGCCCCGATATTCGCTGTTCACCTTCCATTAACATCGAAGACAGAGTGGACGCGTGATTTTCAGATGTCCAAGCTGGACAGCTGCCCGATGATCTGCGCCGCCAACGGTCCCAGGGTGGCCATTCCATCGCGCACCGCCGCACGCGACCCGGCGAGATTCACCACCAGTGTGCTGCCGGAGATGCCGGCCAGCCCGCGCGACAACCCGGCGTCAGCGATGCCCGCCGACAGACCCGAGCCCCGAAGCGCCTCGGCGATTCCCAACAGCTCGCGATCGAGGAGATCGACGGTCGATTCGGGCGTGACGTCCCGCGGCGTGACCCCGGTGCCCCCGATCGACACCACCAGGTCGACGCCGCCTATCACCGCCGTGTTCAACGCGTTGCGGATCTCAACCTCGTCTGCGGAAACCACCACGACGCCGTCGACCACGAAGCCCGCCTCACCGAGTAGCTCGGCGACCAGGGGCCCACTGTGGTCCGCTGCGTCGCCGTGGGCGGTGCGGTCATCGACCACGACGACCAGCGCCCGGCCCACCAACGCAAGAGGCTCTTCCATGCGCTCAACCGTATATCTCTGCTCAGACACCAGTTCAGCCAGACTGGCCCCTGGACGCTGCTGACCGACAACCAGCTTCACTGGCCGGCCTTGCCGAGGGTGACTTCCACGGCTTGCGGCTTGCCTGCAGCGTCCTCATAGGTCAGCGTCACCGTGTCGCCGGGCGCTTTCGAACGCACCGCCGCTACCAGCGCATCAGCGCTGTCGATCACCCTGTCGTCGAGCTTGGTGACCAAGACTCCGTCGGGCAGTCCCGCCGCCGCGGCGGCTCCACCCTTGGTGACCTCGACAATCTTGGCGCCGTCAACTCCTGCTTCGTTGCCGACCTGCACGCCCAGCGACGCGCGGGAGGCGCTTCCGGTCTGGATCAATTCATCGGCGATCCGCTTTGCCTGGTCGACCGGGATCGCGAAGCCAAGCCCGATGGACCCGCCCCGCGGCCCGCCCGCGTCGGCGCCCAGCGTTGCGATGGCGGAGTTGATGCCGACCAACTCGCCGTTCATGTTCACCAGCGCACCGCCGGAGTTACCCGGGTTGATCGCCGCGTCTGTCTGAATGGCGTCGAGGACAGTGTTCTGATTCCTCGCGTCACCACCTGCGGCCACCGGACGGTTCAAGGCGCTGATGATGCCGGTGGTTACCGTGCCCTCCAACCCGAGCGGGGATCCGATCGCCACGACATCCTGCCCCACCCGCAGGTCCGCCGACGAACCAACCGCGATCGGCGTCAGACCCGAGACATTGTCGGCGCGAACCACCGCAATGTCACTACCGGGGTCGGTGCCGACAACGCTGAACGACGTCGTCTTGCCGTTGGCGAACGTGACTTTGGTCTTCGGAGCGCCCTCGGAACCCGGTCCGTCTCCGGACGTGGCGACCACGTGGTTGTTGGTCAGAATCAGCCCGTCGGTCGACAGGATCACCCCGGAGCCCTCTTCGGACTTTCGTCCCATGTTCACTTCTAGCTTGACCACGCTGGGCAGGACCTTGTCGGCCACCTGCTCGACGGAGCCGGCCGGCGCGCTGGCGGCAGGCATGCCGGGCACTGCGCCGGAGGTTCCTACACCGGCGACGTCATGGTCTGGATGCGCCAGGATCGCCACGCCACCGCCGACACCCGCTGAAACGATCGCGATCGCAACCGCACCCGCCGTCAAAGCCGTTGCACGAGAGAGCTTCCGGGGCTGCGGCTGAGGTGTGACTGGCATGTTCGGTCTCGGATACTGACCGAGCCCGCCCGGCATGGGAGCACCCGGGTAGGGGTCGTAATGCTGTCGAAACGCTTGCCGCTGTTGCTCAGTCGCGTAACGCCAGTCGTGGGGCCGCTGCCCGTAGACGCGCGATGTTCGCGGGCCGACCGAGCCGGGCGGCACCTCCCCCTCAACACCGGGCTGACGACCCGGCGGCGGGGTCGGCGAGTACCTCGGATAGTTCGTCATGTCGCTGCGATGCTCTTCCTGCAGTAGGTTTCGTCGCTTTGAACAACGAAGGGGAAGCCCCCAGGGTGCCCAATTGTGCTGAGAATCCCCTTAGAGACCCGCCACTCCATCCTCGCCTGTGATGGTGCTCACCGCGGCGATCAGCTCCCGCGTGTCGCGACTTCTCGCTCTGCCTCATCCGGGCGGGCCGCAGCAGGACGACCCGGCAGCACCACATGCATCGACGTCCCCGGCGGCTGACCACCGGGAACCGTCTCACGAACGAGCAGCGTCCCGCCGTGCTTGACTACCACGTGTTTGACGATCGCCAAGCCCAGGCCGGAACCGGGCATCGCTCGGGCAGCGGTTGACCTGAAGAACCGTTCGAAGACCAGACTCCGTTCCTGCGGCGGGATTCCGGGTCCGTAGTCCGAGACAACCAACTCCGCATGCAGCGCGTCGACCTGCGCGAGCCGCACCTCTACCCGGCCATCGGGCGGGCTCCACTTCGCAGCGTTGTCCAACAGGTTGAGCACCGCGCGGGCCAAACCCGCCCCGTCGCCGTACACCTGCCACGGTATTACCGAAACGTCGAAGTCGATGTCGTTGCGGCGCCGGCGAACCCGCTCCAACGACCGGTCTATGACGTCTGCCAGATCGACCGTCTCGTGGGTGACGCCTCCGGCATCCTCGCGGGTGAGGTCCACCAGGTCGCCAACCAGCGTGGACAATTCCTCGATCTGCGCCAGCACGTCGGCCCGCAGCCCACTCATCTCTTCTTCGGGTAGGCGCGGCGCCCCCGGCGCCATTGAGGCCATCAACAACTCCACATTCGTACGCAGAGATGTCAGCGGGGTGCGCAGCTCGTGGCCGGCATCGGTGACCAACCGTGTCTGCCGCTCGCGAGACTCGGCCAATGCCCGCAGCATCATGTTGAACGCCTCGGTGAGTCGTGCGAGTTCATCGCTGCCGTACACCGGGATCGGGCGCAGGTCGTCGGTCCGGGCGACCCGCTCGGCCGCTTCGGTGAGGCGGGCCACCGGGCGCAGGCCCGCGCGTGCCACCATTCCGCCGGCGATGGCGGCCACCGCGACCCCTATTCCCCCGACGATGAGCAGGACCGTGCCCAACCGTCTCAGGACTTGCCCGGTCGGAGCCAGGCTCTTCGAGATCAGCAGGGTGCTGCCGCTGCTGAGGTGCATGGCGAGCACCCGCTGTCGGTTGACGGTGCGCAGCGACATCAATAGTTTGCCCTGGATCACATCCTTCTCTGGTCCCCCGAGCGGCAACGTCTGGCCCTGCTGGTTGGCGGTGTAGATCGCCCGGGGCGTGAACAGCATGGCGTTGACTTCGGAATAGGCGGTGCCTTCGATGGCCTTGCCGGGGTCGGCGGCCAGCGATCCGCTCTCGACGAGCAACTGGGCACGGCTACGCAACTGGGTGTCGATATCGTCGTAGAGCGCGCGGGAGACGACCGCGTACACCGCGACTGCCATCAGCACCACGACCATGGCGACCATCGACATGGCCAGGAGCATCACCCGCCATCGCAAGGACACCGAACTGGCCGTCGGCGGGGCCGGCGTCACGTTCTCTGCCTCGGTGTCCGGTGTCTGCATGGTCATCAGGGCGGGGTCTCGCGCAGCACATATCCCACGCCGCGCACGGTGTGAATCAGCCGCGGCTCGCCCTCGGCTTCAGTCTTGCGTCGCAGGTAGCCGACGTAGACCTCCAGCGCGTTTCCCGATGTCGGAAAGTCGAAGCCCCAGACTTCCTCGAGGATGCGGCTACGGGTCAAGACGCGGCGCGGGTTGGCGATCAACATCTCGAGCAGAGAGAACTCGGTACGGGTGAGACTGATCTGCCGATCGCCGCGAGTGACCTCGCGCGTCACTGGATCCAGCGTCAGGTCCGAAAAAGTCAACGCCGCCGATTCGGTGCCCTCCTCGGGGTTGGTGCGGCGCAACAGCGCGCGCATCCGCGCCAGCAACTCCTCCAAGGCGAACGGCTTCGGTAGGTAATCGTCGGCTCCCGCGTCCAGACCAGCGACCCGCTCGGACACCGAGTCCCGGGCAGTGAGCACCAAGATCGGGAGGTCGTCGCCGGTACTCCGGAGCAGCCGGCACACCTCGAGGCCGTCCAGACGCGGCATCATCACATCGAGGACCAGGGCATCGGGCCGCTGGCTGGCGATCAGGTCGAGGGCTTCCCGGCCGTCCTGGGCCAACTCCACCGAGTAGCCATTGAAGGATAGGGACCGCCGCAGGGATTCGCGCACCGCGCGATCGTCGTCAACGACAAGTATGCGCACTGACACAGTGTCAACCCCGTTTCTGAGAGTGACCTGAGAGGCGCGCCGCGCAAACGGCGACTTTCCGGCAAACCTAGCGGCGATCGAGGTCGATGAGTCCGAGCCGTGCGGCCTTGAGCAGGCGGCGCGGGACCTTGTGCTGCTGACCTGCGACGGTGACGCCGACAAGTTCAGTGCGGGTGGCCTTCCACTGCGCACGGCGGCTCCGGGTGTTCGCACGCGACATCCTGCGCTTCGGCACAGCCATGATCGAACTCTCCATCTATTCGGGGTGGTTATCCGAGGTAACACTGCCCGCGAGCCTGGAGTTCCATTGGCGCGAGCGATTGCTGCTCAGGATACCGGTGAGCTGTACGGGCTCCAAACTCCTCGACTGACCGGACTTGACTCGGTGCCGGCGGTACGAAGTAACCTACCGGGTAACCTACCGGTTGGTTGGTCGACGGTTCGACGACGAGACGAATGGAGTGCCGGTGGCGTCATCGGGGATCAGTCCGGCAGGAACCCCGGTCCGGATCGGAAACTGCTCGGGCTTCTACGGCGACCGGTTTTCGGCCATGCACGAAATGCTCGACGGCGGCGAGCTCGACTATCTGACCGGTGATTACCTGGCAGAGCTGACGATGCTCATTCTGGGCCGCGATCGGATGAAGAAGCCCGACACCGGCTACGCCAAGACGTTCGTCCGCCAGCTCGAGGATTGCCTGGGCATCGCCAAAGACCGCGGAGTCCGCATCGTCACCAATGCCGGCGGCCTCAACCCCGCGGGCCTGGCCGCGTCCGTCCGTGCGCTGGCCGACAGACTCGGAATCGCGGTCTCCGTCGCCCACGTCGAGGGTGATGACGTGCTGGGCCGGGCCGACGACTTGGGGCTTTCAGCGGCGATGCGGGGCGGAGGCACACTTCTCACGGCCAACGCCTACCTGGGCGCCTGGGGCATCGTCGACTGTCTCAACTCCGGCGCAGACGTCGTCGTCACCGGGCGGGTCACCGACGCATCGGTCATCGTTGGACCCGCGGCGGCACACTTCGGCTGGGGCCGCAACGATCACGATGCCCTGGCCGGGGCGATCGCCGCGGGACACATCATCGAATGCGGCACCCAGGCCACCGGCGGAAACTACTCTTTCTTCGCTCGTGATTTTCCGGATCTGGCGGCCTTGATGCACCCCGGGTTCCCGATCGCCGAAATCCACCCGGACGGCTCGTCGGTGATCACCAAACATCCGGGCACCGATGGAGCGGTGACGACCGATACCGTGACCGCACAGCTGCTCTACGAGATCTCCGGCCCACGGTACGCAAATCCCGATGCGACCCTTCGGGTGGACTCGATCAAGCTATCCGACGACGGTCCCGACAGAGTCCGGGTCGGCGGTGTTTCCGGTGAGCCGCCCCCGCCCACGCTGAAGGTGTCGCTGAACAGCATCGGCGGATTCCGCAATGAAATGACGTTGATCCTGACCGGGCTGGATATCGAGGCCAAGGCCGAACTGGTGCGCAGACAGCTCGAGACCAGCTTGACGGTGAGGCCCGCGGAACTGGAATGGGCGCTGGCACGCACCGACCATGACGACGCCGACACCGAACAGGCTGCCAGCGCGTTGCTGCGATGCGTGGCGCGCGACCCCGACCCCAACACGGTGGGACGCCAGTTTTCCTCAGCAGCGGTTCAATTGGCCCTGGCAAGCTATCCCGGCTTCGCCAGCACCACCCCGCCGGGCGACGGTCAGGTGTACGGCGTGTTCACCGCCGCCTACATTCCCGCTGATCAGGTGGAGCACCTCGCAGTACATCCCGACGGCACCCGCACTGTCATTCCACCCGCCGGCCAGACCCTGGAGCTGGAGTCGGTACCCGGGGACGACCCGCCCCCACCTCTTCAATTCGGCCCGACGCGGCGGGTACCGCTGGGCACCATCGCCGGAGCCCGTAGCGGAGACAAGGGTGGAAGCGCCAACGTCGGGGTATGGGTGAGGGCCAGGGCGAGCGAAGCGACGGGAGATGGTACCGGGGCGAGCGAAGCGGCGGGAGAAAGGGCCAAGGCCCAATGGCGTTGGCTGGCAAACACTCTCACCGTGGAGAAGCTGCGGGAATTGCTGCCCGAGACAGCTGATCTCCCGGTCACCCGCTATGTGCTCAACAACCTGCGCGCCGTCAACTTCGTCATCGAGGGAATTCTCGGCAAGGGTGTCGCCTACCAGGCGAGGTTCGATCCCCAAGCCAAGGGCCTGGGCGAATGGCTACGCAGCCGCCACATCGACATACCGGAGGAATTTCTCTCGTGAGCATCTGGACGACACCCGAGCGCGATGAGCTGAGAAAGACAGTGCGCTCCTTCGTCGAGCGCGAAGTGCTGCCCCACGCCGCGGAATGGGAACAGGTTGGCGAACTACCCCGCGAACTGCACCGCAAGGCGGCCATCGCCGGACTGCTCGGTGCGGGTTTCCCCGAGTCCGTCGGCGGCGGAGGCGGTGATGCCGCCGACGCGTTGATCATCTGCGAGGAGATGCACGAGTCCGGATCCCCCGGCGGCGTATTCGCTTCACTGTTAACCTGCGGTATCGCCGTCCCCCACATGATCGCGTCGGGCGACGAGCGGCTCATCGAAACCTATGTCCGACCGACGTTGCTCGGCGAGAAGATCGGCGCGCTGGCAATCACCGAACCCGGCGGGGGTTCTGACGTCGGGCATCTAAGGACGCGGGCGGTTCGAGATGGCTCCGGGGCAGACGCGGACTTCATCGTCAACGGCGCCAAGACCTACATCACATCGGGGGTGCGGGCCGACTACGTCGTCACCGCGGCGCGGACCGGGAACAACGGCGCCGCGGGAGTTTCGCTGATCGTGATAGACAAAACGGGTCCGGCATGCTCGCCAGGGTTTCAGGTGACCCGGAAGCTGGACAAGATGGGCTGGCGGTCGTCGGACACCGCCGAGTTGTCCTATACCGACGTTCGAGTGCCCGCTGCCAACCTGGTCGGCGCCGAGAACACCGGCTTTCTCCAGATCGCCGCCGCGTTCGTGTCCGAGCGCGTCGGCCTTGCCGCGCAGGCCTATTCGAGTGCCCAACGTTGCCTCGATCTCACCGTCGAGTGGTGTCGGAATCGAGAAACGTTCGGCAAGCCGTTGATTGCGCGCCAGTCCGTGCAGAACACGCTGGCCGAGATGGCGCGACGCATCGATGTGGCTCGCGTCTACACACGGCACGTCGTCGAACGACAACTCTCGGAAGGGACCAAGGACGGCCCCCACCTCATCGCCGAGGTCTGCTTCGCCAAGAACACCGCCGTCGAGGCCGGCGAATGGGTGGCAAACCAGGCGGTGCAATTGTTCGGCGGCATGGGCTACATGGCCGAGTCGGAGGTCGAGCGCCAGTACCGTGACATGCGAATCCTCGGCATCGGCGGCGGCACCACCGAGATCCTGACCTCACTTGCCGCCAAGACCCTCGGTTACCAGTCATGACCCTGCGATCCCTTCTCGACACCCACTCCCCCGGCTACACCGAGGCCGTCGAGGCCATGGCGGCCAAACTGGCTGAGTTGGAGACCGAACACGCTAAGGCGCTGGCGGGAGGTGGAGAGAAGTATGTGTCTCGCCACCACGCCCGCGGCAAGATGACCGCACGCGAGCGCGTCGCAGCGCTACTTGATCCCGATTCGCCCTTCCTGGAGCTCAGTCCCTTGGCCGCCTGGGGCACGAACTTCACTGTCGGCGCCAGCGTGGTGGTCGGCATCGGTGCGGTCAGCGGCGTGGAATGTCTGATCGTCGCCAACGACCCGACCGTCAAGGGTGGCACCAGCAACCCGTGGACGTTACGAAAGATACTGCGGGCCAATCAGATCGCGCGCGAGAATCGGCTGCCGGTGATCTCGCTGGTGGAGTCCGGCGGTGCCGACCTGCCGACGCAGAAGGAGATCTTCATCCCCGGCGGGCAGATGTTCCGCGACCTGACCCGGCTGTCCGCGGCGGGCATCCCAACCATCGCCCTGGTGTTCGGCAACTCCACCGCCGGTGGCGCGTACATCCCCGGCATGTCCGATCACGTGGTGATGATCAAGGAACGCTCGAAGGTGTTCCTGGCGGGGCCGCCCCTGGTGAAGATGGCCACCGGCGAGGAATCCGACGACGAATCCCTCGGCGGCGCCGAGATGCACGCTCGGACTTCGGGTCTGGCCGACTACTTTGCGGTCGACGAGCTCGACGCCATCCGTATCGGACGCAGGATCGTGGCCCGGTTGAATTGGCACAAGCAAGGTCCGCAGCCGGGGCCGGTGCGTGCACCGCGGTTCGATGAGAACGAGCTGGTCGGCATCGTCCCGGCGGATCTGCGCATCCCTTTCGACCCCCGTGAGGTCATCGCCCGCATCGTCGATGGTTCGGAGTTCGACGAGTTCAAACCGCTCTACGGGGGGTCGTTGGTGACCGGCTGGGCAACCCTGCACGGGTACCCGTTGGGCATCCTCGCCAACGCCCGCGGCGTGCTGTTCAGCGAGGAGTCGCAGAAGGCCACCCAGTTCATTCAGCTGGCCAACCGTTCCGACACACCGTTGTTGTTCCTGCACAACACGACCGGCTACATGGTGGGCAAGGACTACGAGGAAGGGGGGATGATCAAGCACGGGTCGATGATGATCAATGCGGTGTCGAATTCGACCGTCCCCCATATCTCGCTCCTGATCGGGGCGTCCTACGGCGCCGGCCACTACGGCATGTGCGGGCGGGCCTACGACCCCCGATTCCTGTTCGCCTGGCCCAGCGCCAAGTC
>JAHZJB010000114.1 GCA_022601135.1 Actinomycetes bacterium | reverse complement strand
GCGACGTCGGTGCCGGCGCCGATCGCAATCCCGACGTCGGCCTGTGCCAATGCAGGCGCATCGTTGACCCCGTCGCCGACCATCGCGACCTTTTTGCCCTCGTGCTGCAACGCTGAGACCTTCGACGCCTTGTCTTCTGGGCGCACGCCGGCGAACACGCGATCGATGCCGATTTCGTTGCCTACCGCCCGTGCAACGGCCTCGGCGTCACCAGTGATCATGACGACCTCGATGCCGACCTTGTGCAGCGCATCGACGGCTTCACGGGACTCGGGGCGGATCTCGTCGGCCAGTCGAAGGCCGCCGAGCACAGCGCCGTCGCGGACGACATGCAGGATGATCGCGCCCTCCTCGCGCCACGCTGTGGCGGCGCTGACTTCCTGTGCGCCGATCTCTTCGAGTAGGCGGGGGCCGCCCACCCGGACTTCGTGCCCCTCGACCGTGGCGGTGACACCGACCGCCGGAGAGGACGAGAAGCCGCTCGCACGCGGCACGGAGAGTCCGCGTTCCGCTGCAGCCTTCACTATCGCCCGGGCCAGAGGGTGCTCGCTGTCGGTCTCGGCCGAGGCGGCCATCGCAAGCACGGTGTCGTCGTCGACGTCGACCCCTGCCTCGATCGCGGTCACGGTGGGTTCGCCTTTGGTCAGGGTGCCGGTCTTGTCGAACAACACCGCGTCCACGGTGCGCATACCTTCCAGCGCGAGCCGGTCCTTGATCAGCACACCGCCCCGCGCTGCACGCTCGGTGGCGATGGAAACGACCAGCGGAATCGCCAAACCCAACGCGTGTGGGCACGCGATGACGAGCACGGTGATCGCTCGTATGACGGATGCGTCGGGGTATCCGACGACCGCCCATACCGCCGCAGTGATTGCCGCAGTGATCAAAGCGAACCAGAACAGCCAACCGGCCGCCCTGTCGGCGAGGCGCTGGGCACGCGATGACGAGTTCTGCGCTTCGGCAACCAAGCGTTGGATACCCGCCAGGGCGGTGTCGTCGCCGGTGGCGGTGATCTCGACGCGTAACCCGGAATCGGTGGCGACGGTTCCAGCCGTGACGGCGTCACCGACGCCCCGCGCCACTGACCGGGATTCGCCGGTGACCATCGACTCGTCCATGTCGGCGCGTCCATCGACGATTCTTCCGTCGGCGGGGACGCTGCCTCCGGGTCGGACCAGCACCAGATCGCCGACGTGCAGATCGGCCGGTGAAACGGTGACCGTGCGATCGCCGTCGATCTTCTCGGCCTCATCAGGAAGCAGCGCCGCCAGCGAGTCCAGTGCCGACGTTGTCTGCGCCAGCGAGCGCATCTCAACCCAATGGCCGAGCAGCATGATGACGATGAGCAGCGCGAGTTCCCACCAGAACTCCAGTTCATGATGCAGCAGACCCACGCTGGCGCCCCACGACGCGAAGAATGCGACGGTGATTGCCAGTCCGATCAGTAGCATCATTCCCGGTTTGCGGGAACGTATTTCGCTGATCGCGCCGGTCAGGAAGAGACGCCCGCCGACGACGTACATGACCGTGCCCAGTAGCGGCGCCACCCAGCGGGCGCCTGGAAAGCCGGGGATCTCGTAGCCGAGCAGCATCGCGAACATGGTCGAGAACGCGACGACCGGTACCGCGATGATCAAGTTGATCCAGAAGAGCTTTCGGAATTGAGCGACATGATCGCCCCCATGGCCGGCATGGCCCCCGTGGTCAGCATTGGGTTGGTGATCGGCGTGATCGGCGTGATCGCCGTGGCCGTCGTGGTTGGCGTGCACGTCGGTGAGCGATGTAGCTACCGCGTGGTCATCGTGATTTGTCATGTTCTGCTTCCCTTGATGAGCTCAGGTGTTGGTTCGAGCGCGACCAGCGGCCGGAGATCCGAACGGCTGCATCGGTGGCTGCCGTCTTGGGTCATGACCGCACCAGTCGGGCGATGGCTTCGGAGGCTTCGGTGAGTTTGGCGTCGGCGGCCGGCCCTCCGGCGGCAGCAGCTTCTCGAACGCAGTGTCGTAGATGGTCGTCCAGCAGCGCGAGTGCTACGCCCTGCAGGGCTTTGGTCAGCGCGTCAGCTTGGGTGAGGATGTCGATGCAATAGCGCTCCTCCTCGATCATCCGGCTGATACCGCGGGCTTGACCTTCTATGCGTCTCAAGCGCTTGAGGTACTTGTCCTTATCGGTGATGTAGGCGTGGTGTGCCGAGCCCGACCCGTGGCAGTGGTCAGTGTCGTCGACTTGGCTCATTGCAGGTCCTCTGTTTTGCGGGTGAGAATTTCAGTCACGCCACGCTGGCGTGCGTATCGGGATCACGGTCGAACTGCGGCCCACACCCTTTGCAGCAGAACCAATACCGTCGACCGCGGTAGTCGCGGAACAAGCCCGCGGTTTCGGCGGCCGTCTTGTCCACCGATCTACCGGGCATCACCGGACAGGTCGTCCGATCCTCCGCGGGGTCGAGGAGGTTTCTCACCGCAGAATCGATGACCGCGGCGTCTAAGTCGGCGGTTGAGCCGTTGCAGCAGCAGCCAGTTTTTGGATCGTTGGACATAACTTCTCCTCGGTGCAGTAGGGATCTAGCTGGAAGGACAGACGATGTGGATGTGAAGCCGCGCAACCGGAGGCTGTTGCCGACCACGAAGACACTGGAGAACGCCATCGCCGCGCCGGCGAGCATGGGGTTGAGCATTCCCAGTGCAGCGACCGGTATCGCAGCGACGTTGTAGGCGAAAGCCCAGAACAGGTTCGTCTTGATCGTCGAGAGTGTCTTGCGGGACAGCCGGATCGCATCGACGGCGCTGCGCAGGTCGCCCCGTACCAGGGTGATGTCGGAGGCCTCGATCGCCACGTCAGTTCCGGTACCCATTGCCAGGCCGAGGTCGGCCTGCGCGAGGGCGGGCGCGTCATTGACGCCATCGCCGACCATCGCCACGGTCTTGCCGTCGGCTTGCAGCCGGACAATGACGTCGACCTTGTCCTTAGGCATCACCTCGGCGATTACGGTTTCGATGCCGACCTCGGCGGCAATCTGCCGGGCAACGGCTTCGTTGTCGCCGGTGAGCAGCACGGGCGTCAGGCCGATCTCGCGCATCTGTGAGATCGCCTGCGCGCTGGTTGGTTTCACGGTATCCGCGACGAGGAGCACGCCGCGAGCCTCACCGTCCCAGCCGACGGCGACCACAGTCTTGCCCTGAGCTTCTGCACCGGCTTTCGCCTGCGCCAACTCTGCACTGAGGTGTTGGGCCCAGTCGGCGAGCAATGATTCGCGCCCCACGACGACTGCGTGTCCGTCCACGACGCCCAGTACGCCCTTGCCTTCGACATTGGCGAAATCCTCAGGAGTGGGTAGCGTTCCGAGTTCCTTGGTGGCAGCGATAGCGACAGCCTGGGCGATCGGGTGCTCCGATGCGTTCTCCAACGCGCCGGCCAGCCGAAGCAAGTCCGCGCGTTCGGTTCCTGGCGCTGCGATGACATCGACCAGCGTCATCTTGCCGGTGGTGACGGTGCCGGTCTTGTCCAGCACGACGGTGTCGACCTTTCTGGTGGATTCCAGCACCTCCGGGCCCTTGATCAACACGCCCAATTGCGCGCCTCGACCGGTGCCCACCAGCAGTGCCGTCGGCGTGGCCAAACCGAGCGCGCAGGGGCAGGCGATCACCAGGACCGCGACCGCGGCGGTGAAGGCGGTCGCGACCGGAAAGCCCGCGCCCAGCCACGCGCCCAGTGTGATCACCGCGATCGCGAGGACGATAGGTACGAAGACTCCGGAGATGCGATCGGCCAGGCGCTGGACTTGGGCCTTGCCGGTTTGGGCGCTTTCGACCAGCTGGGCCATCTGCGCCAACTGGGTGTCCGAACCGACGCGGGTGGCGCGCACCACCAGTCGCCCGCCGGCGTTGACGGTCGCACCGACCACGGTGTCACCTGGGCCGACCTCCACGGGTACCGATTCGCCGGTCAGCATCGACGCATCGACCGCCGATGTCCCAGACACCACCACCGCGTCCGTGGCGATTTTCTCCCCCGGGCGCACGACAAACTCGTCGTCCACCACCAGGTCCTCGACCGCGATCTTCGATTCCACCCCGTCGCGCAGCACGGACACCTCTTTGGCGCCCAGCTCCAACAGTGCCCGTAGCGCCGCGCCGGCCTGCCGTTTGGACCGTTTCTCGAAATAGCGTCCCGTGAGGATGAAGGTTATTACGCCAGCGGCGACTTCGAGGTAGATGTTGGTGGCTCCGTGAGACGGTGCCAGCGTCAGTTCGAAGGGGTGCTTCATCCCTGCAGTGCCGGCGGTCCCCAAGAACAGCGCGTACAGCGACCACAGGAAGGCCGACAACGTGCCCAGGGAAATGAGGGTGTCCATCGTCGCCGTGCCGTGCCGCAGGTTGACCCAGGCGGCGCGGTGAAACGGCCACGCCGCCCAGACGATCACCGGCGCAGCCAGCACCAACGACGCCCACTGCCAGTAGGTGAACTGAAGCGCCGGGATCATCGCCATCGCGATGACAGGCACCGACAGCAGCACTGAGCCGGTCAGGCGGTGGCGCAGGGAAACCATGTCGGGGGCGTCGGTCTCGTCTGTCACCTCGGACTGGACGGGCTTCTCCGGTGACGGCAGCGCCGCGCTATATCCGGCGTTTTCCACCTCGGCGATCAGCTGCGCTGGGTCATATCCGTTAGGCACCATGACGGTGGCCTTTTCGGTCGCGTAGTTCACCGTTGCCGCTACACCGTCGATCTTGTTGAGCTTGCGCTCGATACGGTTGGCGCAGGAGGCGCAGGTCATTCCGCCGATTCGTAGCTCCACGCTCGGGCTGGAAACGGGTGTCGATGTCGTCATGCGTGCCAATCCCTTTCAAGTTCTGGGCGGAAGCGTCAGTGCCCGCCGGCGTGGCCGCCGTCGTGCGAAGGTTCTGGCGCTGGCGGGTTGGCATCGCCGGGTTCGGCGTCGACGACGAAGGTGGCGGTGCGCACTGTGTCGTCGACTTTGAAGTCGAGGTAGAGCAGGTAGCGCCCGGCGGTAGGTGCGGTGGCGACGAACAACACTGCGGGCCCTCCGGTGCGGCCCGCGACCGGCGCGGCCCCCTCAGGGTGCACATGCAGATACGCCAGGTCTCCCTCCCGTAGAGCGACGAGATGGCCATATGCCCCCAAGTAGGGCTGCAATGTCGTCACCGGCTGGCCATCGCGGGTGACCTCGGCCGCCAGTTGCCGCGAGACGCCCGCGGTCAACGCGCCGTTGAGTTTCACTGTGTAGCCAGCGACCTGATCAACGTTGCTTGTCGTCGGCGGCACCGGGTTGAACTCACCGGCCACCTCGACGGTGCGGGTGAGGGTGAGTTTCGCACTGCCCGCCTGGGCAGGCTGAAAGTCCGCGAACACGCGGTAGGTGCCGCTGGCATTCCACGTCCAGGGGGTCGACCAAGTGCCGGTTGTCCTATCCAGCACCGGGTGTACGTGCGCGAAATACTGGCCATCGGAGCGGACGACGATGAGATGCACCTGCTTGTCGTGCACATTCGCGTAGTCGAGCAGCGGCTTGCCGGTCGGGTCGACAATAGTGAAACTCAAGGTTCCCGGATCGTCGGAGGCGTTGGGTGCTTGCACCGGGGCAAGCACGTACCCGTTTTGTCCCAGCGACAACCGCGCCGGACCGGCCGACGAAAGCGACGCGGTCGAAGTCTTCTCCGCCGTCGTGTTGTGCTCATCTGTTGCACTGGCGGCGAGTTCCTGTTGAGCCGTGACCGCAGTGTCGGGAACGACGGCCGCGGCGGTTACGTACGCAGCCGCGAACGCCACCGGCAGTCCCGCACCGAATGCGGCCACTCGTCCCGCGGCGTTCATGCGACACGCACCGCCGAGTAACCGGCCTCGTCGACGGCGTCGAGGATAGGCACGTCATCGATACGACCGCTGGATGTCACGATGAGCGTGCCGGTCTTGGCGCTCACTTCGACGTCCTGCACCCCGGCAACCTCGCTGACTTCCTCTCGCACCGACAGCTCGCAGTGCCCGCAGGTCATTCCCGTTACGACGTACTTGTTTGTGCTCACGTCCATCTCCGTCCTCTCGCGTATATACCCCTACCGGGTATCTGTACGCCAAGTTATACCCCCATGGGGTATAACCGCAAGGCTTCCCTGTCGCCGAATGATCTGGCCGCCGGCCAGGATGACGTCGGCGCGCGCTTTACGATCGGAGATGCAGTCATCGCCGGCCGCAGATGACGCCAACAAACGTTGACGTACGCAACGCGAAGTGGTCATACCCACCGCTTCTACTACCGCTATGACACCGACGCCGAGCGCACGGCGCTCAACCGAGTCTGGAAGCTGGTCAACGACCGGTTCGACTACCTGTCCCCACGATCAAACCCATCGGCTGCGGCTGCGGCGACAGCTTGAATCCCGCCGCGATTGGGCGCCCAGATCGCCGACCTGCAGGCTTCGCCCTGCTCAGACTCGCCAAGGACAAGACCGAGCAGCTCTATCTCGCCGCCGTACTCGCCGCCTTGCCCGACGTC
>JAHZJB010000113.1 GCA_022601135.1 Actinomycetes bacterium | reverse complement strand
TGGACTGCCTGCCCATGTGCAACCGATTTGGCAGACAGCACTTTGACCGGCACGTTGTAGAACCGCGGTTTCTCCATGTAGGGGCCTTCGGGCAGCGGCTTGTACGCCGCGCCGAACGCCAGCCGGCGCGCGAGCGACACCGGTTGCGCCAGTAGGCGCAGTGGTTTGCCGAACTCCCGCTCGCCCAAGGGAATCGACAGGCCGGTGATCGCCTTCCCGAAGAGGGCCGTCGCTTCCGGCAGCGGTGTCTCGTGGTAGGGCAGGCCGTGGCGCGCCGCAATCGCGCGCACCGCGGGCGCGATCTCGCGCTGACGGTTAGGGGGCAGGTCCGGGAACATGTGGTGTTCGATGTGGGTGTCCAGGCCACCGTAGAAGATCCGGAAATCGGGGCGGTTCTCGAAAGGCACCTCTTCGGCGAGGACTCGTTCCAGGAAACTGTCGAGACGCGGGCTGCGAATGAAGTTTCTGGTCGCACGGAACTGACGTTCGTAGTACTGATTCGGTGTCTCGTCTGGGCCGGGGTCTGGAAACATCTCCAGCTCGCCGGCGTGATGTTCAATCGCAACGAGGAAGAAGACCGACATGTACCCGGCAACCCCACCCAGATAGTTGGCCAGCAACGTCGGTAGAAAGTTCCAACCCGAGGTCAACGGTTCCCGCAGATAGCGCTCTTGCGCATCATTCAACGCGATGCGCGCCGGAGAACTCAGTGTGTCTCGGCTGAAGAAACGCTTGCTCGCGACGAGCCGGGTCACGTTGCCGAGAAAGAACGGTGCAGCCTGCGGTGCCGTCGCGGCGAGCGCCCCGATGAGCGCGGTCTGCACGACGTGATGGCCGAACCAGTCCTGACCAGCCATGCCGCGCGAGATGCTGTAGCCGAGATCGTGATCGAGGCCGGCGATGTTGGTGTGGGGATGATGGCCCTCGTGGTGCATCACCTTCCACTGCTGGATGTCGACGTTGAAATCCCACTGGTAGCGCTCGGAGTGGTATTCGCCGCAGTTCGGCAAGTGGTCGTAGCTGCCGTGGATGATGTTGTGGCCGAGCTCCGAGAACTGGAGCAGCCGGTAGAGCATCTCCAGGACCACGGCGCGGCCGACCGCCTTGGGCCCGCCGTCGCGTAAGAGCTCGATCCGACGAGCCTTGATCGCCTGGCCGTACGCGGTGACGTTTCGGATGTGCGCGAGGTCCGCGTCACCGACCTGGGCCTTCGTCAACCGGTACAGGTCCTGGAGTTCTTCGGCGAGGCTGTGTTCCTGGCCAGCGGCGATTGCGGTCGTCATAGATCACCACGGTAGATAGCGAGCCCGAACGAAGGAATGTTCCTACGGGACACGAATTTGGTATTTTCGGACAGTGAGAATGGACCCGTGCTGGGCGGTGCCTCGGGGCACCGAAGGCGTCCGCATCATGGTGCAGGCCGGCATCGCGAACGGGATGACGGCCGCGGAATGCCTCGCGGGCAGCGGTGTGACCGAGGCGGATCTCGCCGACGAAAACTCCGAGATTTGGGCTCACCAGGAGTTCGACGTCATCCGCAACCTCATGGCCCGCCTTGGCGATCGACCGGGCGTGGGCCTTGAGGTGGGACCGCACTCCACACTGGGCCGCGCCGGGGTTATCGGCTTCTTGATCTTGGCCTGCCCGACGGTGCGGGAGGGGGTGGAGTCGGCCCTGCCATTCCTGGCGCTGTCCCCGACGCACCTGCGGTTTTCGGTGGAGACCGACGAGGAATACACCTATCTGGTCGCCGACGACAGCGAGCTACCCGCCGATGTCCGGGCGTTCATTGTCGAACGTGATCTTGCCGGGTTAGTCGCCGCACTGCGTGGAGCGCATCTGGAGTTCACGCCGCTGTGGCTGGAAACGACTCTCGACGCGGAGCGGGCCGTCAAGCTCGCCCAGGTGTGGCACCTTCCTCTGAAGGATGTGTATCCCGGTCTGCGTAGCAACCGGATCGCCGTGGCGCGCAGATTTCTCGATCAACCCTCGCCGCTGGCGGATGCGAACACCGCTCGCATGCTCAGCCGCCAGTGCCAGGAACTGCTCGACCGCAGACTGTCGCGCGTCGGAGTCGCAGGGCAGGTCCGCAGCCGGCTACGGCACCAGCCGGGCGAACTGCCGTCGATGCAGACGGTGGCCGAGGAACTGCATATCGATCCGCGGACGTTGCGCCGTCGGCTCGTCAGCGAGGGGACCTCGTTCCGGGCGCTGCTCGATGAGGTGCGGCGAAGGTTGGCAATCGAACTGCTCGAGCAGGAGACCCCGGTGGGGCAGATCGCCAAACGCCTGGGATATGCCGAGACTGGGAACTTCACGCACGCGTTCACACGCTGGGAGGGCGTGGCACCCAGTAATTTTCGCGGCCCACGTCGCAATCTACATAGTTCCGAATGACCGACAGTCCCGGAGGCTCACGTGTGGCGTCATCGTGGGTTCATGGTTGCGTTGCTGGCGGCGCACCAGCAACCCGCCTCCGAGTTCCCGACGAAGATTGGTGCTTTGAACATCGACTGGGCCTTCGAGCCTCGGGCTATGCTTAGTATGGAGCC
>JAHZJB010000112.1 GCA_022601135.1 Actinomycetes bacterium | reverse complement strand
GTTGACTGATCTGTCGGTCGCGACCAGCGAGGTTCAGCGTTTCATCGCCGGCTCCCGGAACCAAGCCTCCGAAACGGTCCAGCGGCTAGGCAGCGTCACGCAGGTCCTGGTGGACCATCGAATGGCATTAGAGAACGTACTGCACATCATGCCCAACGCGATCGCCAACTACCAGAACATCTATTACCCCAACGGTGGGGCAATAACGGGCGCATTCTCACTCGCAAACTTCTCGGACCCGGTGTTTTTCGTTTGCGGCATGATCGGCGGTGTCGTCAACGCGACTGCACCGGAAACCGCCAAACTCTGCGAGCAATACCTGGGCCCGGCGCTGCGCCTGCTCAATTTTGGCGATCTTCCGTTTCCGGTGAACCCCTACCTGAGGCCGGCGATCAGTCCGAGGCACCTGATCTACACCGATCCCAAGCTCGCTCCTGGAGGCGCGGGACCAGATGTCCCACCCGAGCCGCCGCCGACGGTGTCGGCCTACACCGGCATGGGCGATGTACCTCCGCCGCCGGGCTGGGGTGCGCCGCCTGGTCCGCCGGGGCTCTATACGTCTCCCACCACGACCCCGCATGGGTCCCGCATTCCGTCGCCGGCGTTGTTCCCCGGTGCGCCGATCCCTGGGCCGCCCAATGTCCTGACGAATACTCCGGCAGGGCCGACCACGGTCGACAGCATGCTCCTTCCGTCGACGGCGGCGCCTAACGCACCTTTGCTACCAGCCGAAGGGACGCCGCCGTCATGATTGGTTTCACGAGTCTGCAGCGTTTGGCGGTTGTTGGCTCATGTATTGCGTTGTCGCTGACGGGCTGCGCGTTCCAGGGAGTCAACTCGCTACCCCTGCCCGGAGCGATCGGCAGGGGACCGCATGCCGTCCACTACCACGTTGAGGTCGCCAACGTGGCAACCCTGGAGTCGAATTCGCCGGTGATGATGAACGATGTCATCGTCGGCAGTGTCGGCAAAATGACGGTTCGTGACTGGCACGCCGACGTGGAGATCTCGGTCGAACCCGACATCGTGGTGCCTGCCAATGTGGTGGCCACGGTAGGGCAGACCAGCCTGCTGGGTTCGATGCATCTGGCGCTCAACCCGCCGCTGGGCGAAGAGCCCCAGGGCCGCTTGCAACCCGGCGCCACCATCCCGCTGAGCGAGTCGTCGACGTATCCGTCGACCGAACGGACGTTGTCTGCGCTGTCGACCGTCGTCAACGGCGGCGGGTTGGGGCAGTTCGGTGACATCGTGCACAACCTCAATCTGGCACTGTCGGGCCGACAACCCGAGATTCGTGAACTCCTCACCCGACTCGACACCTTCGTCGGAGTTCTTGATGACCAGCGGGACAACATCATCGACCTGGTTAAGCAGTTGGACAGGGTCGCCGGCACATTCGCCGGACAACGGGACGTGATCGACCGCGCGCTCAAAGACATTCCGCCGGCACTGGACGTGTTGATCAAGGAGCGGCCGAACCTGACCACCGCGCTCGAGAAGCTCGGGCAGTTCAGCGACACCGCCACCGGTCTTGTCAACGACGCCGGTGACGACCTGGTGAAGAACTTGGAGAACATGGGACCGGCCCTCAAGGCTCTGGCCGACATCGGCCCGGACCTCAACGGCGCGTTGCTGTGGCTGACCGCCTTTCCTTACGGCCCGACGTTCGCCGACCGGATCACCCGCGGGGACTACATCAACCTGTATGTCAACTTAGATTTCACCTACCCGCGACTGAAGAGAACGCTCCTGCTCGGAACCCGTTGGGGCGACGAGAACGCCAAAGTGATCCCGGCGCCGGGGGATCCCTACTACCTGAACTACTCCTATGATCCGTTGAAGATCGGTGTTGCGCCGCCGCCGACAGAGGTGCCGCCCGAGGCGGCGCCGGATACGGCGGCCCTGGCGGGTGCACCGCTGCTGCCGGTGGCCCCACCGCCCCCGGCGGCACCCTGGCTACCTCCGGCAGAGGCGATCACGGCGTCGCAGATCTTCGCCGGGCCATACCCGGAGGCGGAACCACCGGACCCGGTGCCGACACCTGGAGGTGGTGGCTGATGATCACCCGTTTCATTCGAATCCAGTTGATTGTCTTCGTCATCGTGGGTATGGCCGGTGTCTTGGTGATGTTCTTCGGCTATATGCGGGTGCCCACGCTGCTCGGCATTGGTCGCCTGATTGTGACGGTGGAATTGCCGGCCTCCGGTGGTCTCTACCACTTCAGCAACGTGACCTATCGCGGCGTGCAGATGGGCAGGGTGACCGCGGTGAGGCTCACCGAGACAGGTGCGGAGGCGACGTTGTCGCTCGACAGGTCGCCCAAGATTCCAGCCGATCTGGAGGCTGCGGTGCGCAGCGTTTCGGCAGTCGGGGAGCAGTACGTGGATCTGCTTCCGCGCACGGATTCGGGACCGTACCTGGAGAACGGAGCGCGAATCCCCATGTCCGACACGTCCATCCCGCAGCCGGTCGGTCCCATGTTGGACCAGCTGAGCGCCTTGGTGCAGAGCTTGCCAAAGGACAGAATCCCCGACCTGCTCGACGAAACCTTTCTGGCGCTTGACGGCGCCGGCCCTGATTTCGGGTCACTGCTCGACTCGCTGGCCACATTGAGCGAAGACGCCGACGGTGTGTCCGACCAGATGCGCACGCTTGTCGATGACGGCGGACCTCTGTTGGAGTCACAGGCCGAGACCACCGAGGCGATCCGCACCTGGGCGCGCAGTTTGTCCGGAATCACCGGCCAATTAGTGCAGAACGACCCACAGATTCGGGCGCTCCTTCAGAACGGCCCCGGATTCGCCCAGGAAGTCGGCCAGCTACTGGATCAAGTAAAGCCGACGCTGCCGATACTCCTGGCAAATCTGACCACAGTGAGCCAGCTCTTCGTGACGTACAACCCGGCGCTGGAGCAACTGTTGGTGTTGTTTCCGGCAGTAATTGCGGTCAATCAGTCCGTCTCGCCGCCGAGTAATCCCACAGGAATACCTTCCGGCGATTTCGCCCTGACCGTCGCCGATCCACCGGCGTGCACGGTCGGCTTCCTGCCGCCGTCACAATGGCGGTCACCAGAGGACGAGACCTCGATCGACACGCCCGACGGGTTGTATTGCAAGCTGCCGCAGGACTCGCCGATGAATGTCCGCGGTGCTCGCAACTACCCTTGCATGGCGCATCCCGGAAAGCGTGCTCCGACAGTCGAACTCTGCAACGACCCCAGGGGATATCAACCGCTGGCGATGCGCCAGCACATCACCGGTCCATACCCGTTCGATCCGAATCTGGCCAAACAGGGCATACCGGTCGACGATCGGGTGGATTTCCAGGAACGGATCTTCGCCCCACTGGAAGGCACACCGATGCCCCCGGGCGCGGTTCGGGCTGGAACGCCTCCCATTCCGCCGCCGCCCCCCTGGGCTGTGCCGCCTGCTCCCGTCCAAGCCCCCATCGGGCCGCCGCCTCCACCCGGCAACTCCTTCAACGGGACACCCATACCGCCCGTCCCCGCGCCACCACCGCCACCACCGCCACCGGGTGCCGTTCCCGCTGAGCCGAGTGCCTTCCACGACAACGGTTCTGGCGGTGGACCGTCTGTTGCGTCCGCCCCGTACAACCCGCAGACCGGCCAGTACCTGACTCCCGACGGCCAGCTGCAAGAGATGACGAATCTGGCGGCCGGCGGAACCCCGAAGTCGTGGAAGGATCTGCTTCCGAACTGAGCGCTAGCTGATCTTCACCATCGACACGGGGAGCTCGATGACAACGGGATTGTTTACGCCGCATGCGCCGCTGGGGCCCTTCGTCACATTGCGGCCGGCCCAGTAGTCGCTGTCGGTGTAAGTTCTTTCTTCGGTGGCGGGGTCGATACCCCACAGGATGAACTTCTGGAGGCCTGAGAAGAACATGCCGTCGGAGCACGGTATCCAGTCATCGATGACGTGCTCGATGAACCAGTAGTCGGCGAGCCTGGCTGTGCCGGTCCATCCGCGATCGCTCGTCACCACGCCGCTGCATTCGATCGGGCTCACGCAACTTGTCGTGATCTTCCAAGTCTCGACCACCGTCTCCTGTTTGATCTTGACGCCGTTGGTCCTTGCCCATTGGCCGTCTGACTTCACTCTGAAAGTCCCATTGAGTGCAGTGCCGAAATCGGTCGCCTGAGCCGCTGGCGCCACGCCAACGCTGGCCATTACGGCCATCGCCGTTGCCGCTAGCGGGCCGGTCATGTGGTGAGCACGCATGGTGTCAGCCTAATCTTGTGCATAGGCAATGCTCTCTGAACGGAAGAATTCCGTTCCCGCGCGTGTGAAAATAGCGAGGTGCGATCACTTTTCGCAGCGCTGGCTGTCTTTGCGGCTCCCGCGTTGCTTATGGCCGCGCCGCAGGCGCCTGCCCAGCCGCCACCTCCGCCGGCCGGTGTTGAATGCAACTATCCCAACTGCACGCCCGGCATCCAGCCCAACATCGTGCTCGGCTCCTACTGCAGCAACAACACGTACTACGTGTTCGGGGTGACGTCGTGGGGACGGCTGGTGTTCTGCGGGTCTGCCCGCAGATACGAACCACGCTGGTTCCGCTCACCTGTGATGCATGGGGTCAAGAACATTGGCGAATCGTGCGCGGCCTTGGATGGCGACGTCGCTCAAGCACCAGATGGTCTGTTCCTCACCTGCATCTCGAAGCACAATCACACCTTCTGGGCGCGCGGCGACACGTCAGTCGGTGGGGTCTTACCAGTTGCGGAGTGAGCAGAGCGCCCCTCGTGTACCCGAGTCGGTCGCGACCACCACGTCGTCGACCCGCAGTTCGCAGACGAAGCCCGGGTCCTGCAGGTCGGGGGTTAAAGCGTTGGGGAGTCCCGCGACGACCATCGCCCACTCGTCGGGGTTTGCGAGCATGGCTTCCAGCACCCACGGCTTGCCCGGCCCGAGGTCGGCCTCCACGTTGGGGCTGTAGAGGTAGGGGTTGTGGCTGTATTCCGCCCAATTGGGAGGCTCGGTGTCGCGATAGTAGATCTCGGCACCGAAGATGTCCTGACTCGCGCCCACCGTGTAGCGGACGTGGTGCAGTGTGGGCTGAGCGTGGGCCGGAATACCGGTGATGACAGCACTCGCGGTCAGCACGGCGGCCCCGGTCGCGGCGGCGAAAGGAGACGGCCGGCAAGACAGCATTGTCAGATTCTAGAGTGACGCTTCCGGCGATGTGCGCGGATTAGATACGCGCTCGGTCCCGACCGGTGCCGGGGTGAAGGTCATGCTCAGCTCGTGGAGCCCGCCAACTCGGGTTCTAGTGTGCGCTCGGATTGCCCGTTCGAGCGATTCGGCGATCTGCCCGCACACTCGGCAGGCGGGAATCGTTTCCGCAGGCAGCGGGGCTTTGCCGTCAAGCGGCGCAGGCAGGTATCGTCGCGGCAACACGTGCATGGGGAATGACTGTCCAATAAGTCCAGGTGCCTACCCGTACCGGCGCGATATCAGACACCGCGCGTATTCAGACATTAGGAGGTCGGCGTGCCGTCTTTCAGGCGCCGTGATGCGGTGAGCGACGCCGACAGCGTCGACGAGTCGCCCTCGGAACCTGCGGCGGACGCGGCCCAGGCCCGTGCACTCGCGGAGGAAGCCGAAGCTGAGGCCGCGGAGGCCGAAGCGGCGGCGGCCGCTGCTCGTGCCCGGGCGCGTGCCCTTCGGCTTCGCCGCGAGGCCGAACGAGCCGACGAGGCCGACGAGGCGGGCGATCACTACGAGCGGGAAACAATAGACGCCGACTCGGACGTCGCCGCTGAGACCGAGGCTGACGCCGGCGACAGCACCTCTGAGGCCGACGAAGCGGAGGTTCCCGCCGCCCCGTCGCGGTGGCGCCGGCTGCCGCACCCGACGTGGAAGGGGATTGCCGCCTCGGTTGTCGTGTTGTGCACGGCGGCGTTGCTGGCGGGCAGTGGCTACATGATCCGGGAGCATCGCCAGGCCGAGAAGCTGCAGCAGCAGAACGCGGAGTACGCCGCGGCGGCCCGGCAGGGTGTGGTGACGCTCATGTCGTTGGACTTCAACACCGCGCAGGAGAACGTCCAGCGCATCATCGACAACTCGACGGGCCAGTTCAGGGACGATTTCGAACAGCAGGCGGCTGATTTCGTCACGGTCGCACAGGATTCCGAGGTCGTCACCGACGTCACGGTCAATTCCACCGCCGTGGAAACGATGACCGACGAATCCGCGGTCGTGCTGGTCGCGGCTTCGTCCCGGGTTACCAACGCCTCGGGCGCCAACCAGGAACCCCGGACGTGGCGGCTCAGCGTGGGCCTGCAAAAAGAAGACGGGCAGATCAAGATGTCGAAAGTCGAGTTCGTCCCGTGAGCGATGACGGCACAACCGCCGACGCCGAAACGGCTGATG
The DNA here is from genome assembly GCA_022601135.1 of Actinomycetes bacterium. Taxonomy (GTDB): domain Bacteria; phylum Actinomycetota; class Actinomycetes; order Mycobacteriales; family Mycobacteriaceae; genus Mycobacterium. The sequence goes on along the minus strand of JAHZJB010000112.1, from coordinate 21,074 downwards.
TCGACACCGTCGATGTCACTGACACAGATGTGGAGAACGGTGCGCCGGCCAAGGACGACGAGCCAGGCGACTCCGGCGAGTACGGTTCGACCGCAGGCCAGCCAGTCCCCGGCGCCAACGCCCGGAGGCCCCTCGCCGGCGTGCGCGCCAGGATGGGCGTCATCCTGCTGGCCAGCGCCCTGATCGCCGCTGCGGGATTGGCGGGCTGGCTGTACCTGAACCAATACCGCACGGATCAGCAAACCGATGCCACAGCGAGAAAGGTTGCACTCGACGCCGCGTCCAGTGGGACGATCGCACTGCTGTCCTATGCGCCGGATTCGCTGGACCAGGACTTTGCGGCAGCCAAGGCCAGGCTCACCGGGGACTTCCTTTCCTACTACCAAGAGTTCACCGAGCAGATCGTCAAACCGGCGGCCAGGGAGAAATCCGTGCGGACGGAGGCATCGGTGGTACGGGCTGCGGTGTCGGACATCCATCCGGATTCCGCCGAGGTTCTGGTGTTCATCAATCAGACCACCACGAGCAAGGAGAATCCGGACGGGGCGTTCGCCGCGAGCAGCGTCAAGGTAGGTCTGAAGAAGATCGACGGCGCTTGGCTCATCGCGTCGTTCGACCCGGTGTAGAGGGAGGTCCACGCCGTGGCCGTGACGGCGATTCTCCCTGTGCCCGTGGGGTTCGCCGAGCGTCGCGACGCCGTGTTCGGGTCCGTGGCCGGGATGTCGCCGCTGGTCCGGATCGTCCGGGCACTCGAAACCAGGTGCGATGTGGTGATCGCGACCACCGGGGCGCTCGCCGACGACGTGCGGGAAGATCTTGTAGGGCAGGGTGTTTCGCGGGTCCGCGTGGTCGTGTCGGAATTGCCTGGGGAGCGGGCCCAGTGCGTAGCGGCGGGTTTGCGGCAGATCGCCGGCGGCGGGCACGTCCTGGTGCACGACATCCAGTGGCCGATACTGGGTGGCGACACCCTGGACCGGATCGTCGCGGCGCTGCGCGGAGGGGCGGTCGCGGTGATGCTGGCCAGCCCGGTCACCGACAGCGTGAAGGCGGTCGCCGCCGGCGGCTGGCTGACGTCGACCCTGGACCGCTCACAGCTGTGCACCGTGCAGTACCCACGCGGTTTTGAAGCCGAAGCGCTAGCGCTGCTGGTGAAACAAGACGGAACGGGAAGATTCGACGAACTCGAGTCGGTACTGGCGCACGGAACACCGCTGACCCTGATCGCCGGTGATACGGAAGCCGTGAGCGTCGAGCTGCCGCGCGACGCGGACTATCTGGCCGCCCTCATCGAGGGTCGGCAGGACGCAGCCGGCCGGCGAGAAGGCGCTGCGCGACCGTGACATCCTGGGCGTAGGTGACCTTGAGGTTGGCGGCGCTGCCCGGAAATGTGCGGATCCGCATGTCGGTGTACCGCTCGACACAGGACGCGGTGTCGGTCCCTTCGAATCCGTCGCGTTCCGCGCTGCGGTAGGCGTGCAGCAAGCCAGGCGCCCGGAACGCTTGCGGCGTCTGCACCCTGACCAGTCGGCCCACGTCGGCCAGCGATTCCAGGCCGTTGTCGGTTAGCCGCGCCAACCCGTCGGCGCGCAGGGCGGGCAGCGCCCCGCCGAATCGGCGGGCGACCGAGATCGCCGTTCTGAACATCTCCGGTCCGGCGAGCGGGCGGGCGGCGTCGTGGATGGCGATCACATCGACCTTGCCTGTCTCAATGTCAGCCGCCAGGTACCGCAGCGCGTTGAACTCCGATGAGTGCCTGGTGCTGCCACCTTCCGCCAGTTCCACGGGTGCGTCCGGAATTTCGCGCGCGACAGTGTCGCGGGCCAGCTCGAACTCACCCCGGCGGAGCACGAGAACGGTCCGCGAGACTTCCGACAACTGGGCGAGCGTTCCCAGGGACCAGGCCAGCATGCTGCGCCCCGACAGCGGCAGGTAAGCCTTGTTGCCGTCGGCCCCCACCCGGGTGCCCAGACCGGCCGCCAACACCACACCGACCGCCGCGCCCATGTGAAGAACAGTATCGCGGTGGATGCGTTGGAAACGCAGACGCTGAGCTGCGCACCGGTACGGTCGACGCCCAGAGAGGAGGGGAACAGTTCGTGGGCGACCAAGCGCGACCTCAGGGCGCGGCCGTGGAGGTGCATTGGGTCCGGTCGATGTCCGGACGGGATCCGCACGAGCCGAATCGGGCGGCGACTCCGCTGGAGTTGCTGTTCGATCTCACCTTCGTCATTGCGTTCGGTATCACCGCCGCGCAGCTCGCGCAGTTGCTGGCCGCCGGCCACATCGCTGCCGGCCTGGCGGGTTTCTTCTTCGCGATGTTCGGCGTCTGCTGGGCGTGGATCAACTTCAGTTGGTTCGCCTCGGCCTACGACACCGACGACTGGATCTATCGCCTTATGACCATGCTGCAGATGGTCGGTGTGATCATCCTGGCGCTCGGACTCCCGCAGCTGTACACGTCGATCGAAGACGGCGGCTACGTCGACAACGCTGTCGTCGTCGCGGGATATGTGGTGATGCGGATCGCGATGGTCGGCCAATGGCTACGCGCGGCCAAGCATGACCCGCAGCGGCGGAGTGCCTGTCTGACCTACGCGCTGTGGATCACCGTCGCCCAGATCGGCTGGGTCGTTGCGATCCTGGTCCACACCTCGGTTCCGGTCAACGTGGCCATCGTGCTGACGCTCGTCCTTTTCGAGATCATGGGTCCGTTTGTCGCGGAGAAGCGCCTCGGCGGTACGCCGTGGCACGCCCATCACATTGTGGAAAGGTATGGGCTGTTCACCATCATTGCCCTGGGCGAGGGTGTGGTCGGTACCGTCGCCTCGCTGTCGGCGGTGGTGGCCGAACAGGGCTGGTCCGTGGAGGCGGTGTTCATCGGGGTCGCGGGGATCGGACTGACGTTCGGCATGTGGTGGACCTACTTCCTGGTGCCGCAGGCCGACATCCTGCATGCGCGCCGCGAGCGTTTCGGCCGGTTCGGCTACCTCCACATGCTGGTGTTCGCGTCGATCGTTGCGACCGGTGCGGGGCTGCACGCGGCGGCGTACTACATCAAGCACCATTCCGCGCTGGGATCGCTTGCCACGGTGCTCTTGGTCGCCATCCCGGTGGGGATCTACATTCTGGTGATCCATGTGCTCTTCGCGGTCATGACGCACACCATCCCGCTGTTCCATGTGCTGCTGGTGGCGGGCACGGTGGCCGTGCTCGGCCTGGCTATTGCACTGGCCGCCCGTGGGATCTCGATGTCCAGCTGCCTGCTGGTCGTCACATTGGCGCCGGTGGTGTCGATCGTGGGATACGAGGTGCGGGGTCATCGCCACGCGGCGCAGGCAGTGCGCGAACTGCACTCCGGCTAGCACCTGTTTTCGAGGACTTTGCTCCAGTTGTGTCCAGCGGCCCTAACGCCGAATGCGACGTCCCTGTCGTACCCTGTGGCAGTGTCATCGTCCCGACGTGACGTGCTCAAGTACGCCGCTGCGGCCATGCCGGCCGTCCTCGGCGTGGGTGCCCTCGGGGGACTGCCTCGAGCCTCGGCCGCGCCGCTGGGGGTTCTGCTCGATTATTCCGCCGGGGTCATCAGCGCCGCCGACATCCGCGCCGCAGGCGCGCTCGGGGCCATCCGGTATGTGTCGGATCGTCGCCCCGGCGGCGAGTGGATGCTGGGCAAGCCAATCGAGCTGGCCGAAGCGCGTGATCTCTACCAGGGCGGGTTGAAGATCGTCTCTTGCTATCAGTACGGCAAGGGGGACACCGCAGATTGGCTGGCCGGCGAGCCCGCGGGAATCAAGCACGCCGAGCGGGGTTGGCAATTGCACACCGCGGCAGGTGGTCCCATCGGTGCGCCGATCTATACGTCGATCGATGACAATCCGACCTTCGACCAGTACAAGCGCCAGGTGGCGCCGTATCTACGGGGGTGGGAGCGGGTTCTCGGACGCAAACGCGTCGGCGTCTACGCCAACTCCAAAACCATCGAGTGGGCACTTCAGGACGGGCTCGGATCGTATTTCTGGCAGCATGACTGGGGCTCCCCGGGGCGCGTCGCACACTCGGCCGCCAACCTTCATCAAGTGGAGATCGACCAGCGCAAGGTGGCGGGTGTGGGCGTCGATATCAACCACATTCTCACCCCGAGCTTCGGTCAGTGGGACTAATACTTACCGACCGGTAAGTTTTGCCAGCAAACTTGCCCGGATCGCAGAGGCGCGCGACAGGACATTTCTGTGTGCGTTGTCGACTCGCGAAACGGCCACCCCGGACATGTTGCGAAGTGAAATTCGCAGATAACGATTAGGTAACAATACTGCTTTGATCTGCGCTTCTTCCCTACTCGACCGTAACCACCTGCAAGCAGGACGTTTGTTCGGAAAGGGTTTGGGTCCGCGTGGACAGCGTGTTATTCAAGCTCTGTTACCCATGCGTAGAACCAGTCAGTAACGATTCAGGGCGCAAAATCGTGCGGTCTCTTATGAGACTCTTAGTGCAGCTGGAATGTCCGCGGTGGCCCGCCCGGGATGCCCCGGGATGCCCTGGGATGCCCCGGCCACGGGCGCGACCAGTCGGTTCGACGCCGAATCGCATTGGCCCCGACGCCGAGTGCAGGTCAGCCCCCAGGACGGGCCCGCCACCACCCCGACACGACCATGTGTGAGCGCGACGCAGCACGATGAAGGACCGAGGAGACGACACGACGTGACGATCAACGACCAGCACCGTGCCATCGCCGCAGCCGAGAACGGTGAGATCGTGGAACCGCTGGCGGGCACGCACGCACTCGTGGATCGACTGCACGCCGGAGAACCCTATGCCGTGGCATTCGGCGGCCAGGGTGGTGCATGGCTGGAGAACCTCGAGGAATTGGTCAACTCGGCCGGCATCGAATCAGAGATCACCACGTTGGTCGGCGAGGCCGAACTGCTCCTGGAACCGCTGACCCGCGAACTGGTCGTCGTGCGTCCTATCGGCTTCGAACCCATGGAATGGATTCGCGCACTGGCCGCCGACGAGCCGTTGCCCGCCGAAACGGACCTCACCAGCGCGGCTATTTCAGGACCCGGCATTCTGCTCACCCAAATGGCGGCCATGCGTGCGCTCAAGCGCCAGGGCCTCGACCTCACCGGTCATCCGCCGGTCGCGATCGCCGGCCACTCACAGGGCGTCAACGCGGTGGAGTCACTCAAGGCTCACGGCGAGCGCGACGTCGAGTTGCTCGCCATCGCCCAGTTGATCGGTGCCGGCGGATCGCTCGTCTCGCGCCGCCGCGGCATGGTCGGGCGGGGGGACAAGTCCCCGATGGTTTCGGTCACCAACGTCGACCCGGCACGGTTGGCCGAACTTCTCGACGGCTTCGCCCAAGACGTGCGCACCGTGTTGCCGCCCGCGCTGTCCATTCGCAACGGCAGGCGGTCGGTGGTTATCACCGGAACGCCCGAGCAGTTGGCCCGGTTCGAGCTCTACTGCCAGAAGGTCACCGAGAAAGAAGAAGCCGAGCGCAAGAACAAGACCCGCGGCGGCGCTGTCTTCGAGCCGGTTTTCAGCCAGGTCAATGTCGAGGTCGGGTTCCATACGCCGCGGTTGGCCGGCGCCGTCGAGCTCGTCGACGAATGGGCAGCGCGCACCGGTCTGGATCGTGAGCTGGCGCGCCGCCTCAGCGAAATCATCTTCGTCAACCCGGTCGACTGGGTCGCGGAGGTGGAGGGCCTCGCGGCGGCGGGCGCCAGGTGGATCATCGATCTGGGCCCCAGCGACACCGTGACCCGGCTAACCGCCCCGGTGATTCGTGGTCTCGGTATCGGCATCGTCCCGGCCGCCACCCGGGCCGGCCAGCGCAGCCTGTTCACCGTGGGTGCCGCCCCGGCGGTCGCCCCGGCCTGGTCCAGCTACGCGCCCTCGGTAATCGAGCTGCCCGATGGTTCGGTCAAGGCGTCCACCAAGTTCACCCGGCTCACCGGACGGTCGCCGATCCTTCTCGCGGGTATGACCCCGACCACGGTGGACGCCAAGATCGTTGCCGCCGCGGCCAACGCCGGCCACTGGGCCGAGCTGGCTGGTGGCGGCCAGGTAACCGAAGAGATCTTCGACGGACGCATCGCGGAGTTGGTCACGCTCTTGGAGCCGGGCCGCGCCGTGCAATTCAACTCGCTGTTCCTCGATCCCTACCTGTGGAAGCTGCAGGTGGGTGGCAAGCGGCTGGTCCAGAAAGCTCGTCAGTCGGGTGCCCCCATCGACGGCGTGGTCGTGTCCGCCGGCATCCCCGACCTGGACGAGGCCGTCGAGCTTGTCGAGGAGCTCAACTCCGTTGGCATCAGCAACGTGGTGTTCAAGCCGGGCACGGTTGACCAGATCAAATCCGTCATCAAGATCGCGGCCGAGGTGCCCGAGCGGGAAATCATCGTCCACATCGAGGGCGGTCGCGCCGGCGGGCACCACTCGTGGGAAGACCTCGACGACCTGCTGTTGGCGACCTACGGCGAGCTTCGCAAATACACCAACGTCACGATCTGTGTGGGCGGCGGTATCGGTACCCCCGCGCGGGCGGCCGACTACCTCTCCGGCACCTGGGCCAGGGAGTACGGGTTCCCCGTGATGCCGGTAGACGGCATTCTGGTCGGCACCGCCGCGATGGCGGCCAAGGAGGCGACGACATCGCCCGCGGTCAAGCAGATGCTCGTCGAGACCACCGGCACCGAAACCTGGGTCGGTGCGGGCAAGGCCATCAACGGCATGGCCAGCGGTCGCAGCCAACTCGGCGCAGACATCCACGAGATCGACAACACCGCTTCGCGTTGCGGCCGCCTGCTCGACGAGGTTGCCGGCGATGCCGACGCGGTCGCCGAGCGCCGCGACGAAATCATCGCCGCGATGGCCAACACCGCCAAACCGTACTTCGGTGACCTGGACGAAATGACCTATCTGCAGTGGCTGCAGCGCTATATCGAGTTGACCATCGGCGCGGGCGACACCACCGCCGATACCGCCGCGCCCGGCAGTCCCTGGCTCGCCGACACCTGGCGGGATCAGTTCGAGGAGATGCTCAAGCGCACCGAGTCGCGTCTGAACACGAAGGACTTCGGTCCGATCGAGTCGCTGTTCAGCGACGGGTCGCAGGCAAGCCCGGATGGTCAGGCGCTGCTTGAGGATCCGGACCGTGCGATCAGCTGTCTACTGGCCCGCTACCCCGACGCGGAATCGGTTCGGCTGCATCCGGCGGACCTGCCCTACTTCGTGACGCTGTGCAAGACACCCGGCAAACCGGTCAACTTCGTGCCGGTCATCGACAAAGACGTCCGGCGCTGGTGGCGCAGTGACTCGCTGTGGCAGGCCCATGACGCCCGATACAGCGCCGAACAGGTCTGCATCATCCCGGGAACGCAGGCCGTGGCCGGCATCACCCGAGTGGACGAGCCGGTCGGCGAGCTGCTGGACCGCTTCGAGCAGGAGATCATCGACCGGGTGTTGGGATCGGGGGTCGAGCCGGTGCCGGTGGTGTCGCGCCGCCAGGCCCGCGCCGACATCACCGGACCGCTCGCCGTCGTGCTCGATTCACCCGACGTGCTGTGGGCCGGGCGCACCGCGACCAACCCTGTCCATCGCATCGGTGCGCCCGGCGAGTGGCAGGTCAACGATGTGCCCGGAAAGCCCAGTGCCACCCATCCGGGTACCGGTGCCCGGCTGGAACTGGCCGCCGATTCGGCGATCACGTTGAGCGTCCCGCTCTCCGATATCTGGATCGACATCCGGTTCACCCTGCCGTCCTGCACGGTCGACGGAGGCATGCCCATCGTCACCGTCGACGACGCGTCGAGGGCGATGCGCGCGGTGCTGGCCATCGCCGCGGGCGTGGACGGGCCCGACGCGCTTCCGCCGGTGGAGAACGGCACCGCCTCGATGACGGTGCAATGGGATCCGGAGAAGGTGGCCGACCACACCGGAGTCACCGCCACGTTCGGCGCGCCGCTGGCGCCCGGGTTGACACTCGTGCCGGACGCGCTGGTCGGCCTGTGCTGGCCGGCGGTGTTCTCGGCCATCGGGTCGGCGGTCACCGCCGACGGTTTGCCCGTTGTGGAGGGTTTGCTGAGTCTGGTGCACCTCGACCACGCGGCTCACCTGCTTCAGGCGATGCCGACGGTCAAGTCTGACCTGAACGTGACCGCGACCGTTGCGCCGGCGGTCGACACCGAGGTGGGGCGTGTGGTCCCGGTGTCCGTGACGATCAGCGCAGCCAGTGCCGGCGATACTGGCCCGGACGGCTCCCCAAAGGTGTTGGCTGCCCTGCAGGAGCGCTTCGCGATTCGCGGCCGGACCGGTTCCGTCGAGCTGACCGATCCGCCGAGGGCGGGCGGCGCCATCACCGACAACGCCACCGATACACCGCGCCGCAGGCGCCGCGACGTCACCGTCACCGCACCGGTCGACATGAGCGCGTTCGCGGTCGTCTCCGGTGACCACAACCCGATCCACACCGACCGGGCGGCCGCACTGCTCGCCGGTCTGGAAAAACCCATTGTGCATGGCATGTGGCTGTCGGCGGCGGCTCAGCACGCCGTCACCGCCACCGACGGCCGCGCCACGCCGCCGGCTCGTCTGGTGGGCTGGACCTCCCGATTCCTGGGGATGGTGCTGCCCGGCGACGAGATCGAATTCCGGGTGGACCGGGTGGGTATCGATCGCGGGGCGGAAATCATCGAGGTGGCCGCCCGGGTGGGCTCGGACCTCGTGATGTCGGCGACGGCACAGCTGGCCTCGCCCAAGACCGTCTACGCCTTCCCCGGCCAGGGCATCCAATCCAAGGGCATGGGCATGGACGTGCGTTCCCGGTCCAAGGCCGCACGCAAGGTCTGGGATTCGGCGGACAAGTTCACCTGCGAAACCCTCGGCTTCTCGGTGCTGCACGTGGTGCGCGACAACCCGACCAGCCTCATCGCCTCCGGTGTGCACTACCACCACCCCGAGGGGGTGCTCTACCTGACGCAGTTCACCCAGGTCGCGATGGCGACGGTGGCTGCCGCCCAGGTGGCCGAGATGCGCGAGCAAGGCGCGTTCGTAGAGGGTGCCATGGCTTGCGGGCACTCGGTCGGCGAGTACACCGCGCTCGCGTGCGTGAGCGGTGTGTACCCGCTTGAGGCACTTCTCGAGGTCGTGTTCCATCGCGGGTCGAAGATGCACGACATCGTGCCGCGGGATGCCGCGGGCCGCTCGAACTACCGGCTCGGCGCGATCCGCCCGTCCCAGATTGATCTCGACGACGACGACGTGCCCGACTTCGTCGATGAGATCTCGAAGCGCACCGGTGAATTCCTGCAGATCGTGAACTACAACCTCCGTGGCTCCCAGTATGCGATCGCGGGAACCGTTCGCGGTCTGGAGGAGCTCGAAGCCGAGGTCGAGCGGCGCCGGGAAATCAGCGGTGGCAGGCGGTCGTTCATCCTGGTGCCCGGCATCGACGTGCCTTTCCACTCCTCGGTGTTGCGGATCGGCGTGGCCGATTTCCGGCGCTCGCTGGAACGGGTCATGCCTAGGGACGCCGATCCGGCGCTGCTCGTCGGAAAGTACATCCCCAACCTGGTGCCCAGGCCCTTCAGCTTGGACCGCGACTTCATCCAGGAGATCCGCGACCTGGTGCCCGCTGAGCCGCTCGACGAGGTCCTCGCCGACTACGACACCTGGCGGAACGAGAAGCCACGGGAACTGTGCCGCAAGTTGGTGATCGAGCTGCTGGCCTGGCAGTTCGCCAGCCCGGTGCGCTGGATCGAGACGCAGGACCTGCTGTTCATCGAGGAGGCCGCCGGCGGGCTCGGGGTGGAGCGGTTCGTCGAGATCGGCGTGAAGTCGGCGCCCACCGTTGCCGGGCTCGCCGCCAACACGCTCAAGCTGCCCGAGTACTCACACAACACCACCGAGGTGCTCAACGCCGAACGTGACGCCGCGGTGCTGTTTGCCACCGACACCGACCCTGAGCCGGACTTCGAGGAAGAATCCGCCTCAGCCGCCGACGACGCGTCGGCCGAAGTCGCTCCCGCGGCGGCTGCCCCGGTGGCTCCCGCACCTCCCGTCGCGCCCGGGGGCGCTGCGCGCCCGGACGACCTGGGGTTCGACGCATCGGACGCCACGATGGCGCTGATCGCGTTGTCGGCCAAGATTCGTATCGATCAGATCGAGCCGCTGGACTCCATCGAGTCCATCACCGACGGTGCGTCGTCACGGCGTAACCAGATGCTGGTCGATCTCGGGTCCGAGCTGGACCTCGGTGCTATCGACGGTGCCGGCGAGGCCGACCTCGCCGGGCTGAAGTCCCAGGTCACCAAGCTGGCCCGGACCTACAAGCCGTTCGGTCCGGTGCTTTCCGACGCGATCAACGATCAGCTGCGCACGGTCCTCGGGCCGTCCGGCAAGCGTCCCGGCTATATCACCGAGCGGGTAGCCAAGACCTGGGAACTCGGCGCCGGCTGGGCCAAGCACGTCACCGTTGAGGTCGCGCTGGGCACCCGCGAGGGATCCAGTGTGCGTGGCGGACCGTTGGGCGATCTGCACGACGGCGCGTTGGGCGACGTCGCCAGCGTCGACAAGGCGATCGACGCCGCGGTGGCCGCGGTGGGCGCGCGTTGCGGTGTGCCGGTGTCGCTGCCGTCCGCCGATGGGGCGGCAGGCGGAGTCGTGGACTCGGCCGCATTGGGCGAGTTCGCCGAGCAGGTAACCGGACCCGACGGCGTGCTCGCCACGGCGGCACGCACGATCCTCGATCAGCTCGGATACGGCGACACGGTGGTCACCCCCGAGCCGCCGGCCGATGCGGAGCTCATCGACCTGGTCACCGCCGAACTAGGTTCGGAATGGCCTCGGTTGGTCGCCCCGGTGTTCGACAGCCGCAAAGCAGTACTGCTCGACGACCGATGGGCCAGTGCGCGTGAGGATCTGGCCAAGATCTGGTTGATGGAGGAGAACGAGCTCGAGGCTGAGTGGGTACGCCTGTCCGAGCGGTTCGAGGGTTCCGGACACGTGGTGGGGGCCCAGGCCACTTACTGGCAGGGCAAAGCGCTGGCCGCGGGACTGAGCATCCACGCATCGCTCTACGCGCGCGCCGCAGCAGGTGCGGAGAACCCGGGTAAGGGCCGCTACGGCGACGAGGTTGCCGTCGTGACCGGCGCCTCGCAAGGATCGATCGCCGCTTCGGTAGTGGCACAGTTGCTCGAAGGTGGCGCCACCGTCATCGCAACGACGTCCAAGCTGGACGACAGCAGGCTGGGCTTCTACCGCGGCCTCTACCGCGACAACGCCCGCTACGGTGCTCAGCTGTGGGTGTTGCCCGCGAACATGGCCTCGTACAGCGATATCGACGCCTTGACGGAGTGGGTTGGTACCGAGCAGACCGAGAGCCTGGGGCCGCAGTCGATCCACATCAAGGACGCGCAAACACCGACCCTGCTGTTCCCGTTCGCCGCACCGCGGGTGGGCGGCGATCTGTCCGACGCCGGGTCGCGCTCGGAGATGGAGATGAAGGTCCTGTTGTGGGCCGTTCAGCGGCTCATCGCCGGCCTGTCGCACATCGGTGCCGAGCGTGACATCGCGGCTCGGTTGCACGTCGTGCTGCCCGGTTCGCCGAACCGTGGCATGTTCGGCGGTGACGGCGCCTACGGTGAGTCGAAGTCGGCACTTGACGCGGTTGCATCCCGGTGGAAAGCCGAGACGTCATGGGCGCAGCGAGTCAGCCTGGCGCATGCATTGATCGGCTGGACTCGGGGTACGGGCCTGATGGGACACAACGACGTCATCGTCGACGGAGTCGAGGAAGCCGGGGTAACCACCTACTCCACCGATGAGATGGGCGCCATGCTGCTGGCGCTGTGCGACGTCGAGACCAAGGTCGCGGCGGCGCGGGAGCCCGTGCAGGCCGACCTGACCGGTGGATTGGCCGACGTGGAGCTGGATATGGCGGCGCTGGCGGAAAAGGCACGGGAAGCGGCTGCGCCGGGTTCGGCGGACGAGCGCACCGAGGGGGAGGACGATGAAGATGATGATCAGCTGATTGCCGCCCTGCCGTCCCCGCCGCGTCCAGCGATCCCGGCCCCTCCGCCGGACTGGGACGACCTCGACGTCGATCCCGCCGATCTGGTGGTCATCGTAGGCGGGGCCGAACTCGGTCCGTGCGGATCGTCGCGCACCCGCTTCGAGTTGGAGGTCGACAACGAACTGTCGGCCGCCGGCGTTCTCGAACTCGCCTGGACCACCGGTCTGATCAAGTGGGAAGACGACCCCCAACCAGGTTGGTACGACACCGAATCCGGCGACCTGGTCGCAGAAGCCGAACTGGTCGAGCGTTACCACGACGTGGTCATCGAGCGCGTCGGCATCCGGGAGTTCGTCGGTGACGCGGGAATCGAACCGGACCACTGCGCGCCCGTGCTGGTGTCGGTTTTCCTGGACAAGGACTTTTCCTTCGTGGTGTCGTCGGAGGCCGAAGCGCGCGCCTTCGTCACCTTCGATCCGGAGCACACGGCCATCAGTCCGGTGCCCGACAGCACCGACTGGACCGTGATCCGCAAGGCGGGCACCGAGATTCGCGTACCCCGAAAGACGAAGTTGTCCCGCACGGTCGGCGCCCAGATCCCGACCGGGTTCGACCCGCAGGTATGGGGCATCACCCCGGACATGGCGAGTTCGATCGACCGGGTGGCCTTGTGGAACCTCGTCGCGACGGTTGATGCGTTCCTGTCGGCCGGGTTCTCTCCCGCCGAGCTGATGCGCTGGGTGCACCCGAGCCTGGTCGCCAGCACCCAGGGCACTGGTATGGGCGGACTGACTTCGATGCAGACCATGTTCCACGGCAACCTGCTGGACAAGGGCAAGCCGAACGACATCCTGCAGGAGACGCTGCCCAACGTGGTTGCCGCACATGTAATTCAGAGCTATGTCGGCAGCTATGGATCGATGATCCACCCGGTGGGGGCATGTGCCACCGCGGCCGTCTCGCTCGAGGAAGGCGTCGACAAGATCCGGCTGGGCAAGGCCGAACTGGTCGTCACCGGTGGCTATGACGACCTGACCCTGGATGCCGTCATCGGCTTCGGTGACATGGCCGCCACCGCCGACACCGAGGTGATGCGCTCCAAGGGGATCAGCGATGAACGGTTCTCCCGGGCGAACGACCGGCGCAGGCTCGGCTTCGTCGAGGCTCAGGGCGGCGGGACGATTCTGCTCGCCCGCGGCGACCTGGCCGTCAAGATGGGGCTGCCGGTGTTGGCCGTCGTCGCCTACGCGCAGTCATTCGCCGATGGCGTGCACACGTCCATCCCCGCTCCAGGCCTCGGTGCCCTTGGCGCGGGTCGTGGCGGTAGGGACTCGGCGTTGGCGCGGTCGCTGGCCGCGCTGGGTGTGGGTGCCGACGATATCGCCGTCATCTCCAAGCACGACACCTCGACGCTGGCCAACGACCCCAACGAGCAGGAACTTCACGAGCGGCTGGCTGCCTCGCTGGGCAGGTCAGACGGCGCTCCGCTGTTCATCGTCAGTCAGAAGAGTCTCACCGGGCACGCCAAAGGCGGCGCCGCGGTCTTCCAGACGATGGGCCTGTGCCAGATTCTGCGGGACGGTGTGATCCCGCCGAATCGCAGCCTGGACTGCGTTGACGAGGAGTTGGCGGCCTCGGCGCACTTCGTCTGGCCGCGCGAGACATTGCGGCTCGGGGGCAAGTTCCCGCTCAAAGCCGGCCTGGTGACCAGTCTGGGGTTCGGCCATGTCTCGGGGATGATCGTCCTGGTGCACCCACAGGCGTTCCTGGCGGCTCTGAGTCCCGAGCAGCGGCAGGGGTACGCCGCGCAGGCCCGGGAGCGAAGCGTGGCCGGACAACGCCGGCTGGTGTCGGCGATCGCGGGCGGGCGGCCGATGTATGAGCGACCGGCCGACCGCCGCTTCGACGACGGGCGTCCGGAGAAGGTGCAGGAGGCGAAAATGCTTCTCGACGAGGAGTCGCGGCTCGGCGAGGATGGCGCGTACTAAAACGTTGGGTGTGAGATAGCGTGCTGCGGTGTGGGCATCGTCGGGATAGGCATCGATCTGGTCTCCATCCCGGACTTCGCCGAGCAGGTGGATCGGCCGGGCACGGTGTTCGCCCAGACCTTCACCCCGGGTGAACGGCGCGACGCTGCTGACAAGAGCTCGTCAGCCGCGCGCCACCTCGCGGCGAGGTGGGCGGCCAAGGAAGCGGTGATCAAGGCGTGGTCAGGGTCGCGGTTCGCTAAGCGGCCAGTGCTGCCCGAGGGCATCCACCGCGACATCGAGGTGGTCACCGACATGTGGGGGCGACCGCGCGTGCGGCTCTCCGGTGCCATCGCCGAGCACCTCAAAGAGGTGACGATTCACTTGTCGATGACCCATGAGGCTGATGTCGCGGCCGCCGTGGCAGTGCTCGAGGAGCGTTGACCTCGCTTTCTCCCGCGAGCAGACACAAAATGCTCCCGCGAGTCGGCGTGTCGGGGACATATGCGTCTGCTCGCGGTCAGGGGGTGACCCATTAACCTGGCCCGATGACTGATTTGGCGGGCAGGGTCCGCGACCTGCTGCCGTCGGTGCGGGCCGATCTCGAGAAGCTGGTACGCATCGAATCCGTGTGGGCGGACCCGGCCCGCCGCCCGGAGGTGCAGCGCAGCGCCGATGCCGTGTCGATACTGCTGTCGGAGGCCGGCTTCGGTGACGTGCGGATCGTCGCTGAAGGTGGTGCACCCGCAGTCATCGCACGCCACCTTGCCCCGCCGGGGGCGCAAACGGTGCTGCTGTACGCGCACCACGACGTCCAACCCGAGGGGGAGCCCTCGCAGTGGCTGTCGCCGCCGTTCGAGCCGACCGAACGAGATGGGCGGCTCTATGGACGGGGCACTGCTGACGACAAGGCCGGCATCGCAACGCATTTGGCAGCATTTCGGGCTCATGGCGGCAACCCGCCGGTCGGGGTGACCGTCTTCGTCGAGGGCGAAGAGGAGTCGGGCTCGCCGTCGCTGTCGCGGCTACTCTCGGCACACCGGGAACTGCTGGCCGCCGATGTCATCATCATCGCTGACTCCGACAACTGGAGCACCGATACGCCGTCGCTGACTGTGTCGCTGCGTGGGCTCGCGGACTGCGTGGTCGAGGTCGCCACCCTCGACCACGGCCTGCACTCGGGAATGTGGGGCGGTGTTGTACCCGACGCGCTCACGGTGCTGGTTCGCCTGCTGGCCAGCCTCCACGACGACGAGGGCAATGTCGCGGTTGACGGTCTGCATTGGGACAACCGCTGGCGGCAAGACCGGACCGGCGAAGCCCCCGCTGCGGATGTCGACTACACCCCGCAGCGGGTGCGCACCGACACCGGCCTGCTCGACGGGGTGCACGAGATTGGTTTCGGTTCAGTCGCACAGCGGCTGTGGGCCAAGCCTGCGATCACGGTTGTGGGTATCGACGCGACCCCCGTCGCGCTCGCATCGAACACCCTGATCCCGAGGGCGCGCGCCAAGGTCAGCCTGCGGGTGGCTCCTGGTGGAGACGCGGTAGAGCACCTCAACGCGCTGACCCGTCACCTCGAGCAGCACGCACCTTGGGGTGCGAAAGTGACTGTGACGCCCGGTGATATCGGTGAACCGTATGCGATCGATGCCAGCGGGCCCGTCTACGATGCGGCGCGAGTCGCGTTCCGCCAGGCTTGGGGGTGCGACGCGGTCGACACCGGCGTTGGGGGATCGATTCCGTTCATCGCGGCGTTCGCGGAGGCGTTCCCCGAGGCCAAGATTCTCGTGACCGGGGTCGAAGATCCGGACACTCAGGCGCACAGCGTCAACGAGAGCCTGGACCTGGGCGTCCTGGAAAAGGCGGCGACGGCAGAGGCGCTGATACTGGAACTGCTCGGTAGCCGAATGGCGTCCGCAGACCGCCGGGGGTAGGGCAATCTCGCCAGGATGCCGCCCGATTGGTGCCGGTATATCAAACGATCGTCCATCGGCGAACACCGCTCACTACGAAGCGGTCAGCAGTCGCTCGATGAATGTTGTCGTATGTGCTGCCTTCACGTTGTACTTTGCGACGGCGATCTTTCCCTGCTCGTCGACGACGAAGGTCGAACGAATCACGCCCTGCACCGTCTTGCCGTACAGCATCTTCTCGCCGAAGGCACCCCACGCGGTAAGCACCTGTTTATCGGGGTCGGACAACAGGGGGAACGTCAGCTCCTGCTCATCACGGAATTTGGCGAGCTTTGCCGGCTTGTCGGGGGAGATACCGACAACGTCGAGACCGGCCCCGCTCAGCTCGCCGATGCTGTCCCGGAAGCCGCAGGCCTCTTTCGTGCAACCCGGCGTCGACGCTGCCGGGTAGAAGTACACGATGACCTTGCGGCCTTGGTAATCGGCCAGCGTGACGGTGTTTCCGTCGGCGTCGGGGAGGCTGAACGCAGGAGCTGTGTCGCCCACCTCGAGTCGGGGGGTTTTCGGCATGGGAGATTGTCCTCTGATCGATCTGTCGACCGGGCGCTGGGATTGGCACCGGCTGATCTAGGGTAGTGCGGCAAGGCAGCGTAGTTCGCAGGACTGGGTGCAGGACATCAATACGCGGTAGCGGCGGATTCGCCCGCATCGTGCGCACGTCGAGGCAATGAGAGGTAGCTGTGGCGGACCGGGATCCCGACATCATCAAGCAGGAGATTGACCAGGCGCGCGATCAGTTGGCGCTGACTGTCGATTCGCTGGCAACCCGAGCCAACCCCCGCAGGATCGCCGACGACCTCAAAGCGGGCGTCATTCGTTTCGTGAAGAAGCCCCCGGTGGCGATTGCGCTGGCCGGCGCGGGGGCGCTGCTGATCGTGCTGACAGTGCACCGATTGCGGCGGCCCTGAGAGGGCAGATCAGCCGCGGCGGCCCGGCCGGAACCAGTCGGTGAACGAGAACCCCGGCGGATTGGCCACCCGACCGAGGCGGTTGCAGGAGTGCTCAGCCACAACCAGTTGCGCAGTGACGCCACAAGCCGCGTTGTCGCCGTCGCCAACGGATGACGCCGCCTCGCCCGGGCTTGACATCAGCTAATTCCCCAATTTACTCGCCACGGGCCCACGCCGTACGGGCACCGTGTGTACCAGCTAACCGAACCCTAACATCGACCCAGCCGCTTTGCCCAGCGCAATGGACATTCTGTGCAGTGCTGGGGCTCTTGCCGTTATCTCCAGCGGTGGCGCGGAGCCGGGTCGAAAAGAACATGGCGAGTAACATTTAGCACAGCTTCGGCTGATGGGAGCGCCGAATTCGGACCGATCACCGGAACCGTCGTCGGGTGCAGCTCATGGGTTAGCCAGCATTCGTGGCTCCTCGGCGGACGATGATGCCGGGGGTGGCGGTCTATCGGGCCTACAAGGCGTCCTCTACGCTGTCGCTGTCCCGACGACCAGAGGAGACGTGCCATGGCGTGGTTTCTAGCCGTGCAGGGCCCGGCGCAAGCGAGCCATCAGTCATCAGTTTACGAGCTTCAGGATGGGACCGATGTCGACCGGTTGGCCCAGGAACTCCTCAGTGCGGTCTCGGCCGACGGGGTAGTGCTCATCCCCGCGATGCTGCCGCAGAGCACTCGCAAGCGGCAGAAGGTCACCCTCTACCTGCGCCCCGCAGCCTGGGGGATGTGGACTTTCTACGAGCTGTCCGAAGAGGACCGCCGCCAGTTGATGAAAGATAACCCGCTGGTCAATGCGATCCAACAGCGTCAGCGGCAGCAAGCCGCACAAGGGGGCGCGGCGATGACCAACCCCTTGAGGGGACCGGCCGACCCCGGCGTTCGCTGACGACGTCGCGCTCAGGCGGCAACGCGGTCTCACCGACACTCATCCCGGCATTTCCCGATTTATGACAGGCGTCCGGCGATATAGTTCGCTGCGTCAATCAACTGGGGTCGGGTGAAACGGTGAGTGCTGCCAGGTACATAGGTCGTGTCGGTGGACTAGCGGTGGCTTTCGGGGTCGGTACAGCCGTCCTTACCGGTTATGGCGTCGCCTCGGCTGATTCGACCTCGTCCGGTGGCGAGTCGAGTTCCTCCTCGCAAGGCCCCTCCGGCGGAGGGGATTCGTCGGACTCCTCGGGATCGACCACGGGCACACAGGACTCGACCGGCTCGGGGTCATCGCAATCCGCGTCGGCCGCTGCCGGGAACGACTCCGCCTCAGACGCAGCCGCCGCAGAGGATGCCGCTGCCGATGCAGCCGCTGCGGAAGATGCCGCGGCAGATTTGTCGGACGAGGCAGAGTCCGACGAAGACGCAGCGCTGTCGGGTTCGGGTGGATCTTCGTTTGACGCCTCGGATGAGGCCGAGACGGAAGATTTCGGGGCTTTGGGATCAGAGTTGGACGGCGTGTCCGAGGATGATGCGGAGATTGCCGTCGCCGCGGCGTCGACCACCGCGACGGCGATGGCTGCCTCGACTGTTGTCGATGCCACCGTCGCGAGTCCCATTACCGACTCCGTCGACGATGTGCTCGATCCGGTCGCAGACGGCGACGGGATCCCGCCGGCGGGTTCACCGATGGAGGCCGCGGCGGCGGCAGTCGCGCGGCGCGAACTCGGCTTTTTCGGCAATCCGATCACGGTCGACCCGACGATCGGGTTTCCCGACGGTGCGATCGTGGGCGACCTCCGTGCCGAGACATCGAGTGGCAAACCGCTGACGTACACCGTCACAAGCGGACCTGACAACGGAAAGGCTTTCGTCAACCCGACACCTGCTGACCCGGCAACGGACCCGTACGCGGCGGAGGTGGCGGGCCGGTTCACCTACCTGCCGGACTTGTCGCTGCTGACGTCCCGCGAGACGGACGAGTTCACCGTCATGGTCAGCGAGTTGAGCGATCTGATGACCCTGCTCACCACCATTCCGGTGCTCGGCACCTTCGTGAAGCCGATCGTGCTGGATTTGCAGCAGACGCCACTCATCGGCGACATTCTGCAGCCGCTCATCGGATACCGAACGTTCGCGACGATCGACGTCAACATCGATGAGCTCGTTCCGGTGGGCGCCCCGGCCGCATTCACCACCATGGTGACTTCCTTCGACGGCGTGAAGATCAGCACCAACATCTTCCCGGCGGCGGGGCTGATGGAGGGCCAGACCGCCCCCACCATCCTCAACGGGCCGGGCCTGGGCGCCTCAGGCAACGTCGACGCGAACTCCGTCTGGACGATCCAGGGTATGGTCCCGGGCGTCGATTCGCTGCGCGACGCCGGCTACAACTACATAAGCTGGGATCCCCGCGGCGAACACGCGTCCCAGGGATTCCTGCAGTTGGACAACCCGTTCTTCGAGGGCCGCGACGTCCAACACATCATCGACTACGCGGCCACCTTGTCCCAGACCGAGCTCGACGGCGTGGGGGACCCGAGGGTAGGCATGGTCGGAGGTTCCTACGGCGGCGGAATCCAGCTGGTGGTAGCGGGCATCGATGACCGCATCGAAGCGATCGTCCCGACTATCGCCTGGAACTCGCTCAACGAGTCCCTCTATCCGACAGCGGATTTCAAGACCTCCTGGGCGGCGCTGCTCGGGCTGGCCCTCTTCCGTACCGATGCGCGGATCAATTCGCAGATCTATCCGGCCCTCATCCAGGGATCCCTTCTCGGTTTCCTCGGTGAAAGTCAACAGGCCATCTTGTCCAGCAGCGGCCCCACCGTGTTGGTCGAAAGCATCACGGCGCCGACACTGCTCATCCAGGGCACCGCCGACGGGTTGTTCCCGCTGGAGCAAGCAACCATCAACGCAGGGCTGCTGGCCGCCAATCCCGACGATGTTCCGGTGGACGTCATCTACTTCTGCGGCGGACACGGCGTGTGTCTGAATCCGCAGAAGGCGGCGGTGGGTTCCAAGCCGGGCGTGTACACCCTTCAGGGCGAACTCAATATGGAGGCCACGCTGAATTGGTTGGACAAGTACGTCAACGGCAACGAGTTGGTCCCGACCGGCCCCCGATTCGAGTGGTTCGACCAACGGGGTGACTACCACTCGTCGGACTTGCTGCCGTCGGATCCGGCTTTCTACGGTGATCCGTTCGTGACGACGGATGCCGATGGCGGTTTCCTGCTGGCGCAGCCCCTCTGCTGCGGCGGGTCCGGGCCGCAGACCCAACCGCCGACACCACTGCTCTTGTCGCCGGCGCTGGCTGCCCCGGCCCGGACAGCGATCAATATCGACATTCCGGGACCGGTGCTGAACACCATGGAGATCGTCGGCGCTCCCAAGTTGACCTTCACCTATTCCGGGTTGGGCACCAACCGCCACATCTATGCCCAATTGGTCAACGACGAAACCAACCGCGTTCTCGGCAATATCATCACGCCGGTGCCGGTCAACCTCGACGGCCGCACCCACGAGGTCACCATTGACCTGGCGCAGATCGCCTACACCATGGAGCCGGGCGACAGCCTCACCCTGCAGATTGTCGGAGCGACCTCGGTGTACGCCGACGCCACCCAATGGGGCTTCGTCGATGTCTCCGACGTCACGATCGCCCTGCCGACCGTCGCCGGTGCGGCGGCCGTGGGGGCCGCGAAGGCCGCGGAGGCTGGGATCATCGTGGCGGCCTAGGCCGAGCTGCGTCTTGACCCGGGGCTGGCGATGGTCGGCAAACCAGTCCGGCCAACGGCCTGGAATTGCGTTTCCGCGCAGGGGAAGTGAACGCCGTTGTGGCGCCGACTACCGACCGTGGCGGGTGCTCCGGAGGAGAGACGGGATCTGTTGCCCAAAGGTAATCTCGTCGAAACTTTTCCACCGATTTGCCAGTGGGCGGGAGACGCGCGGGGATATATTTGGCCCCTCACTGGTCTACGTCGGGGGAAATCATGAGTGCGTCCAGCTATATCGGCCGGGTCGGTGGACTTGCCGTGGCATTCGGTATCGGCACTGCCGTCCTCACCGGTTATGGCGTCGCGTCGGCTGACTCGACCTCCTCTGGGGGCGGTTCGAGTTCGTCCTCGCAAGGATCCTCCGACGGGGGAGGCGCGTCGGACTCGGGTTCTGGCGCCCAGGACTCGACCGATTCGGGATCGTCGGCATCGGAGTCAGCTGCAGATGACGCTGCC
>JAHZJB010000111.1 GCA_022601135.1 Actinomycetes bacterium | reverse complement strand
CCGCCGCTGACGTGGTTGGCGTTGACGTTCATGTTGAAGCCGTAGATGTGGTACAGCGGGATGGCCGCCAGACTGCGCAGCGGCTCGTCCTTGTCGAGCAGCGGAGCCATCCAGTAGTTCTCCTGGTAGGCCATCGCAACCAAGTTCTCGTTGGTCAGCACGCATCCCTTCGACAGCCCGGTGGTGCCGCCGGTGTACTGCAGCATCAACACGTCGGAAGGGCGGATGTCGGCCTCGGGTTCGGACTCGTCCGCTGCGGTGACGAGGTCATTGAAATCATGGACACCCGTTCCGCTCTCCACCTCAACGGTCGCCGACGGGATCTGGAAGGTGATGACGTTGCGCAGCGGGGTGCTCCGGTCGGATTGGCTGGCCTTGAGAACCTCGATGGGGCCCTTGGCGAAGGCGGCCAAGACGATGACGGTCTCCGCGCCGCTGTCCTTGACGTAGTGGTGCACCTCCGGCCCGGCCGCCAATGGATTGATCGGCACGACGATCGCACCGAGTTTCGCGCAGGCTTGGAAAGCGATGACGTACTGCGGGACGTTGGGTGCCATGATCGCGACCCGGTCGCCTTTCTTGACGCCCAAAGTGACCAGGGCGTTCGCTGCTTTGCGGGCCATCATGTTGACCAGCCCGTAGGGCAGCCGCATGTCGTTGATGATCAGGTAGTCCCGATCCGGGGTGGCTTCGGCACAGCTGTTGAACATCTGCTTGATCGATAGCGGGGGGTAGATGCAGGAGTACGGGACACCTTTGTCGTAGATTTTGTACCAGGGCTTGTTTCTGTCGACCATGGTTGCCTTCCTGGGCGGGCATGCAGCTGCGGTGGCTAGGTGGCTTCAGCTTGCCAGCACAGCGGCGGCTGCATGGTCGGAAACGGCGTTCAGCCCAAATGCTGGGTGCGCCACGGGTAGCGGGGCGCTCCGGTGAGCTAGTCGGCTGTCGCGATGGTGACGGTGTTGCGGCCCGAGTCCTTGGCTTGGTACATCGCCGCATCCGCGCGGGCGGTGACTGTGTCGGCCGACTCGCCCGCGTGGGAGAGGGTTGCTCCGATGCTCAGGGTCGCGTGGATGGCATCCTCGCCATGGTAGATCGGTTCGGCGGCGCGACTGCGAATCTTCTCAGCGATCTTGACCACCTCCTCGAGGCTGTGGACACCTGGCAGCAGGACCAGTATTTCGTCACCCCCGGTGCGCCCCACGGTGTCCCCGGCGCGCACGCAGTCGCGGATGCGGTCTGCGACGGTGGCGAGAACCACGTCGCCGGCGGCGTGTCCCCAGGTGTCGTTGATGGCCTTGAACTCATCGACATCGCAGAACAGCAGGCCCAGGTGCAGCCCGGGTTTCCGGGAGTCAGACAGAGCGGTCTGGAGGCGGGCGATGGCCTCGCCGCGGTTGACCAACCCGGTGAGCGTGTCGAACCTCGCCAATCGCTCGAGTTCTCGCTGAGCCTGGACCAAGTCGTCGACCAGACGCAACGCCACCAACACGCCATCGGTATCGCCGGAGGATGTGACGTAGGGCTTGCAGTGGCCGTCGACCCAGCGGTAGTCGCCCTCGGCGGTGCGGACCCGGAATCGGACAACCATCGAGTTGCCGGGGGATATCTGGTTAAAGGCGGAGTCCACCCGGTCGATGTCGTCCGGATGGATACGTCGACTGAAGTCCGAGCCGATCCACTGCGGGGGTGCGTCGCCGAATGCCGTCTGCACCGATGGTGAGACCCACTGGACTGCGGTTCCGTGCAAATGAAAGACGGCGGCGCCGTTGAGGAGAACGACGACGTCGACCAGGTTCTCGGCCAGGACGCGGTAGCGCGCCTCCGCCTCCGCGCGCTGGCTGCTGAGGCGCTCTTTGTCGATGAGGAGTTTCTGCTCGCGCTGGCTGACGTAGAACGTGCCGGCGCCCAGGACAACGGTGCTGACCAACACCGCGAGGACCAACGCCGTACCTTTGCCGGCGCCCAGGCTCAGAAACGCCAAGCGGGACAGACCCAGCAGCACGGGAAGGCCGGCCAGCACAGTCGCCAACCGGAGGAGTGTCCTGGCGTCGGGTCGGGCCAGCAGCCAGGCGAGGGGATTGCGGTCCGGGCGGGTGACAAGGGACGCCCCGACGAGCAGCAGCAGACCCAAAGCTGTCGAGATCCCCATCCCGGTTGACCGTGTGACACTCGCCAGCGAGACGACATCGAACAGGTAGGCCGCGGCGGCGACGGATGGGAGGATCATCGCCGCCAGCAGAGACCACGGCCATACCGTCCGGGCCCACCGATGTTCCTGGCGGGTCACTGCGGCCGCGATCGACAGCAGTAGGATCGCCGCCGCCGTGTTCGGGCTGGGGCGGCCCGGCCAGGTCTCCTGCAGCGAGCGCACCCCGTCGGGGAACCACATCTGATCCAGTCCAAACGACCGTCCGCTCGCGTACTCGGCGAGGAACACCGCCGCCAGGACACCCACTACCGCGGCCACCCCGCAGCCGGCACCCTTGCGGGCCCGCGACGGCTGTCCTGACTGCACCACGATCGCCAGTCCCAGCGCGGCCAGGAGCGCGGCACTCCACGGAGTCATATGCGGCCACGCCGGCAAGGTCCGCGTCAACTCGTCGATACCGGTGGCCCAGCCCACCCAGTCCACGACGGCGATGACGAGCACCACGACAACTGCGGCCCGCCCCCACCACAACAGGACCGCCCCCCGGCGCGCCCCCGGCTGAGCTACGTCCATCGGCCGCTCCCTACAACAACTGAACGTCGGCGCGTTGCCGACGTGTATCGCAAGCATTCGACACCAACGACCGCACGGTAGCGCCTCGGGGGTGACAAGATGAGCCGACCGTCTTCACCGAATACACCGGGAGTGGTCGTGGAGTTCATCGAACAGCAGTTGATCGGACCTGTCAGCGATGTGCTCTACAGCTACATCCTCGTCTACCTCCTCGTCGCGGTGGGCATCTATTTCACCATCCGAACCCGGTTCATCCAGATCCGCTACTTCAAGCGGATGCTTGGCCAACTCACCCACTCGCGCACCCACGACGAAGGAATCTCGTCGTTCCAGGCGTTCTGCGTCGGATTGGCATCGCGGGTCGGCACCGGGAACATCGCCGGTGTCGCGATCGCGTTGACCATCGGCGGGCCCGGAGCGATCTTCTGGATGTGGGTCGTGGCTTCGATCGGGATGGCCACCGCTCTGATCGAGGCCACCCTCGGCCAGCTCTTCAAGGTCCGTGCTGACGACGGGTCGTTCCGCGGCGGTCCCGCGTTCTACATCCAGCGCGGCCTGGGTTCACGCACCGGCGGCATCATCTTCGCCGTCCTGTTGATCTTCACGTTCGGCATCGCCTTCAACATGGTGCAGGCCAACGCCATCAGCGCCGTGCTCAGCACCTCCCACGACATCGAAATCGGCTGGACCACAGTCTGTTTGCTCGTGCTGTCCGCCCCAGTGCTCTTCGGTGGTGTCAAGCGGGTGGCAAGGATCGCTGAGATCGTGCTGCCGCTCATGGCTGTTGCGTACACGGTTCTGGCCATGGTGATCGTGGCGATCAACATCAACTACCTGCCCGACGTGCTCGGCCAGATCGTCGGCGGCGCTTTCGGATTGACCGAACTGGCCGGTGGATTCGCCGGGGGCATCGCTGCGGCGCTGCTCAACGGCGTCAAACGCGGACTGTTCTCCAACGAGGCGGGAATGGGCAGCGCACCGAACGTCGCCGCGACGGCGACCGTCTCACACCCCGTCAAGCAGGGCCTGATCCAATCCCTGGGCGTGTTCGTCGACACCATGATCATCTGCACCGCGACCGCTTTCATCATCCTGGTGTCGGGGCCCAGTGTCTACGATCCGGCGACACCTACCCGAGTGGAGGGGGCGACCCTCACCCAGGCGGCGATCGCCGAAGGCCTGGGCTCTTGGACCGTGTCGTTGGTGACCGTGCTGGTGTTCGTGTTCGCCTACTCGTCGGTGCTGGGCAATTATGTCTACGCCGAGATCAACCTGTTCTTCCTCGGCGCCCGAGGTATGACCATCAATGTCTTCCGGGTCTTCGTGCTGATGGCGATCGCGGTCGGAGCGCTGTCGGAGTTGACGCTGGTGTGGACGCTCGCCGACGTCGCGATGGGATTGATGGCGCTGGTCAACCTCGTCGCCATCTGTTTGTTGGGCAAGTGGGCGTTCGCCGCGATCAGGGACTTCCATCGACAGACCGACGCGGGCCGGGATCCTGTGTTCATCGCCGACGAGGCGGGTCTACCGGGAACCCTCGACGGTGACATCTGGGTGCGCCGGGTCGCCGGTCCCGCCGCCGTCGGGCGCGACGGCTGAGCCGACCAACCCGGCAACGGGGATCGTTGTGGAGTGACCTGAAAGTATCGAGACGTGGGAAACAACCAACGCTGGAAAATCGTCATGTCCGACGACGAGATCGCCGAGTTCATCGACCGTAGTCGGACCGCCACCATGGCCACCGTGCTTCCGAGTGGACGACCACACCTGGTCGCGATGTGGTACGCCGTGCTGGACGGCGAGATCTGGTTCGAGACCAAGGCAAAGTCCCAGAAAGCGGTCAATCTGCGGCGTGACCCGACCATCACCGTGATGATCGAGGATGGCCAGACCTACGACACGCTGCGCGGAGTCTCGATCGACGGACGGGCCGAGATCATCGATGAGCCCGACACCAACCTGCGGGTCGGTATCAGCGTGTGGGAGCGCTACACCGGCCCCTACGCCGACGAGATGCGGCCCTACGTCGATCAGATGATGAACAATCGCATCTGCATACGCATGGTGCCGTCCCGGATGCGAAGCTGGGATCACCGCAAACTGGGCCTGCCCGGCATGCCGCTGTCGGGCAGCACCGCGCAGTACCTCAGCTGAACTGGGCTCGCCAAAACGAACCCGGGTGGGTGGACCGGTTCAGCTGCCGTCGAGCAGGTCGGCGAACTCAGGGTTCTTGTCGATGAATTCGGCCACCATCCAGCACTGCGGCACGATCTTCAAGCCGGTGGACCGGGTAGCTTCCAAAGCCTGGCGCACGAGAATGGTTGCCAGACCACGCCCCTGGAATGCCGGAGCGACCTCGGTGTGCGGAAAGATCCGTCGCCCGTCGCGGTCGATGAAATCGGCGAAACCTACGCGCTGTCCGTCCACGGAGATGCTGAAACGGTCGGATCCCGCGGTGACGTGGGCCAGGGCACCGGTTCGGTCGTAAGTCACCACGCCACCTATCCGCGAAGGTGCGGCGGCCCGACCGGAGGTCGCATCAGGCCCCGCCGAACTCCGGGCGCAGGATCGGGCTGAGCACTGCGAGCGGGATGTGCGGCTGGATGACGCCCCCGTTCATCGACCACTGGTTGAGCTTGTCGTAGCGGATCGGGGTGTCGACTGCGACCGGGTAGTTGGGCATGTAGAGGATGAGATCGCTGGGGGTAAGCGCCCAGGCCTCGTAGTTCCCGGAGAACGGCGTGGGCGGCGTCCAGCGGTCGACGGTGAACGGGTACGTCCCAGGGTGGTTGTATGGCGGCCGGGCCCGGTCGAGCGCCTCGGTGACGATGGGTGCGGCCAACGGGGGAATAGCCACCAGCGGATCCACGCCCGGCTTGGTGATGTCGGCCAGCGTCAACTGCCGACCGCTGTTCATGTCGAACGTGAACGTGCGGAAGCCGTTCATGAGCTCGACCCCGGATGAGTTGTATTTCTCATGGAACACGACGCTCAGCGCGGAGCCGTGGCGGAACACCTGGAAATCCTCTGTGCCCCAGCTGTCCTGGACCATCGACGCGCCTTTGGCGCGCCAGTTGTTGAACAGGTCCCGCAAGTACGGGCGGATCGCCGAACTGGTGGTGGGATTGTCGATGAGATCACCCGGTATCGCCACCCGGATTTCTCGCACTGCCTTCCGCTCCGATGTCACCGAAGTTTGGCAGTACTGGCCGTCCCAGTTGCCGCCCAACTCGCCACAGAAGGATTGTGCCGACGCCCCGGCGACCGGAGCGGTCGCCACTGCCACTGCCACTGCCACTGTCACTGCGGCCGCCATAACTCTGAATACCCGCATATCCGCAGCTCCTATGGAAGTTCGACTTTGCTTGCGAGCCAACGGTTGTCGACTTTCTCCATGGTGATCTTCATCCGGCTGCTGTCGCTGCGCGCATCGGGGCGCGCCGTGTTGCTGACGGTCTGATCCACCAGCAGCAAGACGACAACCTCGTCTTTGGACGTGGACTGGATCGCCGAATCCACGACAACGCCGTGGGCGGTCGCCTTGTTGTCGATCAACAATTGCCGAAGCTTCATGCTGTCTTTGGTGTACATGTCCTTGAAGTCACCGGTCGCTCCGTTGAGCACCTCAGCGAAGTTCTGGTCCAGGTTGTTCGAATCGATGCTCGTCAGGGTTTGGGCGTAGTTGATCGCCGTCTGTTGGGCGTTCCGCCCCGCCTCGTCCAGCGTGTGCTGCTCCCACAACTTCCAGCCCAGTATCCCGGCGAGGGCGAACGCCAGAAGATAGACCGCGGCGACCAGCCCGATGCGGGCAAAACGGTTCCACGGGCGGGGGCGACTCGTCGGGTCTTCGGGTGCTGCGTCGGTGGTCTCGGCCACGGTGGAGTCTTCCTTGTGCGTCGGCATACCGTTCGGCCTAGCTGGGTGGCTCGATCGGCAAGACCGGCCCACCGTACGGCGTGGGGATGGTGTAGCGGCCCCGTGGCGTCGGGTCGGTGGTCTGGGCCAAGTCCGCGCCCGGGGGTGGTCCCGCGGTGTCGTCACCGGCCGGCCGCGGCGCGTTCTTGGCTCCGCGGACCAGCACCTGCGGGTCGGTATCCCGGCAGTAGTTGTAGAGGAACGGTTCGGGGTAGTCGGCCGCCGACGAGGGGCGGCGCGGAGTGCCGTAATCGCAGGTATAGCGCGGGTAGATGTCGGCGGTAACCCACAAGCCCTCGTCGTGGATCGTTCTCCCGATCGCTTCGAGCGCCGAACCGCGGAAGTTGGGGAACAGGGCGTTCAAAGCAGGTACGCGCACGTACATCAGCTGGGAGACCGACGCCAGGTTGCCCAGCAACCCGACCATGGTGTCGGAGTTGTCCTCGAACAGATTGTCGAGAGACGACATCAATCCCGGCGCCTCGTCGACGAACCTGCGGTAACCGCCGTCCATCTTGTTGACACCCGTCATGAGTTCACTGACGTTGCGCGCCACCGCGCCCATGCCGGGGCTGGTTTCGGCGAGCATGGTCAGCGGAATCCTGCTGGTCTTCAACAGGCTGACCGTCTCCGGCAGCACCGAGTCCAGCGTGGCCAACAAGAATGTGCCCCCGTCGACGATATCGGTGAGCTTCTGCGGACCCTCTTTGGTCAGGCTCAATTCCTTCTTGATGATCTCGAGTTTCGCGGGATCGGACTGAGCCAACACCCCGTCGGCGTTGGTAAGCAGCTGGTAGAGCGGAATGGGCGTCGAAGTCTGAGTCAGCGGAACGACGCTGCCGTCGGACAGGAAAGGGCCATCGGCCGAGACGGGCTCGAAATCGATGTACTGTTCGCCGGCCGCCGACAAACCGGACACGCGGACCGGGCTGGCAGCCGGAATCTTGGTGGCCGAATCGATCTGGACTATGGCATCTACACCGTTGGGCGTGAGCGCCAGCGTTTCGACCCTCCCGACCTTCACGCCCCGGACGGCGACATTGACGCCCTCCAGCAGGCCGCCGGAGTTGGGCAGCTCAACCCTGACCTGGTAGGTGCCGGCAAACGGGTCGACCCGCAGGGCACCGAATGTGAGGTATGCGAGTGCGACGACGGCGACCAGCGCGAGGGCTATCCCGGATAGCCCGAACCGCCGGCGGTGGCCGGCTTTAACGGCGTTGACGATGCCCCGACTGATGGAGTTGATCACCTCGGCGGCTCCTGTCCTGAATGCACCGGAGGCGGTCCGGGGGGCGGACCGAGCTCGGCCGGCGTCGGCGGAAGGGGAGCCCCGGCCGGCGCCCATTGGGTCTGACCCATCGGGCTGTCCGGACCCTGGCCGACCACACGCTCCTGCAGTCGCCACAGGACGTACTTGACCGAGCCCGCCATCTCCGCCCAGTCGCCGCGTTTGGGGCCGTGGAAAGCCGGATCCCCCGCGAAGCCGATATCCGGAATCGATCCCAGGACCAAACGGTCGATCCCGACGGTGAGGGGCACTGCTGATCCCGAAGTGGATTTCAGCAGGATGGGAATCAACCGGTTGAGGGCGGCCATGCTGGTGTCCGGGCTCAGCGCGACGTCGTTCCAGGCCCTGGAGAGGGTGTTCATGTCCCGGACGATGCTGCGGCCGCTGTCGTCGGTCCCGGCGATTGACGGGAACCGACCCAGCTGAGTGGTGGTGGCGCCGACCTGCTCGACGACATCGACTATCTGGTTGGTGTTGGCGGCCAGCACATCGGTCGCCGGGCCCATGGTTTCCAGGATCTCCGTCAGCGCGGGGTTCTTCTCGTCGAGTCGATCGGCGAGCGCCGAAGTTTCGGTCAGCGCTGCCTCGATGTCGGCTGACCGCGCGTTGAGCTTTCCCAGCACCTCATCGGTCAGGTTCATCAGGTTGCTCAGGGCCTCGCCCTGGTCGCCGGTCGCCTTCCCCGCGCCGTTGATCAGATTGGTGAGGTTTCGCACGGTGCCACCGTTGACGACGATCGCCGCCGAGGTCAGCACCCCCTCCACCGTGGCGGCGGCCGCGGTGCCATCGAGGCCGATGGTGTCGCCGTCTTTCAGCAGTGGGGCGCCCGGCACCGGCGGGGTCGGTGGATTGATGGCGACGAACACGTCACCGAGCGGCGTTGCCGACCGCAGCTCGATGGTGCTATCCACCGGGATCTGGACGCCGTCCCTGATTTGAAGCTCGGCCACCGCGGTGAAGTTTTTTGCCACCAGGGATTTCAGCGTCCCCACATCGGCGCCGGAGAGTTTGACATTGGCCTCTGCCGGTAGGTTCAGCGCGTTCGCGAATACCGCCGTGACGGTGTAGCCGCCGCCGGCGCCCACACCGGGGGCGGGCAACGGCAGGTCCCCAAGCCCGGCGGAGCAGCCCGTGGTGACCATCGCCGCCGTTGTTGCGGTGGCGAATGCGAGCTTCATGCGATGCGCCTTCATCACTGTCCCATCGCCGAGAGACCGTCGAGAATGTAGGTCAGACCGAAGTCGGGCCCGTAATCCTGCAGCGTTCCTGTGCTGCAACCTAATTGACGGAGGTGCATGAGATTGCAGATCTCCTTCACGCTCTGCGACTCGACCAGGATCTTGTCGGTGAGGGCGTGCACCCGCAGAGCGCCATTGGTCTGGTCGACGGCGTTGTAGAGGTTCTCCACCGTCAGTGGCGCGACGTCGAGGAGCTCGGCCACCTCGCGCTTGCGGTCCGAGATGACCGTCGCTGCGGTGTCGCTGTTGATCACAGTTTGCTGAAGAGTCTCCCGGTTGGCCTCGATCAGAGCTGTTGCCTGGGTGACGATTTCGTTGAGCTTGCGCCCGGTCGCGCCGGTGCCGAAATTCTCATCGGCCAGTATCTGAGTGAGCTGGCGCGTCGTCGAACCGAACTGGCGCAACTTGGCGTCGTTCTGGGCGGCCGCAGCCATCAGCGGCTCAAGATCAGTGATGATCGTGGTCAACTGGTCACCGGTCACCTCACCGCCATCAGAACTGAGCCGCAACGAATTGGAAAGCTCGCCGAGGGCGGACTTGATCCGCTCGCCGTTCCCGTCGGTGGTCTCGGCCGCGGCATTGACCAGGTCGGCGATAGGCCCGCCGCCCTTGCCGTCGCCGGCCAGTGATTTGGAGAGCTTGTCGAGCATGTCGATTACCCGGTCGAACGCGATGGGTGTCTTGGTTCTCGGCAGGCCGATCGTGTCGTGGTTCTGCAGGGTCGGCCCGCCGCTGTAAGGGGGCGTCAGCTCGATCTGCCGGTCTGTCAGGATCGACGTGTTGATGGTCACGGCCTGCACGTCGGCGGGAACCTTCACGTCCTTGCGAACGGTGAAATCAACTTCGACGTAGCCGCCCCGGGGGGTGATCTTCGTGACCTTGCCGACCGGCATGCCCACCACCGCGACCACGTTCTCGACGTACAAACCCGCTGCGTTGTCGAATTGAGCGGTCACCGTTATCGAATCACTCCGGGACTTGACGACGTACCCGACGACGCCGATGACGGCGGCCGCCAAGACGGCGAGCACGACCACCACGGCCAGGGTTCTACGCCCGCCGGTATTCTTTGCGCGCGCGCTCATTTGCAGTCCTTGTAGTACTCGATCATGTTGAATTGGTCGGCGCGGCCGCTGATTGCGCACATCCACGAGTCGACGGCAAGCCCGTTGGGGATGAAGAACTCAAGGGCCGGTGCGTATCCCGTGGCGTTCGTCAGGCCGCGGAGCGTGACGGGTGCGACCTGAAGAAGATTGCTGACGAGTTCGTCGTTGTGGCCGATCATGTCGGTGAGCTCACGGATGTCGTTGAGCATGTCATCGAGCATCTGCCGGTCGTCGACGACGATCTTGTCGAGCGTGCTGGCCAGACTGGTCAGTGCCACCAGCATGGAGCGGAACGTCGCCTGACTTGCCACGAACTCGCCCAGTAGGCTCTGTCCCTCGTCGATGAGGACTCCGACCCGCGCCTGCTGACTGCGCAAGGTGTTGGCCACCCGCTCGGTGCTCGCGAACAGGGTGCCAAGCTGATCCCGCCGGTTGGCGATGACCGACGACAGTTTGTGGATGTTGTCCATGGACTGGGGAACGATTTCGGGCAACCCGTCGACCTGTTTGCCCAGGACGGCTAGTGAATCGCCCAGCTGGTCGGAGTCCAGTTGACTCAACATCACCGAACCGTCGCCCAGCAGTTCCTGCAGGTCGTAGGGAACTTCAGTGTGGTCGAGATCGATTCTGTTGTCCGGCACCGAACCAGCACCGGCGGGCATCAGCGCCAAATAGCGACCGCCGAGAAAGGTCTGGAGCTGGATGGAAGCTCTGGTGTCCTTGCCCAACTTGACATCGTCGCGGACGGTAATTCCAACCTCGACACGATCGCCGGCGAGTGACACGGAGCGGACGGTTCCGACCTCGATGCCGGCGACGGTGACGGTGTTGCCGGGCTTGAGCGACGCAGCCTGGGCGAACTCGGCGGTGTAGTCCGTTTCGCCGATGCCCAGAGACTTCACGCCCACCGCCGCCGCTACCAGTACCCCGATCACCGCCAGGGCGGTGAACCCGAGCCAGGTCGCGTTGTAGTCCTCCGGGCGACGGTCCCGGAAGCGCTGGACCAGTGATTTCTTGGCCCCGCTGCTCGGGGCGGCATTGTCAGCCATTGGACATGTTCCTGCATTTCGGGGTGTGCCACCCCTGGTTCTCGTTGAGGAGCGGGAGAGCGTTGCCCGGGGTTGCTGCGTTGACGACGTATTGGGTGACGTCGTTGAGTCCGGGGAAGAAACCCAGTGCGTTGAGATCGCACGCGTAGGCGTTGGCGTAGCTGCCGTCACCGGTTACTCGGGCGAGCCCCTTGAGCAGCAGTGGGAGGTTGGAGCCGGCGAACGCCACCTGAGGTTCGATTCCCACCATGTGCGCGGCGAAACCGGGCTGCCGGTCGATCAGCTCGTTGAATTCGGGGTAGACGTCATCGGCCGCCGCGGACAGCCCGCGAGTGACCCGGGCGAGCGAGCCGATGGAGGACTCGAGTTGCGGGCGGTGCGCATCGAATTGGTCGACCACCTGACTGGTCTGGGTCAGGGTGTGGTCCAGGTTGTCGCTCTGCTCGGCGAGGTTGCTGGTGACCTCGCTGAGACTGTTGATGGCATCGCCGAGAACCTTGTCGCGCCCGGCCAGGGTCTGGGTGAACTCCGTGGTCTGGTCGACCACTTCGGTCAGGGAGGACCGACCGCCGCCGAGGGACTGGATGAGGCCCTGGGTGAGATCGTTGGCAGCCTTGGTGTCGAGCAGGGTGAACATCGGCTCGAAACCGTTGAGCACGGTGCCGACGTCGAACGACGGCTCCGTTCGCTCGACCGGGATCACACTGTTCGGCTTGAGCTGCTCGTTGCTGCCGGTCGAGCCCATCGACAGTGCCAGATGTCGCTGCCCGATGATGTTTTCGTAGAGCACCGCGGCGTTGGTGTTGCCGTACAGAGCCTGGTCGCTCTGGACGATGAACGATACCTTCGCAACGGTCCCGTCCAGCTGGATGGCCTGGACGCGCCCGACGCGCACGCCGGCCACTCGGACGTCGTCGCCTTCGCTCAGTCCGTAGACGTCGGTGAACACGGCCGCATACGGTGTGGTTTTTCCGGGGATCTCGCGGCGCAAGGTGTTGTAGACCAGAAACGTCACGGCGATGGCACTAACCATGAAGAGCACGAGGACGATCATTGGCTTGCGCAGACTCATGTGGGCCCCTCTGAGGATTCATGCGCGGCGGGGGCGTCGTCGACGTGTTTGGCGGGGACCAGGGAAACCTCGGTGCCACGGGCAACAGGCCCCAGGAGCAAGCCCGTCACCACCGATGCCGGCTGCGTCTGACCGGTGATCAGGCCGAGCTGGTTCAGTTCTTGGCGGCTGCCGACGGGGCCGACGTTTCCGCCGTAGGAGGCGGGTGCGGCCTCAGCCGGCAACGGTGGACCCGGAAGCCGCGCGGGCAACTGCGGATCCGCCACCGGCGCCACGGGGGTAACCGGGCCGAGCGGTGCGGTCGGCGGCGGCTGATCAGTCGGAACCCCAACGGGCAGTAGCGGATTGGGCGGCGGCGGCGGGGGTGGTACGGGCAGCCACGGCGGCACCACCAGCGGCGCGGGCCCCGGCGGCGTGAACGGTGTGTTGTTGGGATTCGCCGACCCCGGAACCCGATACGCCGGACCCGTCCACCACGGCAGCGGCATGTCCAACTCGACCGGCGGGGTGGGTGGGTTGATGAGCGGTGGGCCCACCGCGTGCAGATTTCCTTCGGGTCCGATAACGGTTCCCGGCGGCGGCCCGAGGCCTGGCGGTGGCTGGTAGTTCTGCGGCAGCATCATCGGGGGCAGCTCGGGGCGCACCGCGATCTCGGGTGCGGTGTAGCAGCTCGGACCCTTCAACTCGCCGTACACGGGGCAGTCGGCCCGCGTGTAGGTGTACATCGGAGTGAGCGACAGGTTGCCCCGAATGTTCAGCGTGTCGAGGTCGGGATTCCACGCGGTCTCGAGGAGCTGCTCGGACAGCCTTTTCACCCGGCTGAAGATGGGCACGTACTTGTCTTCCTGCATGGCGAGCACGCCCACCACCGGCGTCAGGTCGTGGGTGATTTGAATCAGCTTGTCGGTGTGATTGTCGAATGCTTGCCGGGTGACGCCCAACGTGTACTGCGAACCGGCAACCAGCGAGGTCAGTTCCGCGCGCTTCTCGGCGAAGGTCCGCATCGGTCGGACGGCCTGGTGCAGCGCGTCGACGAGTTCCGGTGCGGTGGCCTGTAAGCCCTGGGCGGCCTCGACCAGCGCCGAGGTCGTCGACGGGCCGGGTTCGGTGGCGACGATGGAGTTGAGTTGGTCGAGCAACCGGGTCATCTGCGCGCCGGCGTTGAGCAGCTTGACGCGCCGGTTTTCGGTGGCGGCGCCGACAGCGGCCAGGATACCCAGGCTGTCGTCACCGCGCCCCCGGCCCACCGCGGCCAGGACGTCGCGCAGCTTGCTGATGGTGGTCTGGAACAGCACCGTCGACAGGTTCGCGTCCTCGGGGATGTGCGCACCGCTCTGGATTCCGGGGCCGGGGCCGTTGTCGACAAGCTGCACGGAGGACACCGCAAAAACATTGCTCGGGACCACGCGAGCGGTCACCGTGGCGGGGATGTCCTTGGCGTATCTGGGCTTGAGGTTGAGATGGACGAAGTTGGGCTTGCCGTCGACCGCCGGAACGACGCGGTCGACGCTGCCCACCAGCAACCCGTGGTACTTGACATCAGAACTCTTGGGGAGGCCGTCGCCGACGTTCACCAGATCGGCGACGACCCGGACGAACCTGTCCAGCCGCCCGGTCGACTTCATCAGCAACGTACCGATCGTGAGCGCAATCACCAGCGCTACGACGATCCCGCCGACGAGCAACTGGGTGTCGGAGGGGCCGCGGCCGTCCTGATCTAGCGAGTTCCCCATCTAGCCCCCAAACTTCGCGCCGGCATCGACACTCCACATGGCCATGGTGAGCAGCATGTTCGTGATGACCACCACGGTGATGGCCGCCCGCATCGCGTGTCCGGCCGCGATGCCGACACCTTCTGGCCCGCCTGAGGCGTAGAAGCCGTAGTAGCACTGCAGGGTCGAGGCGATCCACACGAACACCACACACTTGATCACCGAGTAGAGGATGTCGGTGCTGGTCAACATCATGGTGAAGTAGTGCAGGTAGGGTCCGGTGGATCCGCCGCTGATGATGCCGGCGACGACTTGGGCGGTGATGTACGTCGTCGCCAGAACCGCCAGGTACAGCGGGATGACGGCGATCACGGCGGACATCAGCCGGGTGGTGACCAGGTACGGGATGGATTGGATTCCCAGGGTGTCGAGGGCGTCGATCTCCTCGGCGATCCGCATGGAGCCCAGCTGCGCGGTGAACCGGCAGCCCGCCTGCATCGCGAAGGCCAGCGCCGCCATGATCGGCGCGAGTTCCCGGGTGTTCACCAGGGATGAGAGGATTCCCGTCGCGGGGCCCAACCCGAGCAGGTTGAGGAAATTGTAGCCCTCGAGGGCCACCAGAGCGCCGGCGGTGACGCCGAGCACCACCGCCACGCCGATGGTGCCGCCGCCGACCACGATGGAGCCGTTACCCCACGCGATGTCGGAGAGCAGGCGGTGGAATTCCTTCCGGTAGTTCTTCAGCACAACGGGTACGCCGGCCACGACCCGGACGAAGAACATGAGCATGTGCCCCAGCCGGATGCCTGAGGTGGCGAATCTCCGGTAGGCGCCGACGAACGGCCGAACGATGGTCGGGACAAAGGGAGAAGCCGTCATGTCACAACCCCGTCCTGGGGAAGAGCACGTTGTAGAGCTGGCTGATGGCCACGTTGACCACCATGAGTATCAAGATCGCCTCCACGACCGCGGCGTTGACCGAGTTGGCGACACCGGTGGGCCCGCCCTTGGTCGACATGCCCTTCTGGCAGGCGATGACCGCCACGATGCCACCGTATACAACGGCCTTGACCAGGGCGACGACCATGTCTGCCGGGGTGGCGAAAGACGCGAACGTCGATACGAAACTGCCGGGCGCGCCGCCCTGAACGTAGACGTTGAACAGGTAGCTGGCCAGGAAGCCGACGAACGCGATGATCCCGGTGAGGGCGACACCGACCATGATGGCCGCGGCGAATCGGGGCACCACCATCCGGCGGATCACCGAGACGCCCATGACCTCCATGGCGTCGAGCTCATCACGCATCTTGCGGGAACCGAGGTCGGCGGTGATAGCCGATCCGACGGCCGAGGCCATCATGATCGCCGCAACCAGCGAGGCAGCCTGCCGGATGACGGCCAGCCCGCTCGCCGCGCCGGCCAGCGAGGTGGCACCGACCTGGTTGGCCAGCAGGGCGAACTGGACCGACAGTGTCACGCCGATCGGCAGCGCCACCAGGATGGTGGGCACCACCGCGGTCGATGCCATGAAGGCGCCCTGCCGCACAAACTCGCCCCATTGGAACTTGCCCGTGAACAGGTCGATGAAGAAGTACTGGATGGTGCGCACGGCCAGGACGCATTGGTGGCCGACGGTCGAGAGGGATTCCAGGGGGTGCCGCTTGACGTAACCCTTGGACCAATCCTCGATCGCGACGACACCGTCGCGTTCCTTGGCAGGGGACTCTTGTCCCTGGTCGATGGTCATTCTCGGTACCCGCTAGCCGGTCGTCCGCCGTGGGTGTTGCCTACTCGAGTGCAGGCCGCCCAACGGCTTCGAGTCAGTCAAAACAGGCTCCTGCGAGTCGATGGCGATGTACGGACGTCAGGGTAAAGCGTGTTCCCAGTTTTACGAACGGTTTCGGCAAGATCGGCCGTGCGCGTCCGGCAAGGCGGCCATACTGATTCATCCCGGGAGGTTCGGGCAGAGGGCCCGTGTTGTCTGCGCCGTTTGGTCGAAGAAACCTGACGGCCCGGGTGACCGTGTGTTGGGAGGGTGAAAATGGGGGCGAAGACGCTCCGGCGGATACGTTCCGTGGCGGCGTGGGTGGGCGCGATGGCCATCACCGGGTTCGTGTTCTCCGGCCACGCCGCCGCCGAATCGGACCCGCCGGCTCCGCTACCGGTGTTCACCCCGGGACCCACCGATTGGTCCCCCAATTTCGAAATCTGGCCGTTCAGCACGTTCACCTACCAGGTGACACCCCAGATGATCAGCGGCATGTCAGATTCGTGCCAGTGGTTCAACGCACAGTTCGACCCGCTGATGGGCCAGATCAACGACTTCAATCGAAATCTGGGCGACAATCATGACGACTACTCGGCCGGCGGTGTGCAGCGGCAGGCCAACGCCGTGGTCGCCAACATCGATCAATCGACCGCCTTCCTGGCACCGCGGGTGGCGCCCCTGACCATTACCAACACACCCAACAATTTCGGCCCGTACTCGCCGATATACGGGGGCGAGGCAATCACCAGCGCCACCTACCAGCTGACCCGCATCGCCGAGAGCATGAGGAAGATGGAGCCGGCGGGGGTCACCCATGCCCATATCTTTGCCGCCACGCGGTGGGGTAACACACTGCGTGGCCAGGGAGCGTGTAACTGATACGTCGGCCGGAGGGCGGATCGCGACGACACCGCCCGGCTTGTGTCAACGTGTCTCGCGGCCGGATACGCTGGCCCACTGTTGTCCGAGTTGTCCAGTTGTCCGATGTTGTCTCCCGATCCCGGGACGAAGGTAGGTGGTCGAGGTGAAGCCTCCGGTTGAAACCGCAGAGGCGGACGGCGGATCGGGTGACGAGGACGAGGATCAATCAGCCAACCAGGTGTCCGAGCCGGACCCGGCGGAGGCCGTAGCCGAAGGCGGGGGCGACGAGGACGGCGAGGAGGACGGCGACGAGGACGTCGACGAGGACGGCGACGAGGACGGCGACGAGGACGTCGACGAGGACGGAGCCGCTGAACGGCGGCGGAGACCCTCAAGAAAGCGGTGGATCGCCGCGGTGGTGCTGGTTGCGGTGCTGGCGGTCGCCGGCTACGAAGGCTGGTTGCTGTTTCAGCACCACCAGAAAGACGTCGCCGCGGCCGAAGCGCTCGATGCGGCAGAGAAATTCGCGCTCACCCTGACCACCATCGACCCGAACGCGATCGACACCAATGTCGCCGACGTCGTCGACGGCTCGACCGGCGAGTTCAAAGACCTGTATCAGCGATCCAGCGGCCAACTCCGCCAGGTGCTGATCGACAACGAGGCAACGGCCAACGGCATGGTCATCGAGGCAGCGGTCAAGTCTGCCACCAAGGACCGGGTCGAGGTCATTCTGTTCATCGACCAGGCGGTGAGCAACTCGACCGTTCCGGCTCCGCAGTTGGACCGCAGTCGTGTCGTGATGACGATGGAGAAAGTTGACGGCCGCTGGCTGGCCAGCAAGGTCGACCTACCATGACGCAGCCGCCACGACGGTCGGATCGACATCAATTGCCTTGGGCCGCCGCAAGTGCCGATTGAACGCCCTTGCGGCGTTCCTCGATGGCCTTGCCGATGTCCTTGAGCAATATCGGGTTGTTCATCACCAATTCTTCGATGTCATCGCGGTCGATCAGTAGCACCGTCACCTCTTCCAGTGCGGTTGCGTCTGCGGTGGCAGCCTCCCGGATCAGTGCCCCTTGACCGAGAAAATCACCACGGTGCAGAGTCCGCACCGGGATTGCGGCGCCGGTATCGTCGGTGACGGTGATCTGCACGCGCCCGGCCACCACGAAGGCCATCCGGGTGGGCAACTCTCCGCTCACTTGCAGTAGCTCTCCGGCGCCGTAACGGGCCATATGCACCTTGGGCAGCAGCAACTGCTGATCGGTGCCGGAAAGACGCAGGATCGGTGCGATCGCCTTCAGCTGGGTCCGGGTCCGGCTCTCGGTGGCGAAGTCGTCGTCGGCTCGGTCGAGGTTCAGGCCCGCCCGCCGCACGGCGTACCAGGCCCAGCGCAGGAACATGGCGCGGGCATCGCCCTCGTCGGCGGGGGACTGCACCGGGATCGTGGTCCGAAACTCGTTGGCGCCCAGCGGCACAGTCGTAGGCTCTGCGTCGGTACGCAGCTGGGGTAGTCGTGCGGCGACCTGGTTCAGCGTCTCGCACACGGCGTCGGGCGAATTGTTGGCGGTGAACACCGTGGACACCGAGATGGTGTGAGTTCCGCCCGGCCGGCTCAGGTTGGTGAACGAGGCGCCGGCCAGCACTGAGTTTGGGGTCACCAGCAGACCGGTGGCGGTTTCGATATGGGTTGCCCGCCAGTTGACTTCGACGACGCGGCCACGGGCCGACGGGGTGTCGAGCCAGTCACCGATCTGGAAGGGCTGCTCGAACAACAGCAGCAGCCCGGAGACGATTTGACCGACCGAGTTCTGCAGCGCCAGACCCAGCACGATCCCGGTAATCCCAAGTGCGGTGAACAGTCCACCGACATTCGCGCCCCAGACCACCGACATGATCACCGCCAGGCCGACGGCGATCAGCCCGAAGCGGGCGACGTCGAGGAAGATTCTCGGCAACCGCTCGCGCCAGCTACCCTTTGGGGCGCTGGCGAACAGGGTGGCGTTGAGACCGGACAGCAGCAGCATCAACACCACGAATCCGAGCGCGGTGGAGACGATTCGCGCCGGGGTCGCATGGATTGACACTTGATTGGCGCCGGCCAGCAGGGCGAGCAGCGCCGCGAGCGGCAGGATGTAATTGCGCAGCAGCTCAACCGGCCGGACCAGCGCACTACCGCGGCGGTATAGGGCGCTGCGAAGTTCGGTGAGTGCGATCAGCCCGATGGGCAGGCCGACGGCGACCGACAAGGCCCAGTAGAACCACGGCTCGCCGGTGAATTCCATGGCTAACTGGTGTCCGTCAGGCGGTAGGTCGGTTCCTGGACCCCGTCGCGGTTGATCGGTGCGGCCGGGACGAAAGTGTGCAGTTCGCGCACGGCGTCGTACACCCGGGAGGTTACGTAGATGCCGGGCTGCGGGGATCCGCCGCGCACCTGGTAGGCGAGGTTGACCGCTGAGCCCCAGACGTCGTAGCCGATATTGGACCCGCCGATCAGACCGCTGCCCACGGTGCCGGTGTCGATGCCGACCCGCAGCCGCAGTTGATGGCCGCTCTCGGTGCCGAACCTGTCGACGATGTGCTGCATCTCGATCGCGAAGTCCACCGCACGGCGCGAGTTGTCCAGCCTGGGCTGGTTGAGTCCACAACTGGCCAGGTAGCTGTTGTGCTGCGTGCGGACCTGCTCGATGCCGAGATCCTTAGCGGCTGCATTGAATTGGTTCACCAACCTGTTGACGATCGCCAGCGATTCCTCCGGTGGTAGGCGCACGGCCAGCTCGTCCAGCCCGACGATGTCGGCGAAGATCACGCTGACTTCGGGGTGGTCCAGCGCGATGTTCTCCTCGCCCTCACGATAGCGCTGCACCACCGATTCCGGCATCAGCGAGAGTAGCAATTTGTGGTTCTCCTCCCGTTGCTCCGTGAGCAGCTGCTGGTGCAGGGCCAGGTTGCGGCTCATCTCGTTGAATGCCACGGTAAGGTCGCCGAACTCGTCGCTTGAGCGCAGTGGTAGCACCGTGCCGTAAGCGCCGGCGGTGATCTGGCGTGAGCCGGCCTCGAGCCGCTTGATGGGCCGCACGAAGCTGCGGGCGAGGAACATGGCGATCACACAGACGACGAAAATCATCGCGGTAGTGGACAACACCAGGGTGCGGGTAAATCGGGCAACGGGGGCGAACGCCTCGCTGGACTCGATCGTGGCCACGATGTTCCAGCTCAGCTGGTTGCCGGCGAGTGGGGCGTACGCCTGCAACGTCTTTCGCCCGAGGTAGTCATCGGCGATCAAGGTTCCCGTCTGCCCCTGGCCGGCCAGGCGAGTGGCTTCGTCACCTGCGGGCTGAATGAGCACCGTGGTTCCCTGACGAATCGCTGCGTCGGCGACCTCGGGCGGGGTACCGGCAGCGATCACTTTCGACCGGTAGGCGTCGGGATCCTCCAGGAACAGCCGGGAGTCCGAGCGCATCAGCTGGTCGTCGCCTACCAGGAACGTCTCGCCGGTGGTCCCCAGCCCGGTCTGCTCCCACTGCTTGTCAAAGGTCATCAAACGGTTGATTCTCGACATCGGCATTTGCAGTGCCAATGCCCCGGTCACTTTCTCGAGCGATCCTACGGGGCTGACCATCCACGCGGTGGGCTCCAGCGAGGGCTGGTAGGCGCCGAAATCGGTCACCTCGACAAGGTCCAGGGCATTGCTCTGCATGGCGTTGTTGAATGCCTTGGTGAGGTCTCCGCCGCGGAACGGACCGTCCAGGATGTTGGTGCCCAGGTCGACGCCCTTGTTGGCGGTGTACACGACGTTGCCGTCGGTATCGATGAGCAGTGCGTCCGCTAATTCCAGGCGCTCGACCACGGTGCGGAAGAAGGTGTTGAAGCGGGCGTTGGCCGCCGACCATTGGCTGTTGTCCCCGGCGTCGTCCACGCCGATCCGCTCCCGGGGATCCTTGAACGGGATCGTGTAGTGGATCTGTAGGTAGCGCTCGGCGTAGGACGTCGGTATCAGCGCGGGCACGTCGAGTTTCACGCCCGTCTCGGACTCCTTTTTGGGGGCGAAGACATCGGTGTAGTAGTCGACGAGAGCTTGCTGTTGTGCGGGGTCGATGGGCGGCGCGCCCGGTTTGTTGAGCTCATTGAATGCGGCGGAGTAATCGGCCAGCGCGGTTCCGGCGTTAGCGGTGCGCGCAAATAGGACAATCGAGGTCTTCAGCTCGACGAGCGTGGCTTCCAGCTCGCGGTTCTGAGACTCGCGAACCCCGGTGAGCCGGTCGAAAGCTGCAGCCCGAAGAGAGGTTCGGCCGGACTCGAAGCCGATGTAGCCCACGACCGCTACCGACAGGATGCTGATCGCCAGCAGCATGAGCATGAACTTGGACTGGATGCTGATCCTCGAAAACACCTTGCCGAGGCCCCGTGGCAACTCCACTGGGTAGGCCGGCTCGGCAGGCGTACCGCTGGATTTTCCAAACCTCTTGATCATCGGCACATGACACTATCCTGTGCCGGTGACGCGCGGTGGGGGTTGGGTTTTGCTCAAAGGTTAGACGGCGATCCACTCCCGAGCCTGCTCAGCGTCTGCGGTGGGGAACACACGGAGTTCCCCGGGCATCAGAAACCCGAACAGGGCCACCGAGTGCTTGATCCAGGGGATGTCGGTGACCACGGCGAAACGCTGCCAATGCCGGAAATTGCTCAGGCCAACCTTGGTGTCCTCCCAGGCTGCGGCGGGATCCAGGCCGGAAAAATCCGGCGCGACCTCGTAGTAGAGGCGCAGTTTCTCGTGCCGATTCAGCCGGTCCGTGATAGCGGGCTCCAGCACCGATTGGTAGTCGGCCTTCGTCACATGTCCGTGGCAGGCGAAAGCCGCAACATCGTCCGGGAATCCAGGCAGTACCTCGATCATCTAGCCGCTCCTTCACTCTCAGACCTGGCGGTGGCGGGCTCGGTGCCTGCCCTCCACGGGTTAGAGGCCCAGTTCAGCAGCTGGCCGGCCGCCGCGCTAGGGACCTCCGACACCTGATGCAACTAAGAATGTCATCTGCGGGCGGGCGCGTAGATTTCGCGAGGCCGCTCAGGCAGGCTCCTCGTCTGCCATTTCCGCGGTGATCTCGGCGACCACCGCGTCGATACGCTGGCGGTCCGCGTCGATCGTCGCGGAGGCCTCGGCAGTCGCCTTCTGCAGTGCCTCGTTCACCCGCTGCTCGACGGTCTCGGCGCCGAGCCGTAGCAGCCCGTCCTGGATGTAGACGTCCTGGAGCCAGTGATGGCCGTTCAGCGTCACCTCGACCGTCTCGGCCGCATCGGAGGCAGCGAATGAGTCGTTGGCCATCTTGTCGAGCTGATCGTCCATCAAAGACTGGAGTCGTCGCGCCTGCCGCAGAACTGCTGACACTTCGGGATGCATGTCGTCTGTCACGGCGACTCCTTCTTCGTGTCGTTCGCCGCGCTCCTACGCCGCGCGCGATTACCGATGACCGCCTCGGTCCACGGCCGGTCCTCGATGTAGAGGCCCGTGTCCTCGGACAGCTGCGGATTGCGCTTCCTGTCCCGGATCCCGTCACCTTTGGCGCCGTGCATCATCGGTGCCATACCACCGACGCCACCGGCCATCCCGGCCCCTCCGACGGTACCGCTGGCTGTTGCGGCGGGAAGGACGCCCCTGGCCACCGGTGCGGGCGCGACGGTCTCGGCGCCGACGGAGGGTTGCAACCAGGGGGTCGGTGCGCCACCGGCGCCCCGGGCACCGGAACCTGCGCCGCCGCCGGATGAGGCGGCAGGCCCCGTGCTCGGATCGACGGGGAGCTTCGGGCCACCCAACGGGGTAACGGGCATTCCGGTGCCCGACTGTCGGGCAGCCGGGGCAGTGCCGCCTGCGGTGCTGCCGTGCTGCCCGGCCCCGGCGGATCCGCCGCCTGGCGCGCCGACCGGCGGTGTTCCCTGCACAGGCTCCTCGGTGGCCGGGATCGGCGAGGCTGCCTGACGCCCAACAGGTCCCGGCTGTTCGCCCGCCGAGAGTGAATTGCCGCTGCCGGCCCGGCCCGCACCCGTCTCTTGGTTCGAACGGCCATCGGGACGGTCATCGAATGTCCGGTTCCCGCGCGCCCGCCGGTGATCGTCAACGGTCACCGGGATGCCAGAAAGGACGGGAGACGGTGGATCGTCTGGCTCGATTTGAAGCGGTTGGCCGTCCCTGACGTACCGATTGCGAATCTCTTCGGATTGCATCTGCAACTCGGCCATCTGCAGCGTCTTTCTCAAGTTCCCGGCGCTGGCAGGATGCTGTGCGATCTCCCGCTCCAACTGTTCGAAGGCTTGCGCGATCGGCTCGTTGTCCCGCCGTGCTGTCCAATGAGCCTCCACCATGCGATCTGCCTCGACGG
Organism: Actinomycetes bacterium; assembly: GCA_022601135.1. Lineage (GTDB taxonomy): Bacteria > Actinomycetota > Actinomycetes > Mycobacteriales > Mycobacteriaceae > Mycobacterium. The sequence goes on along the minus strand of JAHZJB010000111.1, from coordinate 25,995 downwards.
CCAGCCGCCGCCACGAATCCGCGAGGCTGATCAGCCAGTCGCGGTACGCGGTGAACGCCGAATACGCCGCGTCGGCCGCCGCTCCTTCCCACTGCAGTGAGTTCGTTTCGAACTCCTGGGCCGCGGCCGCGAGCAACTGGGCATTGCCCCGCCACATCTGCGCTGCGGCACGAAGGGACGCCCCACCGTCTCCTGCTTCCAGTGCTCGTTGCGCGCCGGGTGGAAACAGCAGCTCTTCTGAAGCGAGTTGCCCCCGGGGAATCGGCATGCCCGGCGGGCGCGGCGGAGCCGGCAGGTCGACGGGCTCGGGATACGTTATGCCGTGCCGAACACCGCGTGACTCAGGTCCGCCCAGGGCGCTGTCGATGTCCTCCCCGGACGCCCTGTCCACGTCCGCATAGGCCGCGGCAACATTGTCCAGCGTCTGCGCAAGCCGCAACCCCTCGTGTCTGCCAAATTCCTGATGGGCCCATAGTGCCTCGGCGTTGACGGCGATATTGGTGAGCGCTACACCGCTGGTGGCCAGGGCATCAGTCGGGACGAGAGCCGGCTGCGCTGCTGCGGGGGGCAGGGACAGACCTCTGATCTGGATAGCTTTGCCCACCAAGTCTTCCGGGATCACCTGTACTTCGCCGCCACTCATCTGCGCCCTCCGCATCGTTGCGATGAAACCAGCGGTTCAATCATTCAAAGCCATCTGGAAGCGGCTCTCTTCGCGCGGATTGACCAGTCTGATCGGCAGCCGCTTGTGTCTCGGAGTTGCGATGAAGTTGCGGTACAACGTCACTCGGTCCACACCGGGATGCGGAGTTAGATAGGTCGTCGAGTTCGGCCAGGAGACCCTGGCTTCCTGTCCGACTCGGGCATTGATGTGGCCGGCGAACCCCTCGAACCGCCGGCCCAACGTGATGATCGCACCCGCGGCGGCGGAACGCACCACGAACTGGGTGAATAATCGGGCGTCGCCAAGGTCGACACTGACGTCTACGTCGTCGAATGGCAGGTACACCGGATACCGGTCCGCGGTCTCGCCCACCAAGATTCCGGCGGAGCCGACCGGCAGCTCGCGGTGACGGTCGGTGACCGGGCTTTCGCCCAGCAAAGCTGCCCGTTGCCCGCCGCGAAGGCACGAAAAACCATGCGGTGTAGACGGTTTCGTCGCCGTGGTCAGCAGCACCGTCGAGGTGGGCGCGGCACCGGGGGCGACGCGCAACCGAGTTAGCGTGTGATCGGCGCGGGCCGACCACCAGACGTCGGGACCCCCGGGTGCGTGGTAGGCCGCGGTGAATGTGCTGCAGCCCTTGATCATTGACCAGGTCTCGTGCTCGAAGGAGACCTCGGTGGCCCGATCGTAGTCATCGAAGCTGCGAGCAGGGCGGGCATCGACCCCGCTGCTGGACAGGTGATCTGCGATCCGAGTGGTCGAGGCCACGAGGTACTCCGCCAGCCCTGATATCCCGGCGCCGCGTCGAGATGCCGACGTGTTCGTCCGGTCCGGATCTGCGCGCAGGAGGATCCACGTCCGTCGTTTCGCCGGTGCCGGGGACGGGCCGACGACCTGCTCGTATAGCCCGGCAAGCGCGCGGGGGGCGGTCCTGCCCACTCGATAGCCGGCAGACACGACGTCGGCTTCCAGGTCGGGACAGTGGGCGAACAGCAGGTCCTCGATAGAGCGGGTGTTGACGACGTCGTCGGTGCGGGCCTCTCCGTTGGCGATGACGGTCGGGGTGAAAGGCCGGGGGATCAGCTCGATCGCGGACACCATCCGGTCGCCGTGCCAGCGCAGCGCCACCAGGTCGCCGGGCACGACGGTCGCACCGACCGCAGGCACTGAGGGGGTTGGCGGCGGCTGACGGCGCCGCCGCCGCCAGGCGAACAGCGCGGCGACCCAGCCCGTGAGTCGGCGACTCCGGAAGGTCAGCACCGACACAAGCCCCATCAGCACACCCAGCACGATGCCCAGCCACAGGAGGTCGAGCCTTACGAACACCAGGATGCACGCCGGAATAAGCGTGGCGGCCCATAGTGCGTGGCCGGTGCTGAACCGCACCCCGAATCTGGAGATCGACCCGGTCACCGTGGCCCCAGTGCCTGTCGGGCCAGTGCGGCGATGCCCAGCAGCAGCGCGACGCCAAGGCCGGCGAGGACGACCCCGGTGATCGGAGCGCGGTCAGGTGGCGGGGTGTACACCGGTGGGGGCACCTCCTTGACCCGGTAGGGAAGCGTCCTCGGGCCGGCGGGGATGTCCCAGGTCAACGCCGCAACGGGATCGATGACCCCGGCGCCGACAACGTTGTCCACCCCGCCGCCCGGGTGCCGCGCGGTCGCCGTGATTCGGTTGATGATCTGCGCCGGAGTCTGCTCCGGGAAGCGTTGCCTGAGCAGCGCCGCGAGCCCGGAAACATAGGCGGCGGAGAAGGACGTGCCGCTGATCGGAATCGGACCGTCCGTGCCGGCCAGAGCGTCGACGGGATTGCCGTCATCGCCCAGTGCCACCAGGTTCTCGCCCGGTGCGGCAGCCCCGACCCACGGGCCGTGCATGGAGAATCCGCTCGGCAGGCCGTTCGGCGCGATACTGCCGACGGCCAGCACCAGCGGCGAGTACCAGGCCGGCGACACTATGGTCTGCACCTGCTGCCAACCGCGGGGGTCGGCTGGGGCGGCGCCATCGGGTGGCGGGTTCTGGGCGCAATCACCGCCCGAATTGCCTGCGGCGGCGACGATGACCGCGCCCTTGATGTTTGCGGCGTAGTCGAGTGCGGCGCCGACGGGGTCCTCGTTGATCGGTCGAGTGACCCGGTAGCAGGCGGCTTCGCTGATGTTGATCACCTGGGCGCCGAAGTTGGCCGCGTGCACGATTGCGCGGGCCAGGCTGCGCAGGGAGCCCGCGGTCCGGGTGGTGTTGGGGTCGTTGGGGTCGTTCCGCGCGCCTACCGGCTGAAAGCTATCCGACGTGTGCCGCAGCGACAGGATACGAGCATCCGGGGCCACCCCGATGAAGGCGTCGGTGGGGGTGGGTCGGCCCGCGAGCGCAGCTGCGGTGAGCGTGCCGTGCGCGTCGCAATCCGACATTCCGTTGCCGGCCTTGTCAACGAAATCGCCCCCGGGTTCGGCCGGCACCCGTGCCGAACCGTTCACTCCCGTGTCGATGACAGCCACCGTGACACCGGCGCCGGTTGCGAACTTCTGAGCCTCATCCAGCCGGAGGTAGTCGTTGGCCCAGGGCGGGTCGGCGAAGTTCGAGTCCGGAAACGTCGTCGGTGTTGCACACATGCGGCGCTGCTCCATCGGTTGATCGGGCCCCGTCTCGTCCGGTGGGATGGCTGCTGGATCGATGACCGGCGGCGCGATCGCCCCGGCCGGGGGAGCAGCCGACAGCGCAAGTACCAATGCCAAAACCAGGGCACCTAACCGGCGCACCCGTGGCCACCCCCCGAAAGGCCGCACCGCACCACCCCGTCCCGGAATACTCTCAGCAAACTCACAGACCGGTGACTGGTGGGGCAAAAAGCCAGTTCAAACGTATTCGACGAATGCACAAAGCAATCTTAGCGGTGCGTGCAGGGTGGCTGCTTCACAGCTTTCTCCGAACTGGTCTTCCAGGCGTTAGGCGTCGAGATTCTGCTCGACCAGCTCGGCCACGGCCTTCAGCACGGCCTCGTCCTCGGATGCGACGGTGACCTGCGCGCCGGATCCCGCGCCCAGAGTCATGATCATCAGCGCGGAGCCGGCGTCGACGGGTACGCCACCATTGGCCGAGAGAGTGACCGGTACCCCCGCTTTGACGACGGCCTCGGCGATGATGGCCGCAGGACGGGCGTGCAGTCCCAGGGACGAGCCGACGATGACGGTGTTGGTGGGCACGGACACTCCTCGTCGTTGTTGGGTACCGACATTAGGTTGCCACCTGCGCCAGTTCGGTGGCCGATGCCGAGTTCCTGGTAGTCCTGTTCACATGACCGCACCTACTCCGCCCGAATCACCGCCGGCGATTCCGCGCACCTGGCTGCGGGGTGTCCCCGTCGTTCCCGGAGTTCGGTACGGACCGGTGATCCGGCCCGGAAAACTGCCTGAACTCGAACAGAAAACTGTCGGGGAGGTCGCGGAACCCGACCGTCGCGCCGAGGTTGACCGCCTCACCACGGCAGCTTCGGCAGTTGCCGCCCGGCTGCGCGATCGGGCCGCGCAGGCCACCGGCGCGGCGGCCGAGGTACTCGCTGCGACGGCCAACCTGGCTCAGGACCGCGCCTGGCTGGGTGCCGCGGAGCAGCGCATCAAGGAAGGGACTCCCACGGTGCGCGCCGTGGTCGAAGCAGTCGACCAGTTCGTTGACCTATTCACTAGGCTCGGCGGGTTGATGGCCGAACGGGCCACGGACCTGCGGGACATTCGCAACCGGGTTGTCGCCGAACTCGACGGTCTGCCCGAACCGGGTGTCCAGCTGCCCGAACACCCCTCGATCCTGTGCGCCGAGGACTTGGCACCGGCCGAAATCGCCGGACTGGAACCGACGCTCGTCGTCGCTCTGGCCACCGCGTTCGGGGGCCCGACCGGTCACACCGCGATCCTTGCGCGCCAAATGGGCATTCCTTGTGTTGTTGGCGTTGGTGGACTCGACGACGTTCCCTCCGGAGCGATGGCTCTCGTCGACGGAACCCGGGGCACCGTCGTCGTCAATCCCGACGAGACAGCCGCCCGTAATGCCGTGGCGGAGGCCGACCGCGCCGCGGCGCAGGCAGCGAACTGGTCCGGCCCCGGTGCGACGTCGGATGGCCACGCCGTCGCGGTCCTGGTCAACGTCCAGGACGGCGCGTCCGCCCGCGCGGCCCGGGGGACGCCGGCCGAGGGTGTCGGTTTGTTTCGCACCGAACTGTGTTTTCTCGACTCCGCCACCGAACCGACCGTGGACGACCAGGCTGCGATCTACGCAGAGGTGCTGGAGGCGTTCGCCGGCTGCAAGGTCGTCATCCGCACGCTCGACGCCGGGTCCGACAAACCGCTCAAGTTCGCCGGGCGTCCCGATGAGGCCAACCCCGCGCTCGGCGTCCGCGGTATCCGCATCGCCGAACGCAACCCCGGTCTGCTGACGCGTCAGCTCGAGGCGATCGCCGCTGCCGCGGAACGCACCCGCAACCGGCCGTGGGTGATGGCGCCCATGATCGCCACCGCCGACGAGGCTGAACGTTTCGGCGGTCAGGCGCGTTCCTATGGGCTGACCCCCGGGGTGATGATCGAGGTGCCCGCGGCGGCGCTGCTGGCTCAGCGGATCCTCGATCACGTCGACTTCCTCTCAATCGGCACCAATGACCTGGCCCAATACACGATGGCCGCGGATCGGAGGTCAGCCGACCTCGCGATCCTTACCGACCCATGGCAGCCTGCCGTGCTGACTGTGGTCGCAATGACCGCCTTTGCCGGCGCCACGGTGGGCAAGCCGGTCGGGGTCTGCGGTGAAGCAGCCGCGGACCCGCTATTGGCCTGCGTGCTGACCGGTCTGGGGGTGACGTCGCTGTCCGTGGCCCCGGCTGCCGTGCAGAGTGTGGGGGCGAAGCTGGCACAGGTCACCCTGGAGCAGTGCCGAGAGGCGGCCGATTCCGTCTTGGTCACCGCCGGCACCGCAGAGGCTCGCGCGGCCGCGCTGGCTGTGCTGGGCTGATCCCTTTCCGCGAGCAGACGCAAAAGTCCGCCACCGGGGCCACTTCAGGGCGACTTTGCGTCTGCTCGCGGGGCGGTATCCAGCGGGTAGATCGACTCCAACTCGCCCAGCAGCGCGCAGACGGTGAGCAACGGCAGGGCCGCCGAAACGCCGAGGTCGTCGTCTGGTGCTTCCGACCGCAGAGCGAGCACGAAGTCGTCGGCGATCGGTGTCCACGGCTGCTCAACGGTGACCCGGCCGGCCAACCTGTCGCAGATGGCGTCCATATGGGACTCCACCACTTTGCGCACTTTCGGGTAAGCGGTCAGCGGTGGCGGCGTGGGGATGTCGGCGATCAGGTCGGCGGCCGCCCGCAGCCGGATGGCCCGGTTGAATGACCGGACGGTCGGCGCGCGGAAGTCGGTTTCACCGCTGCTTTCCGAAAGATAGTGGCGCACGGCGTCATCGATCACCCGCGAGGCAGCGAGGGCGTCGTGGCTCAGCGTCACCAGCTCGTCGGTGCGCTCTTCGAATGCGCCACGGGTGATGCGCAGCACTGCCACCCGAAGGTACTGCGCGAAGATCGAGCGGGCCGAGCCGATCGCCCGCGTCACCGATGCAGTGGCTCCACGTGGCCACAACAACAGCGAGACCGCGACGCCCACCAGAGCGCCGATGATGACGTCCTGCACGCGGATCAGCCCCACCTGCCATCCGGTGGGCACCACCAGGTTGAAGAAGATGAGGACCATCATCGTGAACGCGGCCTGCGCCGCGGTGAACGAAGCGATCTCGGGTACGTAGGCCGAACCGAACACCACCAGTGGCATCAGAATCCACAGCACGACGGGATCGACCCCGACCAGCGAGATGACCACCACACCCAACAGGAAGCCGATACCCGTCCCGATCACCGCACGCCACACCCGCGTACCCGTGGTCAGCGCGCTGCTGCGCAACACCGAGAGAGCCCCGAGAACAACCCAGAAGCCGTTTTCGACCGTGAACATATGAGTCACGGCGACCGCGAGCGCAAGTCCCACTCCGGTGCGCAAACTATTGCGCAGCGCCACCCCGCGGTTGGCCAGGAAGCCCGACGTGACCTGCGCGGCCATGGCCGTTGCCGGCAGAATCCGCTCCGAGGCGCCAGTTTCGGGAACCTGAATGTCCAGAGCGCGGGCCCATACCGGACGAGCGTCGGCCGACGCCGCGACGGCGATGATGCGACCCGTTGCGCCGATAGTGGCCGCAATGGTGCGTCGGCGCAGCAATTCCCGGCCCAGATCAACAGCCCGCCTGTCATCCGGTGCGTCGAGGATCGCGGCAAGGTCCTCGCGGTATCTCCCCCGTGCGGCCGTCCGCAACTCGGCCAGTGCCGCATCGAGGTCCACGCGTGCGGCGTCCCTTCTGGCCACCCGCGTGATGCGCAGCACCGAGGCCGCGTCGCGGAGCACTCGTACGGCAGGTTCCTTCATGTCGGCCAGCGCGGCTCCGGCCTGTTGCCCGGTGCTTTCAGTGACCCACTCCAGATCATCGACCACCCGCACCAGCGCCCGGCTGCCCGCGGTCAGCCCCACCGGCCGGTAGTCGGCGCCGAGGAAGTTGGCGCGCAACGCGTCCATGGCCGCGGTGGCATCGGCTGCGGAGGCGCGTCCGTCCAACCTGTCGGCAAGGACGCGACAGGCGCGCGCGGCGTGGCGGCGGAGCTCGCCGTGGTGGCGTGGCGGGAGGACGAACAACGCGGCGGGCACACACACTGCAAGGGCAATGGTCCAGCCCAGCAGCCGATCCTCGATCGGTCCCGGAGGCGTGCAGGCCGGTAGCACGAACGTCACCAGGGCGGCGCGTTGACCGGCTGCGATGGTCTCGCTGAACAAGCCCGAGAAGGTCACCACGACCCCGATGAGGAGCATGGTCGGCACCGCCAGCCAAGGATGCGGTGCTACCAGGGTGCCCAGGGTGATCATGACGAAGCCGATGAGCGCCAGCCCGGCATAGGCGACGGCCCGGTTCTGGCGATTCCCCGGGAAATCCGAGAACACCAGAAGCGCGACCGATCCGAAGATCGTATAGAACGGAGTCTGCGGGTTGCTGTCGGCGAGGGTGAAGCTCACCGCTCCCGCAAGGGGAACTATCAGGGCGGCACGCATCGCGCGCCGAAATGCGTCGTTCTCCGGGTCGCGCTGTTGGATGCGCCGCACGATGCGGTCTCGAAGGCTGTTGGCGCCGACGTTCATGAGTGGACGAGCACCTCGATGGCCATGCCAGGAACCCTAGTTCGACCGCCGGGCCGGTACCCGCGAAGCTCCGATGACTGGTTCTGTTCGGGAAATCATCGGCGCCGGGAAGGTTTACCCGGGCTGCTATGCGGGATCGGGCGGCGATTCGACGTCAGGAGCAATGACCTCCTCGGGACCCTCGTGCGGTCCGAACGGGCGCTGTTCAGCCACTGGGCGGTTGGCTACGATTCGGGTACTCCGAGGTCAGAAGGGACTCCGCAGATGACCACCGAATCCGCCGCCGATCAGCTTGGTGGGACCCCGGACCGTCCTGACAGCTCTGGGACCGTGCGTCGCCTACGGGAGACGTTCGCCACCGGGCGGACTCGCAGCCTCGAATGGCGCAGGGCACAGCTGCGCGCGCTGGAACTGCTGGTGACCGAGAACGAGACCGCGATCGCCGAAGCACTCGACAAAGATCTCGGGCGGTCCCCGTTCGAGGCGTGGCTCGCCGACGTTGCCAACATCGCCGGCGAGGCCGCATTCGCGGCGAAGAACGTCGGCAAGTGGATGAAGCGTCGCCACCGCCTGCTGGAAATGTCCCAGTTGCCCGGCCGCGGCTGGGTGGAGTACGAGCCCTACGGCACAGTCTTGATCATCGGCGCCTGGAACTTCCCTTTCGCCCTCACGCTCGGGCCCGCGGTCGGCGCCATCGCCGCCGGTAACACTGTCGTGCTCAAACCCTCCGAGGTGGCGCCCGCATCGTCGGCACTGATGGCAGAGTTGGTGCAGCGCTATCTCGACAACGACGCCATCGTCGTTGTGGAGGGCGACGGTGTGGTCAGCCAGGACCTCATCGCGCAGGGATTCGACAAACTGATCTACACCGGCGGCACCGAAGTCGGCCGACTCGTATACGAGGGCGCAGCGCCGCACCTGACGCCGGTGACTCTGGAGCTGGGGGGAAAGAGCCCGGTCATCGTCGCGGCCGACGCAGATATCGAAATTGCCGCAAAGCGCATCGCCTGGACCAAGCTGATCAACTCCGGGCAAATCTGCATCGCGCCGGACTACGTTCTTGCCGAAGCGTCGATCCGGGACGATCTGGTCGAGGCGATAGCGGCGGCGGTGGGCACCTTCGAGGCACAGAACACCGGTGGCAGACGCATCGTCAACGAGCGACATTTCACCAGGCTGGTGAGCGCTTTGGCCGCCACCAAAGGCGCCGTTGCCCGGGGTGGCGCATCCGACGCCGCAGGGCTGACGATCGAGCCGACCGTGGTGGTCAACCCCGACCCGGGGGAGCCGCTGATGACCGACGAAATCTTCGGCCCCATCCTGCCGGTCATGACGGTCCGGAACCTGGACGAGGCAATCACGTTTGTCAACTCCCGGCCCAAGCCGTTGGCGGCTTACCTGTTCACCAAGGACAAAGCGGTACGCGAACGCGTGATCAAGGAGGTGTCGGCGGGCGGAATGGTGATCAACCATCTGGTCTTCCACTTCGCTACCCACAAGCTGCCGTTCGGAGGCGTCGGACCGTCCGGTATGGGGGCCTATCACGGTAAGTTCGGCTTCGAAGAGTTCAGCCACCGTAAGTCGGTGATGACCAAGCCCACCCGACCCGATTTAGGTGCCATGCTCTACCCGCCGTATACAGAGAAGGCATGGAAGCTGGCGCGCAAGCTGTTCTGACTCGGAGGGCAGGAGCGTGGCGACCCGGGAGCCGGCGGAACCGTCGGCTCGGACTTTCAAGAGAGGAATACCAGTGCCAGGAGTGCAGGATCGTGTCGTTGTCGTCACGGGAGCCGGAGGCGGACTCGGCCGCGAGTATGCGTTGACGCTGGCTCGGGAAGGCGCCAGCGTCGTCGTCAACGACCTCGGTGGTGCGCGCGACGGCACCGGCGCGGGGTCGGCAATGGCCGACGAAGTGGTCAAGGAGATTCGGGATGCCGGCGGTCGGGCGGTCGCCAACTACGACTCCGTGGCGGAGGCCGAGGGTGCGGCCAACATCATCAAGACCGCGGTCGACGAGTTCGGCAAGGTTGACGGCGTCGTCAGCAACGCCGGGATCCTGCGCGATGGAACCTTCCACAAGATGGAGTTCGCCAACTGGGACGCCGTGATCAAGGTGCACCTCTACGGGGGGTACAACGTCGTCCGCGCCGCGTGGCCGCACTTCCGGGAGAACGGCTTCGGGCGCGTCGTCGTCGCTACCTCGACCAGCGGGCTGTTTGGGAACTTCGGCCAGGCCAACTACGGTGCGGCCAAGCTGGGGCTGGTTGGCATGATCAACACGCTCGCCCAGGAAGGCGCCAAGTACAACATCAAGGCCAACGCCGTCGCGCCGATCGCAGCCACCCGGATGACGCAGGACATTCTGCCGCCTGAGGTGTTCGAGAAGCTGACCCCGGAATACGTCGCGCCCGTCGTGGCCTACCTGTGCAGCGAGGAAGTGCCCGACACCGCGTCGGTGTTCATCGTTGGCGGCGGCAAGGTGCAGCGGACTGCGCTGTTCCAGAACTCTGGTGTGACATTCGCCGAGGTGCCGACTGTCGACGACGTCGCAGCCAAGTGGGGTGAGATCTCCGACTTGTCCGCGGCCGAGCGCGCCACTTTCAGCCTCGGCTGATGAACAGATGACAGCGCTTGTCGAGCGCGAGCCGGCAGCTCCGTCCGGGGGTCTTGGGTGAGCACCGTCGGCATCGTCCTGGTGGCGCTGGCCATCGCGGTCGGTCTGGTGGGCATCGTCGTTCCGGTGCTGCCGGGCGGGCTGCTGGTGATCGCGGCCATCGGTGTGTGGGCCTATGTCGAGAACACCCCGGTGTCCTGGGGGGCGTTCGGTGTTGCGGCGGTCTCGTTCGGTGCCGCCGAGATCATCAAGTACACGTGGCCGGTCAAGCGCATGCGGCAGGCCCAGGTGCGGACGTCGGTGCTGGTGGCCGGAGGTCTCACGGGCATCGTCGGCTTTTTTGTCATCCCCGTCATAGGTCTGGTCATCGGTTTCGTCGCGGGTGTGTTCGCCGCCGAACTGGCGATCCGCCGCGACTTCGTCCGGGCATGGGCGTCCACGGTGCACGCCGCCAAGGGCGTCGCACTGTCCGTCGGCGTGGAATTGACGGGTGCGCTGCTGGCGACGATCGCGTGGGTGGTCGGCGTCTGGGTCAGCCAGAGCTGACCGGCCGGTACAGTCCCCACGCTCGCGCCAGCCGGCGCTCGATCGTGGCCTCGGTGTCCATGGCGGTGACTCGGATGACGTTCCACCCCTGTTCCCGCATCTCGTCGATGCGCCGGATGTCCTTGTCGAACCGCTCCCGACTCATCCGGTGGTGCTTGCCCTCATATTCCATCGCGATCTTGGGGTCACGCCATCCGAGGTCGACGATTCCGATCAGCGCGCCGTACTCGTTGCATACCGGCAGCTGCGTTTCCGGCCGCGGATACCCGGCCCGGACGACGACCAGCCGCAACCACGTCTCCCGGGGGGACTCGGCGCCCCGGTCGACGAGCGAAAGCACGTTGAGAGCCCGTTTCCGGCCCTGGCGACCGGGGTGCCGCCGCGCGGCGGATTCGATCTCGGCTGTTTCCAGCCGGGTGGCTCGGGCCAGTGCGTCGATCGCTGCCACGGCCGTGTCGAGCGGGTATCGGCGTGCGAGGTCGACAGCGGTGCGCCCAGCCGTGGTCACGCGCATGCCGTCGATGACGCAGACCTCGTCTTCGCTGATGTTGGCGGACCACACGACCATCCCGGTCGTTCGGCGTCGATTGGTGTCGATGGCGGTGGCGGGCATGGTGGCGTCGACCCACTTGGCCCCGTGGAGTGCCGAAGCCGAGAAGCCCGCCAAGATGCCGTGCCCGCGAGTTCTCAACCAGGCCGCTCTTGCTCGGATGATTGCCGTCAGCTCGGTGCGCTTCGATACATAAACATCGTGGTGGACGGCGACGAAACGGCTGCGCAGCTGATGTCGCGTCAGGTCGCCCGCCGCGAGTGCCGCGCTGCCCAGAAACGGTTCGCGCATGCCGGCAGTCTTCTCCGATCCACCGACAACCCACTTGCGTAACGCAGTGGTGGAAATGTGGGTCAGAAATCGCCCTGACGTTACGCAGGTCAGTCGTTGAGCGCGGCGCGCAGCCGGGAGATGTCCTGCTCGGTCACTCCCGCCGCTTCGAGGTAGGCATTCAGGGAACCGAACTCGCTGTCGAGCGTGCGGCGCGCGATGTCCAGGTACTCCTCCCGCACACCCAGCACCGACTCGGTCAGCCGGGCCTCGGCGAATTCCATCACCGCGGGTGTCTCGGCGGCCCGGGCTCGGATCGTGGCCAGGATCGTCTCCCGCAACTGGGGCACCGCGACGTTGCTGTGCAGATAGTCCGCCATGATGACGTCGCGTCCGACCCCGGCCGCTTCCAGCACGACGGCGATGGTGAAGCCAGTACGGTCCTTGCCCGCGAAGCAATGCGCCAGCACCCGGCGCCCGGAACCGAGCAGCGTCACCACCCGATGCACGGCTCGCTGCGCCAGCGGGGCCGACGCGATTCGCCCGTACTCCTCGGCCATGTATCGGGCTGCGACGTCGCCGAGAGACTCGTCATCGGGCTTTTCGGTCATCATCCGCTGGAAGGCGTGTTCGTGCGGTGACTCGCCGTCGGAAGCGGTGGTCTCCACGAACGGCAGGTGATGGATGTCTACACCGGCGGGAACCAGTCCGGCGCCGTGCCGCTCGAGTTCGTGAAGCGTCCGCAGATCGGCGACGTCGGTGACGCCGTAACGCGTCAAGGCGGACCGGCCTGCGTCGTCGAGTTTGGACAATTCACTGGCCCGGAAGAAGCGGCCAGGGGCGATGCCCGTCTGCTCGGAGACGTCACGGAAGTTCCACGCACCGGACAATCCGCCGGGCATCTGGCTGCCGCCGGCCGAGGTCACCGGCTCGTGACCGCTGTGGCGAAGACGGACTTCGCCCTACCGAGTTCGGCGCGTGCGATGGTCCGCATGTGCACCTCGTCGGGACCGTCGAACAACCGCATCGCCCGATGCCAGCCATACATCCGGGCCAAGGGGGTCTCGTCGCTGACACCGGCCGCGCCGTGCACCTGGATGGCACGGTCGATCACGTTGCACGCCATCTGCGGAGCCACCGCCTTGATCATCGCGACCTCGTTGCGGGCGGCCTTGTTGCCGTGCCTGTCGATCGTCCATGCCGCCTTGTGGCACAGCAGCCGAGCCTGGTCGATCTCGTTCCGCGACAGGGCCACCTGCTGCTGGACCACGCCCTGCTCGGCCAGCGGTTTGCCGAAGGCGATGCGATTGTTCACCCGGTCGACCATGAGTGCCAGCGCTCGCTCGGCGACACCGATCGCACGCATGCAGTGGTGGATGCGGCCGGGCCCCAGCCGAGCCTGGGCGATTGCGAAACCGCTGCCCTCCTCGTCGAGGAGATTGCCGATGGGTACCCGGACGTCGTCGAAGGTGATCTCGCAGTGGCCGTGCTGGTCCTGCCAGCCGAACACCGGCAGCGACCGACGAACCGTAACCCCAGCTGTATCGATGGGGACCAGGATCATCGACTGCTGCTGATGGCTGGCTGCATCCGGGTTGGTGCGGCCCATCACAATGAGGAGCTTGCAGCGGGGGTCTGCCGCGCCGGAAATCCACCACTTACGGCCGTTGATGACGTATTCGCCACCGTCGCGCAGCATGGTGGTCTGGATGTTGCGGGCATCGCTGGAGGCCACGGCGGGCTCGGTCATCGCGAACGCGCTACGGATCTTCCCGTCCAGCAGGGGTTCGAGCCACTGCTTGCGCTGTTCGGCGGTGGCGAAGAGGTGCAGGGTCTCCATGTTCCCGGTGTCGGGGGCCGCGCAGTTGAGGGCCTCGGGGGCCAGCTCCATACTCCACCCGGACAACTCGGCCAGCGGCGCGTACTCCAGGTTCGTCAGACCCGATTCCGACGGCAGGAACAAGTTCCACAGGCCACGCTCCCGGGCCTTGCTCTTGAGTTCCTCGATCACTGGCGGAACCGTGTGGTCGTCCGGGCCGGCCTGCAGCCGGTATGCGTCGTAGGATTCCTCGCCGGGGAACACGAACTCGGTCATGAAGTCTGTCAATCGGTCGTAGTAATCCTGGCCCTTGACCGACATCGCGAAATCCATGCCCGCCACGATATGGCACCCACGCAAGGGTGCTTCCCCGGGACGGATACCCCCGGCCGACGACGATCCGTGAGCGGCCAGCGATAGTGGCGGTCGTCACAGTTGAACGTCGACCTAGGGCGCCGGGGCGATGAGGTGTGCCGATGCTCACGGAGCGGAATCGGCTCTGCATGAGCCCAACGGTTATGGTGTCTGATCACAGCGCACCCGCATGGATGCTTCGCGGGGCGAAACCACCCGCAACACGACAGAAGAGATTCAGGTCGCCATGACAGAAGTCGAATCCGCCGCGCCGCACCGGGAGACGAAGCCGGTAACGGTCGGCGTTGTCGCCGAGTCCGTCGCTCAGGAACGTCGCGTCGCCTTGGTCCCCAAGGCGGTTGCTGCGCTGCTGAAGAACGGGGTGAACGTCGTCGTGGAGTCCGGCGCCGGTGAACCCGCCCTACTGCCTGACGACCTCTATGTCGAGGCGGGGGCGACCATCGGGGATGCCTGGGCAGCCGATGTGGTGGTCAAGGTGGCCCCGCCCACTGCCGACGAGGTCGGCAAGCTGCGCAGCGGTCAAACACTGGTGGGATTCCTGGCCCCGCGCAACGCCGACAACCAGATCGGGGCCCTCAAGGGTGCCGGTGTGCACGCGTTCGCGGTGGAGGCGATTCCGCGGATCTCGCGGGCGCAGGTGATGGACGCGCTCTCGTCGCAGGCCAATGTGGCCGGCTATAAGGCCGTGGTGTTGGCCGCCTCGGAGTCCACCCGGTTTTTCCCCATGCTGACCACGGCGGCCGGCACAGTGAAGCCGGCGTCGGTGCTGGTACTCGGGGTAGGGGTGGCGGGTCTGCAGGCGTTGGCCACGGCCAAGCGATTGGGTGCGCGCACAACCGGGTATGACGTTCGCCCGGAGGTGGCCGATCAGGTCCGTTCGGTGGGAGCGCAGTGGTTGGATCTGGGTATCAACGCCGCCGGTGAGGGGGGATACGCGCGCGAGTTGTCCGAGCAGGAGCGTGCCCAGCAGCAACAGGCGCTGGAGGACGCGATCACCGGGTTCGACGTGGTGATCACCACGGCCCTGGTGCCGGGCCGTCCGGCGCCGCGGTTGGTGACGGCTACCGCGGTGGAGGGGATGAGGGCCGGCAGCGTGGTGGTGGATCTGGCCGGTGAGACCGGCGGCAACTGCGAGTTGACCGAACCCGGCCAGACCGTCGTCAAGCACGGCGTCACCATCGCATCCCCGCTCAACCTGCCCGCCACCATGCCCGAGCATTCCAGCGAGTTGTATGCCAAGAACCTCACCGCGCTGCTGGAGTTGCTGATCACCGACGGCGCGCTCGCGCCGGATTTCGATGACGAGGTCGTAGCAGGGGCCTGCGTCACCCGCGAGGAGAACTGATCATGTATGACCAACTGTTGGCCAACCTCGCGATTCTGGTGCTCGCCGGGTTCGTCGGTTTCGCGGTGATCTCCAAGGTGCCCAATACCTTGCACACACCGCTGATGTCGGGCACCAATGCCATCCACGGCATTGTGGTGCTGGGCGCGTTGATCGTGCTCGGCGGACTGCCGGCCGACGCTGGCTGGGGGGTTCGCGCCATCGCCTTCGTGGCGCTGGTCTTCGGCACGCTCAACGTCATCGGCGGCTTCCTGGTCACCGACCGGATGCTGGGCATGTTCAAGGGCAAGAAGCGGGAACCTGCGAACACTGAGGCGGTCGACAAGTGAGCGCGATAACCATCAACTACGGCGTCACCGTTCTATACATCGTCGCGTTCGGCCTGTTCATTCTCGGATTGTCCGGGCTGACCGGGCCCAAAACCGCAGTCCGCGGTAACTGGATCGCCGCCACGGGCATGGGCATCGCGGTCGTGGCCACATTGATCTACGTGCGCGAAACCGCGGCGATCAACTGGGTTCTGATCGTGGTCGGTCTGACCGTCGGTGTGATCCTCGGCGTGCCGCCTGCCAAGAAGACCAAGATGACGGCGATGCCGCAACTGGTGGCACTGTTCAACGGGGTGGGCGGCGGCACGGTCGCCTTGATCGCGTGGGCCGAGTTCATCGAGACCGATGGGTTCGCCCACTTCACACCGGAGCAGACGCCCACGGTCGCGCTCGTGGTGGGGTCGCTATTCGCCGCGATCGTCGGTTCGGTGTCCTTCTGGGGCTCGCTGGTCGCGTTCCTGAAGTTGCAGGAATCGATTCCCAAGAACGTCGAGAAGACGCTGGTCGGTTCCGCGAAGCTGTTTCAGGCCGCCAATGTGGTGCTGCTGCTCGGTGCGGTGGCGACCGCGGTCTACATCGGACTGGGCGCCGGTGCGGGCAGGCCTGGGTGGACGATCGTGCTGGTGCTGGTCTTCGCCGGGATCATGGGGCTGTTCGTGGTGTTCCCGATCGGCGGCGCCGACATGCCGGTGGTCATTTCGCTGCTCAACGCGATGACCGGGTTGTCTGCTGCGGCGGCCGGTTTGGCGCTGAACAATACCGCGATGATCGTTGCGGGCATGATCGTCGGCGCGTCGGGTTCGATCCTGACCAATCTGATGGCTGTGGCGATGAACCGGTCCATCCCGGCGATCGTGTTCGGTTCGTTCGGCGGAGATCAGGGCGGGGCGGCGGCACTCGGTGGCGACCAGGGCACCGTCAAGGCGACCAGCGCCGCGGACGCCGCGATCCAAATGGCTTACGCCAACCAGGTGATCGTGGTGCCCGGCTACGGCCTGGCCGTTGCTCAGGCCCAGCACGCTGTCATGGAGATGGCCTCGCTGCTGGAAGCCAAGGGTGTCGAGGTCAAGTACGCCATCCATCCGGTGGCAGGCCGCATGCCCGGGCACATGAATGTGCTGCTGGCCGAGGCCGACGTCGAATACGACTCGATGAAGGAGATGGACGATATCAACGGCGAGTTCAGCCGTACCGACGTCGCGATCGTGATCGGCGCCAACGACGTCACCAACCCCGCCGCTCGGAACGACGCGAGTTCACCGATCTACGGCATGCCGATCCTCAACGTCGACGAGGCCCGCTCGGTGATCGTGCTGAAGCGGTCGATGTCCTCGGGCTACGCCGGCATCGACAACCCGCTGTTCTTCGGTGAAGGGACCTCGATGCTGTTCGGCGACGCCAAGAAATCGGTCAGCCAGGTCATCGAGGAACTCAAGGCGCTGTAGCCGGTCTCGAAACGGCAGCGATCCGGCATCGACCTCTCTATGTGGGTTCCGGGCATGCCCGGGCCGTCGCACGATATCGGGGTGAGCGTGGTCGTCGAAAGTGGTCTGGCACGTTGTCCGCGATGCGTATCGGTAGCGGACTACGTCTTCATCGAGTCAGGGTCTGGACGGGAGCCCATCAGCCTCCGCTACGAGGTCCGCTGTCGAAAATGTGGTGAACACTACGGCGAGGACAACTCGCCGTGGGCGGTTGGTGCGGCCGCAGTCACCGAAGCGCCGATATTGTGGCCGCCCGACCGGGAACCAGTTGCCGAGCGGGATTGGCGCGGCGAGCTTCGCGGACGACTCGCAGTGGCCGCGCAGCGCACCAGATGCGAAGTCGATGCGCTGGTCCGGCGCAGCCGAGGTTTGTTGCTCGACCGGCGTTTAGGGCAGCGGAGCGGTCAGACCGGGGGGTAGGCCGGAGGCGGGTACACGCCGCGCAGAATCCACGCCCACCAGTTGATGCCGTACTCCAACTCGTCGCTTGCGTCGTAATCCGGATTGGGGTCCACCGCGCTACCTCCCGGCCGGCTGTCGTCTGCGTGCCAGCCCTCGGGTGGAGTGTAGACCGCCGGGAACCGCGGTGACATCGCAACCGCCCGCCTAATATGAACCAACCAGTTAGTTGATCCTTGGACGGCTGCGATCGCGGTCCAGGCCCTGTCGTTAGTGAGTCGCCATGTCTGAAGCCGCTACCAACAACGGGATGTCCCGGCGCGAAGAATTGTTGGCGGTCGCCACCAAGTTGTTCGCGGCGCGCGGCTACCACGGCACCCGGATGGACGATGTGGCAGATGCAGTCGGCCTGAACAAGGCCACGGTGTACCACTACTACGCCAGCAAGTCGCTGATCCTTTACGACATCTACAAGGGTGCAGCCGACTTCACGATCCACGCGTTGCACGACGATCCTTCGGCGTCAGCCCGGGAGACCATCTACCACTTCACCCGGCGCCTACTCGTCGGCATTGCGAGCAATGTCGAGCGCGGCGCCGTGTATTTCCAAGAGGGCCCCTACATCACGGAGTGGTTCACCGAGGAGCAGGTGGCCTACATCCGGGAGAAGGAGGCCCAGGTCTACGAGCACGTCCGCGACGTAATCGACCGGGGTATCGCCAGCGGGGAGTTCTACGATTGTGACTCGCACGTGCTCGCTCTGGGCTACATCGGCATGACGCTCGGCTCCTATCGGTGGCTGCGCCCGCACGGCCGACGAACCGCACAGGAGATCGCCGTCGAGTTCAGCACCGCGCTGCTGCGCGGCTTGATTCGCGACGAGTCAGTGCGGGAGACCTCGCCTCTGGGCGTCGACCTCGGGGCAACCTGAGCCGCTTTCGGCCGTTGGGGCTCGCTATGCTCGGCCCATGCCGCTGGTGAGCAAGACGGTCGAAGTGGCGGCCGCCGCCGAGTCGATCATGGCGATCGTCGCCGATTTCGAAAGCTATCCGCAGTGGAACGAAGAGATCAAGGGCTGCTGGGTGCTGGCCCATTACGACGACGGAAGGCCCAGCCAGCTGCGCCTGGATGTGGTTGTGCAAGGCATGCCGGGCACCTTCATCTCCGCGGTGTACTACCCCGATGAGAACCAGATACATACGGTCTTGCAACAGGGCGAGCACTTCGACAAACAGGAACAGAGATTCTCGGTGGTGGCGATGGGGCCGACGTCGCTATTGACCGTGGACCTCGACGTCGAGACCAAGCTGCCGATTCCGGCGCCCATGGTCAAGAAAGCCATCGGTGACACGCTCGACTACCTGGCCGGCAACCTCAAGACTCGCGCGGAGGACCTCGCTGCGACCTGATGGGACCACGCGGCAGCCGCGATCACGCCCAGGTAATCCACTGCGCTGGTCGAGTTTGGCGGAGCCCAAGACGTTCACCGTTCCGTCTGGTAGTACTAGTTGGGCTGCGGGGGAGCACCAGGAAGAAATTCGGTGACGTGAAAGCCGAGGCGTACATCCATGCCCCTTTCAGAAAGATTCGTGGGGTTCCAATCGTGAGGACGAGGTGGGCGGCACCTACTGTGCTATTGCCGCTGGCGGCTGGTTTTTCGGCAGTAACGATGTCGGCACCAAAGGCTGAAGCCGACTATTGCGAGTATCCCGCCGTCGGCTATTCCGCGAACTTGGCCCTCGGAACTGGTGCCTATTGTGACTATCCGACCGAGATCAACGGGAGTCACTTGCACTGCGAGGGAGGCGGTTTCGGTTTAGGCGGCGGGAACTTCCAAAGTTTCAGCATCGACGCCTTCGGCATCGGAGGATTCAGTTGCACCTGGCGGTGCCCCGACAACACGCCAGCACCGGCACCGAACCCTCCCGGCGCGTGGGAAACCTATATGGTCCCTCAGCCGAACGCCTGCGCGGACCACATGGAACCGGCTGGGCCCACGTCTGAGCCGGTGCGGGCTGACGAGGGGATTCCCCCCGCCGAAAATCCGGACTGGCCGGGAACCCGGCACTTTGATTCGGAAACAGCGAATGTCGCCCCGGGCGAACCCGATGCGCTGGAGCCGGAGAACCCGAATCCTTAGCATCTACTGTCTCCCGGTGACCTCGTGACGGCAGATCTTCACCCCACCTCGGATGCGCCCGCTGAGCAGTCGGCTCCGGATGGTTCGCTGGCGTCGTGGCGCGCCCGTGCGGGTGGGTTCGCGGTGGACATGGCGCCGGGCTGCGCGGTGGTCTTGACGATGGCGCTACTGGTGCTGGCTGCGCCCGGCGGCTGGTTGCGGTGGGCGTTCATGGGCGTTGCCGCGACAGCACTGTTCGCCATGGCACTGAACCGGTTGGTGTTGCCGAATGTCATCGGATGGACGTTGGGCCGCGCCCTGTCCGGGATATCGGTGCGCCGCGCCGAGCCCGATGGCCGCGGAGCGGGCGTCAGCGTCTGGCGGATCGTGCTGCGGGAACTGGCACATCTGCTGGACACCCTGACGCTGTTCGTGGGCTGGCTGTGGCCGCTGTGGGACCGGCGCCACCGGACGTTCGCCGATATGGTGGTCGGCACCGAAGTGCGCCGGGCGGGGCGGCCGGATCGCGATGTCAGCCGACTCGTAGCGGGGGTCCTGGTCGTGGCAACCGCGTTATGCGCGTCGGCGGTGGGCCTGGGATACGCGCTGGTGTACCGGCAGGAGCGGGCGGTGGACGAGGCGCGAGCGCAGATCGCCGCTCAAGGCCCCCGGATCGTCGAGCAGATGCTGAGCTACCGCGCCGACACCCTGCCGCAGGATTTCGCCCGCGCGCGAGCGCTGGCCACCGACGCCTACCGCCCTCGGTTGATCGCCCTGCAACAGGCCGTGCAGGACACATTGCAGAAGGGTGAGGCCACCACGACCGAGTACGGGGCGGTCCTCGGCGCGGTGCTGCCTGATCCCGCGGTCACCCCGGATCGGGCCTCGATGCTCGTGGCGATGCAGGGCCGACGCGGCGAGATTCCCGAGGACCTCAAGTTCATCACCGACACGGTACGGGCGGATTTCGCCAAGTCGCCGGACGGACAATGGCGGGTCGACAACCTGACCAGTCTCAAGAAGCCCCAGCTCAACAAGGCTGGAAAGTGAGCCCGAGGCGTAGGTTCGAGGATTCGGGAGGCGCCGGAGCCGGCGCGCAGTCTCCTGCAGACGCCGTGCACCCCGACTACTTCCGGGTTACCGCGAGACCGGCTCGTCGCTGGGGACTGCCGCTGATAGCCGTCCTCGCCGCAGCGATACTGTCAGCCGCCATCGCCGTCAGCACCTTGATGCTGGCCCGGCTCGAGGCCGACCGGCAAGCCGAGCTCAACGGCGCCGCAGCACTGGTGGCCGTGCGCGAGTTCATGACGGTGTACCTGACCATCGACCCGTCGAGCGCCGATTCCTATGCCGACGGCATCCTCGCCCGGGGCACCGGCGAGTTCGCGAAGATGTTCCAGGAGAAGCGAAACGAGATCCTCGAACGGGTCGCCCGTTCCGGGGCTGTCGCCGGAACCGTACTGGAAGCCGGCGTCCAACGATGGAACGATGACGGCAGTATCGACGTGCTGCTCGCGGCAAAGGTGGCCAGCACCACACCGGAGGGAAAGCCGGCGAAGGAAAGTGTGAGTCGCTGGGTCGCAACCACGGTCAAAAACGGACAGCATTGGAAGATCAGCAATCTGATTCAGGTGATCTGAGCTCCCACGCCGCAGCTATAGTACGGCGGTGGTGCGGTCGAATGAGTTCGTCAAGCGCAATCTGGCTGCCCCAGTCGGGTTCTTCGCCTGTGAAGCCGCAGGGCTGCAATGGCTTTCGGACTGCCAGGACGGAGTGCCGTGTGCGCGGGTCCGAGCCGTGGAACCAACGGCGTTGACGTTGGAGCGGCTGACAACGGCTGGGCCGAGTGCGCGCGCGGCACGGGAATTCGGTGCGCGGCTGGCCCGAACCCATGACGCGGGTGCGGACGGATTCGGCGCCGCGCCCACGGGGTGGTCCGGACCGGGCTTCTTCGGGCCCTTGGAGCGGCCGCTGCCGATGGCGTACAGCCGCGACTCCTCATGGGGTGCGTTCTACGCAGAGCGTCGGCTGGCCCCGATGGCCGGGCTGGCGTCGCCTTACCTCGACAGCGCCACCAAGGACACGGTCTCCGCCGTGTTGGATCGTTGTGCCGCCGGGGTTTTCGATGACGACGACACGCCCTGCCGGTTACACGGCGATCTATGGAGCGGAAACGTCATGTGGACCCCGTCGGGTGCTGTGGTGATCGATCCCGCCGCCCACGGTGGTCACCGCGAGACGGACCTGGCGATGCTGGCGCTGTTCGGCTGCCCGCACCTGGATGCTGTGATCGACGGCTACCAGTCGCACCGTCGGCTTTGGGTCGGGTGGCGAGATCGAATTGGCCTCCACCAGCTGTTCCCGCTGCTTGCGCACGTCGCGTTGTTCGGTAGCGGCTATGTGATGCAGACGCGGGAAGCCGCGCGAACCGCGCTGCGCGCGGCGAGCCGGGGTGACCGTCGAAACGGCGTCAGTTGAAGCCGAGCCAGGCGGGCTGGGCGCGCTCGCGCGAATCGCACAACACGGCCATGGTGTCGCAGGAACCGCGCGGTGAGCCGGCCCCAGCCCACATGCCACCGGTGTCACGGCGTAATACGATCGCCGATGAGCCGCCACCGTCCAACAGCACCGCAGTGTCGCTGCCCAATCCGCGGAACAAATCCTGGATCTGGTCGGGTGTGTAGTTACCGCCCTGAAACACATACATCTCGTCGCGATCCCTACCGTAGGCGAGGGCGGTGCGGGCCGCGCTCGGGCCAGGGTCGTTGAGCTGGCCGGTGTCGCCGGGCGCCAGCAGGCCGATACCGGCGACGGCGACGAACCTGGTGCCCTTGTCGATCAAATCCGTGATGACCGGCGATGCCGCGTCGTAGTCGTCAAGTTGCTTGGGGGGCACCACGAAGGGCGCTCCGGCCACCGGCATGATCATCGTCGACAGCACCTGCCAGTGCTCATTGCCACCCGAGAGGCCCTGCTTGCCCGCATAGGCCAGCGTTCCGGTCACCGCCGTGTTGGTGCGCCCCAGTCCGCGGGTGTTGTCGACGTAGGCGCCCAGCGGCGAACTACAGCCAGTGGTCTTCCACGAGCCGCCCTGCTGGCCGCGCACGTCGAAGAAGTTGGCGTTGATCGCGACCGTCGGTTTGCCCAGCGCCTGCCAGGCCTGCAGCGGCGAGTAGATCTCCGACGCCTGCCAGAGGCCCTCCCCGGTACGCGCCCGGGGGTCGCGTTCACAGCGGGCTTGGAAACCGGTGTGCGAGTCGACGAGTAGTCTCGGAGTGAGTCGCTGGGACGCAGCCTTGATGATCATCAGCCGGCCACCGTTGCTCATCTCGTACCAGTCGCCGGCTGCGTTGAGCATGGGAGCGGGGAATCCGCTGCCGAAGTTGTACACCAGGTAGGAGCCGCGGGTATTGGCGATGGCGCCGGCGAGCAGTTCGCGCGCGCCTGCCGCCACCGCTACCGGGGTGCCCGTGGAGCTGCCGAGCACGGCGCACGCCATCGCCACGGCAAGGGGCTTGGCCCCGGGGATGACGTGCCGGAAGTTTGCGGCTGGAGTCGGCACGGGCGGCTCCTAGATGGCGTAGGGCTGGCAGACGAACTCGACAAAATAACAGTAATCGCAGCAGGCACACTGTCAACTTTCGTCACAGGGGCATCACGGTGTGGTCGCAGCCGGATCGCTGCAGGGTTTGCTCGCGCGCACGGTCGTACAAATCACCGATCACGACCGAGCCGGTAGATGGCGTCGGCGGCGTCATCGGTGATGTAGACCGCGCCGTCGGGCCCGGCTACTGCGGCCACCGGGCGACCCCAACGGGAGCCGTCTGCGGACTGGAAACCGCCCACGAGCGTCTGCTGGTCACCCAGATCGCCTTCGCTCCAGGGAAAGAAGGCGACCTCCGGAGCGCGTGGTGGTTGCCGGTTCCATGAACCATGCACGCCGATCAGCGCGCCTCGGGCGAATGGCTCGGCCAATTCGCCGTCGACGAAGCTCAACCCGAGTGGTGCCGAGTGCGCTCCCAGGCTCTGCTCCACCGGGGGCAGCGCCGCGCAGTCCATCCGGTCCCCATCCGGGTTCGTCTGCACATCCCGAATAAATTGCAGATTCGCCGGTCCCGAACCGACTTCATCGGAATTACAGTAGGGCCAACCTAATTCGCGGCCGGGAGTCAACCTGGCGAGCTGTTCGGGAGGATGGTCGGCCACATAGTCAGCGATAACCCTCCCGTAGTTGGGCCCCGGCCCGGGGAATGCAACGTTGTCCCGCCCGTTTACCGCTGTCCACAACGCACCGTCGGGGGCTACCGCCAGTCCGGTGCCGTTGCGGACGCCGGTGGCGAACGGTGCGGCCGGCCCGCCACCGGGCGGGACGCGCATGATCGTCGCGCGGGGCGGGTCGGCGGTGCGGTCGGCCGCCGAGATGTTGCCCGTCGAGCCAATGGAGAAGTACACCGCGCCATCCGGACCGACGGCCACGCTCTTCAGGGCGTGGGAATAGGCCCCGCGCAGATCGGGACTCCGGGCGTCTGGAAGGCCTTCCGCAACGGTGCGGGGATTTGTCACCGAACCGTCGGCGTAGTCGTACGCGTTGACTTGATCGCTTTCCGCCACATACAGAGTCGACCCCGAGAAGGCCAGGCCGTGAGGCTGATCGAGGCCGTCGAGCAGTACCGATTCCTCGGGCGGGTTGCCCATCTGGGGGGTGAACCGCCGCACCTGCCCCGTGCTGGGGATTGACACCAGGAGCTCACCGTCGGGAGTCCAGACCGCCAGGCGCGGTTTGGATGTCCGTGCCCAAACCGACAGCGTCCACCCGGGGGGAACAACGGCTCGGCGCGGCTCATCGAACGGCGCGTCCGCGAGATCAGGCTCGACCCGAACAGTTACCGTGTTCGCCTCGGTAGCCGGCGGTGTCCCCGGCGTTGCAGCAGGACCGGCGGCGGTAGGTGACTCCAAAGTGGCCGGCGGTCCCGGGGTGCCGGTACAACCCGGAATCAGCGCCGCGCCAAGAAGCAGTGCACCGATTCGCCTATGCCGCAGCAAGTCCCGCATGCATCTCCCAGACAAGGATGTCAGCCGGCACGGCGGCCGCTCCGGTGGCGGTGACTCGCTGACCGCCGGATGCGGTGAACCGCACGGCATCCCCCTCGAATAGCGGACCCGCGCCCTCGAGAACAACCTGTCCGCGGGGCACGAACAGGTGCAGGTACGGCGCCTCGGGTAGCTCGACGCTCTGACCGGGCTGAAGGCGGGCCCCGTGCAGAGCGGTATGGCGGTTGCCGATCGCGATGGCGGCCGCGCCGCCGTATGCGGCCATGCCGGACGCGATCGTCACCAGGTTGCCGTGCCGCAATTCATCCTCAATCTCGAGCTGCTGGTACCCCGGCGTGGTACCCGACTCGTCGGGCAGCACCCACATTTGAACGAAATGCACGGGCTCGGAGTGGGATTGCTCTCCGGTCAGGGTCCAGGAGTCGTTCTTCTCCGAGTGCAGGATCCCGCGGCCGGCCGACATTCGCTGAGCCAATCCCGGGTAGATGACCCCGGAGTGGCCCGCGGAGTCCTGATGTACGAGAGACCCGCTCAGCACCCACGTCACGATCTCCATGTCCCGGTGCGGATGGGTGTCAAACCCCGCCCCCGGAGCCACCACGTCGGCGTTGTTGACCAGCAACAGACCGTGATGGGTGTTGTCGGGCTCGTAGTGGTAGCCGAACGAGAACGAATGCTTGGAGTCCAGCCAGTCGATCCTGGTTTCGGCGCGGTCGCCGGCGCGCCGGATATCGAGGGCGCTCGTCAGGCTGCGCATTGCGATCACTCCTTGGCGTTCTTGCCCAGCCTAGTGCCCGGCGACTCTCGGCCGAGTGGCGATCCGGCCGGAGCGCCCCGTTCCCGCCGCCCTCCCCACCACTGCCGCGGGGCGATCTTGAGTACGTCGTTATTCTGGCTGTTCACGTGGGCGAGCACCGTGGCCGCCGGATCGGCATGCGCAAGGCGGAAATCGACGAGAGGGTCGGGAATGGACACCGAGCAGCTGGTCATCGCCAACGTCAATGTGTTCGACAGTGTCGGGGGCCGGATCACCGGGCCGATGGACGTGGCAATCCGGGACGGGCTGATCGCATCGCTGACGCCGGCGGGGTCAACCGAATCAGCCGGCGCTGTGACGATCGACGGGACGGGCAAGACGCTGATCCCGGGGCTGATCGATGCCCATTGGCACGCGGCGTTCACCACCATCCCTGCTGACGTGGCCCTGCTCGGCGAACTCGG
>JAHZJB010000110.1 GCA_022601135.1 Actinomycetes bacterium | reverse complement strand
CGTCGAAACCACGCACCCTCACGATGATGCTGGTGCGCGGCCCGAACCGGGTTGTTCATCAGCGCACGCTCAACGGTGTTGAGTTTCATCGCACTCCACTTCCTTTCCCTGGCGAGTGACCCGGCGAAACGTTGACGCCGAAGGTGACTCTTGTCTACCCGCGGAGCGCCGGCCCCTCGCGAGCCCGACCTACATACGCACGTCCCAACGGCAAGGCGCCACGCACCGTATACGCGGTATACCCCCATAGGGTATACCTGTTGGGAGGTAGAGTTCATCGCAGACGTCGAACAGGGGTATCGAGCATGGCAGTTTCCGACGTCGTCGTGGTTGTCGCCGCCATAGGGATCGTGGGGTTTTTGTGGTGGTTCTTCTTCGGGCCCAAGACCGCTCGCCGCGCCAATGTGGTGGGCGGGGTGCAGGAAGTGGACGTGACGGTCAAGGGCGGCTATTCGCCGTCGGTGATCCGGGTCACCGAAGGGGTGCCGCTGCGGTTGCGGTTCGACCGCCAGGAGTCTGGTGATTGCACTTCGCGGGTGGTGTTCGCTGATTTCGGCGCCTCAAGAACGCTGCCGGCGTTCGGGACGGCGACTTTGGAGTTCACCCCGGACAAGGCCGGCGAGTTCGATTTCGCCTGTGGAATGAACATGATCCACGGCACCCTGGTCGTCGAACCCGCCGACGGCTCCACGCCAAAGACCGATACCGGCGGCCGCGAGGTCGCCGCTGCGGTCGGTGTCGGCCCGTCGACCGAGGCCACCGTCGTCACCGAACGGGCCGAGTTCGGCGTCTCAAACATGTCGTGTGCCTCGTGCGTGTCGAACATCGAGTCCGTGATCGGGAACCTCCCTGGGGTGGACAGCATCACAGTGAGCTTCGGGACTAAAAGAGCTACAGTCGATTTCGACCCTACCCAGATCACTTCTGCCGAAATGCAGACCGCGGCAGGCAATGCCGGATACCGCCTGGTCCCCCGGGCACGTCGGGGACCGGCCGATTCCGAGGACACCGAGTCCGCCGAACGCCAGGCCGAGATTCACGACCTTTCCCGGCGCGTGGTGTTGGGCGCAGTCCTTTCCGCACCGGTGATGGTGGCGGTCATGGCGATGGACCTGTTCGGTGCCCGCTGGGTGCCGGAGTTCATGTTGAACCCCTGGTTTCAGCTGGCCCTGATCACTCCGGTGATGCTCTACTGCGGCTGGCCTATCCACCGGACGGGCTGGCTGACGCTGCGGCACCGAACTGCCGACATGAACAGCCTGATCACGATCGGCACCATCGCCGCCTTCGGCTACAGCCTGCTGGTCACACTCGCGCCCGCGGTGGTACCTGAACACGTGCGTGAGGTCTACTACGAAGCCGTCGGGGTCATCATCACCTTGATCCTGCTGGGCCGGCTGTTGGAGGTACGGGCCAAGGCCGGCACCGGAGAGGCGATTCGCAAACTCATCGGTCTGCAGGCCAAGACCGCCACCCTCATCCGGGACGGCGCCGAGGTCGAGGTACCCGTCGAGGACGTCCTGCCCGGCGATATCATTCTCGTTCGACCCGGCGAGAAGGTCCCCGTCGACGGAGTGATCACCGACGGGCGCTCCACCCTGGACGAGTCGATGGTCACCGGCGAGTCCATCCCGGTGACCAAGGAAGCCGGCGACACCGTCATCGGGGCCACCATCAACCAGACCGGTGCCTTCCGGTTCGAGGCCACCAATGTCGGCGCGGACACCATGCTGTCGCAGATCATCACACTGGTGGAGCAGGCTCAGGGCTCCAAGGCCCCCATCCAGCGCCTCGCGGACCTGGTGTCGTCGTATTTCGTGCCCGCAGTCATGGTGATCGCGGTGGCGACATTCACGGTCTGGTTCACCGTCGGTCCCGAGCCGACCCTGACGTTGTCGTTGGTGGCGGCCGTCGCGGTGTTGATCGTCGCCTGCCCGTGCGCCCTCGGGCTGGCGACGCCGTTGTCGATCATGGTCTCCACCGGGAAAGGCGCCGAGCACGGCATCCTGATCCGCTCCGCCGAAGCGCTGGAAACCGCCCACAAAATAGACACGATCGTGTTGGACAAGACCGGCACCATCACCCGCGGCGAACCCGCCCTCACCGACATCATCACCGCAGGCGCCCTCGGTGAAGACGAATTCCTGCGGCTGGTCGCCTCAGCCGAGCAGCCCTCCGAGCACCCCCTGGCACAGGCCATCGTCGACGGTGCCCGAGACCGCGGCCTCAATCTCGCCGACCCCACAGGGTTCGACTCCATCACCGGCAAGGGCATCAAGGCCAACGTGGAAGGCCACGAGATCCTCATCGGCAACCGGCGCCTCCTCGACGACGCCCACATTGACTCCGCCACCTTGGCCGGGCAGCTGGACCGGCTCGCCGAAGCAGGCCACACCCCGATGCTGGTCGCCGTCGACGGCGCCCCCGCAGGAGTGGTCGCCGTCGCCGACACCGTCAAAGAAGAATCCGCGGCAGCCATCGCCGCGTTGCGCGCCCTGGGAATCCGGGTGGCCATGATTACCGGCGACAACGCCCGCACCGCGGCCGCGATCGCGCGCCAAGTGGGGATCGAACGGGTCCTCGCCGAGGTCCTGCCAGAACATAAAGCCCTCGAAGTTCGCCG
>JAHZJB010000109.1 GCA_022601135.1 Actinomycetes bacterium | reverse complement strand
CGCCAGCCCCCCGCGCGGTCGTGCGCAGAATCCATCCACCCGAGCCGGCTGCGGGGCGCCACGTGGCCGATGAACGTACAGCCGGTTACTCCCAACTGTCCGTGCTCGAACTACTGACGAAGGTTCGCAAGAGTTAATTCGCTACCCGCGCAGCGCCCGGTGGAGAAAAACGAGATGGCGCGCCCGAAGGGATTCGAACCCCTAACCTTCTGATCCGTAGTCAGATGCTCTATCCGTTGAGCTACGGGCGCATGCACATGTCCAGTTGTCTACGTCGGCGAAACCGACTGGTGTCCGCGGAGGCGAGAGGATTTGAACCTCCGGTCCCCTTTAAGAGGGACAACTCATTAGCAGTGAGTCCCATTCGGCCGCTCTGGCACGCCTCCCGACGTTTACCGCCGAGGGATGAGCGTACACAGCGGCCACCACGGGAGGCAAAGCAGATGCGATCGCCGGTCGGCGCGGACCATAAACTGGTCGGGTGCCCGCCCGTCTGCGCCCCGAACTCGCCGATCTACCCGCCTACACGCCGGGCAAGACGGTGCCCGGGGCGATCAAGATCGCGAGCAACGAGACCGTGCACGGTCCGCTGCCCAGCGTTCGCGCCGCCATCGTAAAGGCAACCGGCGGGATCAACCGCTATCCCGACAACGGCAGCGTCGAACTCAAGGAGCGCCTGGCCAAGCACGTCCATTTCGCGCCGGAGCACATCTCGGTCGGGTGTGGCTCGGTCAGCCTGTGCCAGCAGCTGATCCAGATCGCCGCGACCGTCGGCGACGAGGTGCTCTTCGGCTGGCGCAGCTTCGAGATCTACCCCCTGCAGGTTCGCACCGCCGGGGCCACCGCGGTGCAAGTGCCCCTGACCGACCACGCCTTCGACCTGGCCGCGATGGCCGCCGCGATCACCGAGCGCACCCGGTTGATCTTCGTGTGCAACCCGAACAATCCCACCAGCACGGTGGTCGACCCTGATGCCCTGGCCCGGTTCATTGAGGCGGTGCCGTCGCACATTCTGGTGGTGCTCGATGAGGCCTACATCGAGTACGTCCGCGACGGCCTGGCCCCCGATAGCTTCGGGCTGGTGCGCGCACACGGCAATGTCGTTGTCTTGCGGACGTTTTCGAAGGCCTACGGGCTCGCCGGGTTGCGCGTCGGCTACGCCGTGGGAGATCCGGACATCATTTCCGCGCTGTCCAAGGTCTATGTGCCGTTCTCGGCCACCAGCATCTCCCAGGCCGCCGCGATCGCCTGCCTGGACGCTGCCGACGAGTTGCTCGCCCGCACCGACGCCGTCGTCGCCCAGCGCACCAGAGTCACCACGGCCCTGCGCGACGCCGGATACCTGGTGCCGCCTTCACAGGCCAACTTCGTCTGGCTTCCCCTGGTCGACAACGCGCAACGCTTCGCCACCGATGCCGCGAACGACCGCGTCATCGTTCGGCCGTACGGTCAGGACGGCGCACGGGTCACGGTGGCCTCCCCTGAGGAGAACGACGCATTCCTCGCTTTCGCCAAACATTGGATCGCCAGACAGGAAAGGCAACGATGACGTCAACCTCCGATGCCCGCGCCACGTTCACCGCACTCAAGGGACGCAGCGACCACATCGCCGATGCCGAGCTCGACGAGTTCTGGGCCGCACTCCCACCCGCAGACCTCGCCTTCATGATCGGGGAGTGGAAGGGCGGAGAGTTCCACACCGGGCACAAAGCCAATGGGTTCATGAAGCGACTGAACTGGTTCGGCAAGACGTTCCACTCCGCCACCGACGCCAAGCCACTGGTCTGCATCGACGCCGACGGCACCAAGTTCTCCAACACCGAGGCGATGAACGGCGAGGCCAGCCTGTGGATGGAGGAGTTTCGCGGCGAGATGGTCGGCTCGATGGTCTACGACGGCAAGCCGGTGCACGACCACTTCAAGGTCGTCGACGACAACACGATGATCGGCATCATGAACGGCAAGGGAGCGCTGGACACCAGCTCGGGCACGCCGCGCCACCTGTATTTCTATCTCGAACGCCTCTAGCGGCCTATCGTGGCCAGGATGAACACGCATGCCCGGGCCACCGCGGCGACCGTCCTCCTCGGTGCCGGAGTGGTTCTCGGCCTGATCCCCGCATGCCAGCGCACCACCGAGGGCGCCGTGGCCCAGACCACCGAACCTGGCCCACCACTGACGTCGGCTCCCACCACCGGCAGCCGGGCGCCGACTATTCCGGGACTGCCCGAGATCACGCTCCCGAACATTCCCCTACCCACCCGCAACACCAGCCTCCCCGAGGTCCCTGCCCCCGCGAATGCGCTGACCATGAGATGCGGGGAATTCAGCGACCTCGACGAAGCCACCCGACTGGCGGTGGTCCGGGAGATCCTCGCCCAAGACAACAACCCGTTGGGCCCAGACGGCGAATTCGTCGGGCAGATCCTGGCGGAAGCAGCCTGCCAGTTTCTGCCCAGCGCCACGGTCAGCGACGTCCTGCTGGGAGGTTGACTCGGCTGACCTGATGGGCGACCCTCGGTCATCCTTGACTAGCCTCGTTCACCATGGGCAACGCATACGAATCAGTTTCCATCGACATCGCCGACGGCATTGCCGAGGTGATGCTGATCGTTCCGGGCAAGGGCAACGCGATGGGCCCGGCATTCTGGGATGAACTCCCGGTGGTCTTCGCCGAGTTGGACGCCGACCCCGAGGCGCGGGCCATCGTCCTGACCGGTTCTGGCCGCAACTTCAGCTACGGCCTCGACCTGGCGGCGATGGGCGGGACGCTTTCACCGATGATGGCCGAGGGTGCGCTGGCCAAGCCACGCGCGGAGTTCCACGCGAAGCTCACGTCGATGCAGCAGGCCATCACGGCGGTTGCCGACTGCCGTACACCGACGATCGCTTCGGTGCAGGGATGGTGCATTGGCGGCGGCGTCGACCTGATCTCCGCGGTCGACATTCGTTACGCGAGCGCCGACGCGAAGTTCTCCGTACGAGAGGTCAAGCTGGCGATGGTCGCTGACGTCGGTTCGCTGGCCCGGCTGCCGCTTATCCTGTCCGACGGCCATCTACGCGAACTCGCCTTGACCGGCAAGAACATCGACGCTGCCCGCGCCGAGAAGATCGGCCTGGTCAACGACGTCTACGCCGACGCCGAGGCATCGCTGGCCGCCGCGCGCGCCACCGCCGCCGAGATCGCGGCAAACCCTCCGTTGGCGGTCAACGGCATCAAGGACGTGCTCGACGAGCAACGCACCGCTGGCGTATCGGCCAGCCTGCGCTACGTCGCAGCGTGGAACGCGGCGTTCCTGGCTTCCAAAGACTTGACTGAGGGCATCACCGCCATGTTCGAGAAGCGGGCGGCGAACTTCACCGGGGAATAGCCCGGTCTGGCCCCTTTGTTCGAAACTGAGCTTGTGCGCTAGTTCCGTGCGAAAAGACGAGCACAACTTCAGTTTCGACCGCATGCCTGCGGTGGCGGAGGGATTTGAACCCCCGGTCGGTGTTAGCCGACTCTCGCTTTCAAGGCGAGTGCATTAGGCCGCTCTGCCACGCCACCGCGGGACAGTCTAAACGCGCCGGATCTTTTTCGACGGCGCGCCCGGGGGTGGAAGGTATGGGCTGTTTCCCCAGCCTAGTAGCGTTGGCCGAGTGCTTGCGATCGTGGACGAATCCCCGGGCCGACTGGCCTGGCGACCCGTGCCGGACGTCGCGCCCGCAGCTGGTGAAGTTCTCATCAAGGTCACGGCTGCCGGAGTCAACCGAGCCGACTTGCTGCAAGCCGCAGGCAAGTACCCGCCCCCGGCCGGCGCCAGCGAGATCATCGGCCTCGAAGTTTCGGGGACGATCGAAGCCGTCGGCGACCGGATCACGCAATGGTCGCCAGGACAGCAGGTCTGTGCACTGCTGGCCGGCGGCGGTTACGCCGAATACGTGACCGTTCCCGCCGGCCAGGTTCTTCCCTTACCCGGGGGCGTCGCGTTGCCGCACGCGGCGGCGCTTCCCGAGGTCGCCTGCACCGTGTGGTCGAACCTGGTGATGACCGCCGGCCTGCGCGCGTCCCAGCTGCTCCTCGTCCACGGCGGGGCCAGCGGTATCGGCACGCACGCCATTCAGGTGGCTCGCGCGCTGAACTGCCGAGTCGCCGTCACCGCGGGCTCCCGAAACAAACTCGACCTATGCGCTGAGCTTGGCGCCGAGATCACCATCGACTACCGCAACGAGGATTTCGTCGAGGTGGTTCGCAACGCCGGCGGGAATCATCCGGGTGCCGACGTGGTCCTCGACATCATCGGGGCGGCCTATCTGGATCGCAACGTCGACGCGCTCGCCGACGACGGCCGCCTGGTGATCATCGGCATGCAAGGCGGGGCGAAAGCCGAGCTCAACATCGGCAAGCTGCTCGCCAAACGCGCCGGCATCCTCGCCACCGCGCTGCGGTCGCGCCCGGTCGATGGCCCCGGCGGCAAGACCGACATCGTCGCCAGGGTGGTCGACGACGTTTGGCCGATGGTGGCCGAGGGCCTGGTGCGGCCGGTGATCGGAGCAGAGTTCCCGATGGCCGAGGCGCAGGCCGCCCACGAGTTGCTGGCGTCCGGCGACGTGTCGGGCAAAGTGCTACTGCGGCTGGACTAGCGGCTCTGGACGGTCGACCTCAGCCGAGCGACGCGAGCGCCCGCACCAGCTGGTCGACCTCGGCGGCGGTGCTGTAGTGGGCCAGACCGATGGTCACCGCCCCACCGATGTCGCTGACGCCGATCAGGTCCAGAACGCGTGAAGGCGCGTTGGCTGTGGCCAGGATGCCGTTGTCGGCCAGGCGTTGCACGACGCGTTCGGCGGGAACGTTGTCGATCACGAAACTCAGCACCGGTATGCGCGCTTCCGGGCTCCCGATCACCGTTACCGTGGGCAGCGAGCCTAGCGACGCCAGCAGGTAATCGAACAATCCACTGAGGTAGGCCGACGACGAACGCATCGAGACCGCGAGTCGCTCACGACGGGAGCCCTCGGCGGAATCATCCAGGTTCGCAAGGTATTCGATGCTGGCGACCACACCGGCGAGCATCCCGAATTGGTGGGATCCGAGCTCCAGGCGTTCCGGGCCGGTGGCGTGCGGGTTCAGCGACACCGACCTGAACGTATCGATAACGGACGCATCGCGAAATACCAGGGCCCCGATCGGCGGGCCACCCCAGGCAACAGCATTGACCGCGACCACATCGGCATCGATCTCATGGATGTCGATGAGCCGGTACGGTGCCGCAGCCGAATGGTCCACGATGACGAGTCCACCGACCTCGTGCACCAATTTGGTGACCTCGCGAAGCTCGGTCACGGCGCCCAACGTCGACGAGGCAGAAGCCACGGCGACCAGGCGGGTCGGCCCGGTCACCAGGCCTTCCCACTGGAAGGTCGGCAGCTCACCGGTTTCGATGTCGACCTCGGCCCACTTCGTCTTGGCGCCGTACCGGTCGGCGGCGCGCAACCATGGTGCGATGTTCGCCTCGTCATCGAGCCGGGTCACCACCACCTCGTACCCCAGCCCGACACGGGCGGAGGCGGCGTCGGCCAGCGACGTCAGCAGTATCGCCCGATCGGCACCCAACACCACTCCGGAAGGTTCGCCGTTGACCAGGTCCGCTATCGCCCGGCGGGCCGCATCGAGTACGGCCGCACTGCGCTGGGCCGATGGATGTGGACCCGACGGCGTGGGCATCGAACCCCGGAAAGCAGTGGAGACGGCGCGGCTGACGGCGTCGGGGAGGAGCATGCCGTTCTGGGCGTCCATGTGCACCCAGCCATCGCCCAGCGACGGGTGCAATCCCCGCACCCGGGCGACGTCGTATGCCATTCCACCCCACCTTCGCGCGTCGCGGATTCGGCGAACCAGCCCGAATGCGGGGCGATTCGCACGGATACCCGATCTTCCGTTTTCTGCCCGCACCAACCGGAACGAGCCGTCTGGGCAGCAATACTAGTCCAGCGATCTGCTGCTGTGGATTTCCAATCGCGGCCCGGCCTCGCTGGACAAACCGCAGCCGTGGGAGAAGATCATCTACGACATCGGCGAGGCCCGCATCCACTGTTGACGCGGAGCCCAGCCGCCGTAGGAAAGCGATGCTGGGGCACTCTAGGGACATGACAACCAACACCGACGACGACAACATCGAGATCATCGGCGCCGGCCGGGACGACGTGGAGGAACCGGAACCCGGAGAGGAGAGCGGACCGTCGCTGACCGATCTCGTCGAGCAGCCCGCAAAGGTGATGCGAATCGGCACGATGATCAAGCAACTGCTGGAGGAGGTACGGGCAGCGCCGCTGGACGAAGCGAGCCGCGGCCGCCTGCGCGACATCCACCACACCAGCATCAGTGAGCTGGAGGAGGGGTTGGCGCCCGAGCTGCGCGATGAGCTTGAGCGGCTGACGCTGCCTTTCACCGAGGACGAGGTCCCGTCCGACTCTGAGCTGCGGATCGCTCAAGCCCAGCTGGTCGGCTGGCTGGAGGGGCTTTTCCACGGCATTCAAACGGCGCTGTTCGCCCAGCAGATGGCGGCTCGTCAACAACTTGAGCAGATGCGCCAGGGCGCGCTGCCGCCCGGGGTGAACGTGCCCGGGCAACGAGGTGGCCCCGGGCATCCGGGCACCGGTCAGTATCTGTGAGGTCGGGGTGGCCCGCGCCAAAGAACCGTTGAATGCCCCTGAGCCTCGTATCGAGACACGAAGCGCATGGGTGGAGTTCCCGATCTTCGATGCCAAAACGCGCTCGCTGAAGAAGGCATTTCTGGGCAAGGCGGGGGGCGCCATCGGACGCAACGACTCCAACGTCGTCGTCATCGAGGCACTGCGGGACATCACGCTGTCGCTCAAGATGGGCGACCGGGTGGGCTTGGTCGGGCACAACGGCGCGGGGAAGTCGACGCTGCTGCGCTTGCTGTCGGGTATCTACGAACCGACCCGCGGTGTGACAACCGTGCGGGGGCGGGTCGCGCCGGTGTTCGATCTGGGCGTCGGGATGGACCCCGAGATCTCCGGATTCGAGAACATCATCATCCGCGGCCT
The DNA here is from genome assembly GCA_022601135.1 of Actinomycetes bacterium. Lineage (GTDB taxonomy): Bacteria > Actinomycetota > Actinomycetes > Mycobacteriales > Mycobacteriaceae > Mycobacterium. The sequence goes on along the minus strand of JAHZJB010000109.1, from coordinate 56,994 downwards.
GTTCCTCGGGCAGACCCGCAAGCAGATGCTGGCCAAAGTGGATGAGATCGCCGACTTCACCGAACTCGGCGACTACCTGTCGATGCCATTGCGCACCTACTCGACCGGCATGCGAGTCCGACTGGCGATGGGCGTGGTGACCAGTATCGACCCGGAGATCCTGCTCCTCGATGAGGGCATCGGCGCCGTCGACGCGGACTTCCTGAAGAAGGCCCAAACCCGGCTCGCGGCCCTCGTGGAACGCTCCGGGATTCTGGTGTTCGCCAGCCACTCCAACGAGTTCCTGGCGCGGTTGTGCAACACCGCCATGTGGATCGACCACGGCACGCTCAAGATGGAAGGCGAGATCGAGGACGTGGTGCGGGCCTATGAAGGTGAGGACGCGGCACGCCACGTTCGCGAGGTGCTGGAAGAGACGGCACACACCCATGAATGACACCCTGGTCGCGGTGGTGGTCACCCATCGTCGCCCCGAGGAACTGGCCAAATCGCTGGCTGCGGTCACCTCGCAGAGCAGGCCCCCGGACCATCTCATCGTCGTGGACAATGACCTTCCCAACGACCCGGCCGGACGGGTACGCGAGTTGGTGGTAGGCCAGCCTGTCCCGACGACATATCTGGGTTCGCACCGGAACTTGGGCGGAGCGGGCGGGTTCGCGCTGGGCATCCTGCACGCGCTGAGCCTGGGAGCGGAGTGGGTCTGGCTGGCCGACGACGACGGCCGCCCTCAGGATGCCGAGGTGCTGAGCACCCTGCTGGCCTGCGCCGAGCGGCACGGGCTGGCCGAAGTGTCACCGATGATCTGCGACCTGACCGACCCCGAACGTCTGGCGTTTCCGCTTCGACGCGGGTTGGCGTGGCGGCGCAGGGTGAGCGAGTTGCACACCGAAGCAGACCTTCCCGACTTCATGCCGAACATCGCGCACCTGTTCAACGGCGCCCTGTTTCGCGGGTCCACACTGGAGGCAGTCGGTGTTCCGGACCTGCGCCTGTTCTACCGCGGCGACGAGACCGAAGTGCACCGTCGGCTCCTCCGATCGGGGTTGCCGTTCGGGACCTGCCTGCACGCGGCATATCTTCACCCCCAGGGCGGAGACGAGTTCAAACCGATCCTGGGTGGCCGCATGCACGCGCAATACCCGGACAACCAGACCAAGCGGTTCTTCACCTACCGAAACCGGGGCTATCTGCAATCCCAACCCGGGATGCGCAAGCTGGTGGCCCAGGAGTGGCTGCGCTATGGCTGGTACTTTCTCATCTCGAAACGGGACCCGGCGGGGCTCCGGGAATGGATTCGGTTGCGGCGCTTAGGTCGACGCGAAAGATTCAGCCAATGACGTTCATGGACGCTGCCGCACAGTCGAGAACATTCCGGCGAGCGTGGGCCGATCTTGTCGGTGGATTCGGTAAGCGCGAGCTGTGGCTGCACCTGGGCTGGCAGGACATCAAGCAGCGGTATCGGCGCTCCGTGCTGGGACCGTTCTGGATCACGATCGCGACCGGCACCACCGCGGTGGCGATGGGCGGGCTGTACTCGAAGTTATTCAAGCTCGAACTGTCCGAGCACCTTCCATACGTCACCCTCGGCCTGATCATCTGGAACCTGATCAACGCGTCGATTCTCGAGGGTTCCGAGGTGTTCATCGCCAATGAGGGTCTGATCAAACAACTTCCGACTCCGTTGTCGGTGCACGTCTACCGCTTGGTATGGCGGCAGATGATCCTGTTCGGGCACAACATCGTCATCTTCGTCATCATCGCGGTCATCTTCCCCAAACCGTGGCAATGGACCGATCTGACGTTCATCCCGGCGCTGTTCCTGATCGCGCTCAACTGTGTGTGGGTCGCACTGTGTTTCGGCATCTTGGCCACCCGCTACCGCGACATCGGCCCGCTATTGGCCAGCCTGGTACAGCTGTTGTTCTTCATGACGCCGATCATCTGGAACGAGTCGACGCTACAGCGCCAGGGCGCCGGGAAATGGGCCAAGATCGTCGAGCTGAACCCGTTGCTGCACTACCTCGACATCGTCCGGGCCCCGCTACTCGGGGCCGAACAGGAGTTGCGGCACTGGGTGGTGGTGCTGTCACTGACGGTGATCGGGTGGATCTTCGCCGCCCTGGCAATGCGCCAGTACCGCGCTCGGGTGCCGTACTGGGTCTGATGCGTGTCTCAGTCCGGTTCGGGCCCGAACACGAATCGCCGGCCCGTCAACGTATCCGGGGTGATGCGCACGAAGCGCAGCTTGCGGGTAGCGACCCACGGATAAAGTCCGGCGCGCTGCGCCTCCTCCACGTCGCCTGAAGTGGACAACGCCCGGGCAGTTCCGCGCAGCACCACGCTCCAGCCTTCGGCGACGTTGTGGTCGTCGGCCTCGAAAACCACGTTTTCGTTGAGTACCGCAGTCAGCAGCTTGGTTCCCTCGGCGGTGCGGAACAGCACGGTGCGTTGCTGGACGACGAAGTTGACGGGGAAGATCTCGGTCCATCCGTCCACTGTCGTCACGAGCCTGCCCAGCGAGACGCCGGACAGCAAATTCCAGCAATCTTCTTCAGTGAGCTCGGTGACCGGGGTTTCCGGTGCAGATGCGGCATCCATGCGCATGATGGTCCCGGAAGTCGGGCTCCCACCCTAGGGTCAAAGGGCACTTCTCGCGGCTGCTGGACATCCATTTACCCAATCGCGAGATCGCCAGAATGTAGCTTCCCTTGTATGACAGTCCCGCGGCGCCGGAAGGGCGTCTACGAGCGCACCCTCGAACGGTTCGGCCGGTCAGCACCGGGGAACTGGTTCCTCACCCGCATCGCGCCGCGCATCGATCCGCCCCTGCTGCGTATCACTGGCGGTCGATTCAGCAGTGCCTATCCGGTGCCGGTGATGCTGTTGACCACGACCGGGGCCAAAAGCGGTTTACCCCGGCAACTACCACTTCTCTATACGACCGATGGCGACTCACTCATCCTGGTCGCGTCGAACTACGGCAGACCGGGCCACCCCGCCTGGTATCGCAACCTGACAGCCAACCCCACCGTCGAGGTGCTCGCGGGGAAGCACCGCGGAACCTATACCGCGGCCGAGATCACGGACCCGGCCGAGCGCGCGGACGCCTGGGCAAAGGCTCTCGAGGTGTACGCGGGCTACGGCGACTACGAACAACGGGCGGGTGACAGGACGATCCCGCTGATTCGGTTGCGGCGGTCCGTATAGCGACGAGGGCCGATCGAATCCGCCGCGCCAGCCCACCCTTCGGAGGGGTCGCAGCATCGATGAACCCGTAAGCTGCCCGGGTGGCCGAGCCGCCGATGTCACCCCAGCTGAGTCTGACGACGCAGGTCTGGCGGTTCATCGTGACCGGCGGGCTGTCGGCGATCGTCGACTTCGGCATCTACGTCGCGCTGTTGGCCGCCGGGCTGCACGTCAATGTCGCCAAGACCTTGAGCTTCATCGCGGGCACCACCACCGCTTACCTGATCAACAGGCGATGGACGTTCCAGGCCCCCCCGAGCACGCGGCGGTTCATCGCGGTGGTCTTTCTCTATGCCGTGACCTACAGCGTGCAGGTCGGTATCAACTACCTGCTCTACATGCAGTTCGAGGACAAGCCCTGGCGCGTTCCGGTCGCCTTCGTGATTGCCCAGGGCACCGCCACGGTGATCAACTTCATCGTTCAGCGCGTGGTCATCTTCCGGTGGGCGGGACGCGGGCAATGATCCGGCTGCGCCGCGTATCCGGCCGCAGGCGGTACCCTCTGTGACGATGTTGCGCGCCGAGTTTCCGACTACCGCGAAGCGGCTAACCGGCTGGGGCCGCACCGCCCCGTCGGTCGCCGAGGTGCTGTCCACACCGGATCCCGAAGTGATCGTCGAAGCGGTAACCCGGATAGCCGATGGCGGCCTCCGCGGCAGAGGTGTCCTGGCGCGGGGACTCGGGCGTTCCTATGGCGACAATGCCCAGAACGGCGGCGGCCTCGTCGTCGACATGAGCGTTGTGAACCGCATCCACTCGATGGATGCCGACAGCCATCTCGTCGATGTCGATGCGGGGGTGAACCTCGACCAGCTGATGCGCGCTGCGCTGCCGTTGGGCCTCTGGGTTCCCGTGCTGCCCGGCACCCGCCAGGTCACCGTCGGTGGCGCGATCGCCTGCGATATCCACGGCAAGAACCACCACAGCGCGGGTAGCTTCGGCAACCACGTGCGCTCCATGGACCTGCTTACCGCCGACGGCGAGGTCCGTCACCTGACGCCGACCGGAACCGAGGCCGAGTTATTCTGGGCGACCGTCGGCGGCAACGGTCTGACCGGAATCATTTTGCGCGCCACCATCGAGATGACGCCGACGGAGACCGCCTACTTCATCGCCGACGGCGATGTCACCGGCGGCCTCGACGAGACCATCGCCTTCCACAGCAACGGCACTGAAGACAACTACACCTACTCCAGCGCCTGGTTCGACGCGATGAGCGCACCGCCAAAACTCGGCAGGGCCGTCATCTCCCGCGGCTCGCTGGCCACCATAGACCAGCTTCCGAAGAAGCTGCGCCGCGATCCACTGAAGTTCGATGCGCCCCAATACTTCACCGCGCCCGACATTTTTCCCAGCGGATTGGGTAACAAGCCGATATTCGGTGCGATGACGGCTCTGTGGTACCGGATGGGCAAGACCTACCGCGGCAAGGCGCAGAATCTGACACAGTTCTACCACCCACTGGACATGGTCGGCGAGTGGAACCGCGCCTATGGCTCAGCCGGTTTCAGCCAGTACCAATTCGTGGTGCCCACCGAGTCCGTGGATGAGTTCAAGCGAATCATGCACGACATCCAACGTTCAGGCCACTACTCGTTCCTCAACGTGTTCAAGCTGTTCGGATCCGGTAACGAAGCGCCACTGAGCTTCCCGATCCCGGGCTGGAACGTCTGCGTGGACTTCCAGATCGAACCTGGCCTCAACACGTTCTTCAACCGCCTCGACCGCCGCGTGCTCGAGTTCGGCGGACGGCTGTACACCGCCAAGGACTCGCGCACCACCCCGGAGGTTTTCCACGCCATGTATCCGCGGATCGAGGAGTGGATTGCCCTGCGCCGCAAGGTAGACCCCGACGCGGTCTTCGCCTCGGACATGGCCCGACGATTGGAGTTGCTCTAGATGGTTTACCCACATGGTCTTTGATGCAACAGGGAACCCTCAGACGATCCTGCTTCTGGGCGGCACCTCCGAGATCGGCCTGGCGATCTGCGAACGCTACCTGCGGGATGCGCATGCACATGTCGTACTTGCCTGCGTACCGGGTGACCCCATGCGCGAGAAGGCGAAAGCCCAAATGGAACAGGCTGGCGCCAAATCAGTCGAGGTCATCGATTTCGACGCTGTCGACACCGCGAGCCACCCCGGGGTCATCGACGCGGCCTGGGGCGGGGACACCCCCCGGGACATAGACGTCGCGATCGTCGCATTCGGACTCCTCGGTGATGCCGAGGAACTTTGGCAGGACCAGAGCAAGGCGGTGCAGATCGCCGAGATCAACTACACCGCAGCCGTTTCGGTGGGTGTGCTGATCGCCGGGAAGATGCGCGCCCAGGGCTTCGGCCGAATTATCGCGATGAGCTCGGCGGCGGGTGAGCGGGTCAGGCGCTCGAACTTTGTCTACGGCTCCACCAAGGCCGGCCTCGACGGCTTCTACCTGGGGCTCGGAGAAGCTCTGCGGGAGTTCGGGGTTCGCGTGTTGGTGATAAGGCCGGGCCAGGTGCGCACCCGGATGAGCGCGCACGTCAAGGAAGCGCCGCTGACCGTCGACAAGGAGTACGTCGCCGAGCTCGCAGTCACCGCATCCGCCAGAGGCAAAGATCTTGTGTGGGCGCCTGGAGCGTTCCGCTACGTGATGATGGTGCTGCGCCACGTCCCCCGCCCCCTCTTCCGCAAGCTTCCCATCTGATGCCCGGGGGCAGGTGGGGGGACCTCCCGCTTGCGGGGGACGGAGCGACCCGGGGAATGCAGGTGGGACTGTGCTGGCCGCATCGTTGAGAGTCGCCGGCCAGATGGTCGCCGCAGTCGCGGTCACCGTGCTGGTCGCCGCCGTCGCGCTGGCCGCGATCGCGCAGGTCGACTGGCCCGCCTACAACTCATCGAATCAGTTGCACGCGCTGACCACGGTCGGGCAGGTCGCCTGCCTGGTCGGGTTGTTGGCCTGCGGACTGGCGTGGCGGCGCCAGTGGCGGGTTCCCGCCCGCATCGGTGCGGTGATCATGCTCGCCGCCTTCTCCGTGGTCACCCTCGCGATGCCGCTGGGCGCCACCAAGCTCTATCTGTTCGGCATCTCGGTGGATCAGCAATTCCGCACCGAGTATCTGACCAGGCTGACCGATTCGCCTGCGCTGCACGACATGACCTACATCGGCTTGCCGCCGTTCTACCCGCCGGGATGGTTCTGGCTCGGCGGGCGGCTCGCCGACCTCACCGGCACCCCCGCCTGGGAGATGTTCAAACCCTGGTCGATCATCTCGATCTCCATCGCGATCGTGTTGGCTTTCGTTTTGTGGGCGAACATGATTCGCTTCGAGTACGCGCTGGTGGTGTCGACCGCCACCGCGGCGGCAGCGTTGGCGTACTCATCCGCCGAGCCCTATGCGGCCATCATCGCGGTGCTGCTGCCGCCGATATTCGTACTCGGCTGGTCGGGTTTGGGTGGCCGCCGGCGTCGCGGAGGGCTGGATTGCAGCGACCCGGGAAGTGGACACGCTGGTTGGGCAGCGGTGGTCGGGGTGGGTATTTTCCTCGGCATCGCCGCGCTGTTCTACACGCTGCTCCTGGCCTACGCCGCGTTCACACTGTCGCTCATGGCGGCCTCGCTGGCCCTGGCGCGCAGGGAGTTCGACCCCCTCCTGCGATTGCTGACCATCGCAGTAATCTCCGGCCTGCTCGCCCTCATCGGGTGGGGCCCCTACCTGGTCGCGGCCGCGAGGGGCACGCCCGCCGAAACCGGCACCGCCCAGCATTACCTGCCCGCGGACGGCGCCGTGTTGTCGTTCCCCATGCTGCAGTTCACCCTGCTCGGAGCGTTGTGCATGCTCGGCACCCTCTGGCTGGTCACCTGCGCCCGCTCGTCCACCCGGGCGGGAGCGCTGGCCGCAGCGGTCCTGGCGGTCTACGCCTGGTCACTGCTGTCGATGCTCACCACCCTGGCCGGTACGACGCTACTGTCGTTCCGGCTGCAGCCGACCCTGACCATCCTGCTGACGGCAGCGGGCGCATTCGGTTTCATCGAGGCGGCCAGGGCGGTGGCTGCCCGCGTCCAGCGGCAGAACGCGCACCGGGTGCTCGCAGCCGCTACCGCGGTCGGCGCCCTCGGCGCGGTGACCTTCAGCCAGGACATTCCCAACGTGTTGCGCCCCGACATCGTCGTCGCCTACACCGACACCGACGGCTCCGGCCAGCGAGCCGACCGCCGCCCCCCAGGGCCGGCGCGGTACTACAGCGAGATCGACACCCGGATACAGGAGGTGACCGGTCGGCCCCGTAACGAAACCGTGGTCCTGACCGCCGACTACAGCTTCCTGTCGTACTACCCGTACTACGGGTTCCAGGGACTGACCTCGCACTATGCCAATCCGCTGGCACAGTTCGAGCAGCGGGCCGAAGCCATCGAGGGCTGGGCCCTGCTGTCCGACGCCGATCAATTCATCGCCGATCTCGACGCGATGCCCTGGGAACCTCCGACGGTGTTTCTGATGCGCCACGACGGTTCGGCAGCGGCAGCGGCAGACACCTACACCCTGCGACTGGCCTCCGACGTCTACCCGAACCAGCCCAACGTGCGGCGTTACCAGGTTGCGCTGGACAGCGCGCTGTTCGACGACCCCCGGTTCGACGTGTCGACCATCGGGCCGTTCGTCCTGGCCATCCGCAAGCCAATTACCATTTAGCCCCGTGGTGCCAGAGGCGGGTCCGTCGGCGGAGCCGACCAAGCAACCCCACGGTGCCAACCACCGCACTGCGCGGCTCATCGCGATCGTCGCCGGGGTCGTAGGCGCGGTCTTGGCCGTCGCCACACCGCTACTGCCGGTCAACCAGACCACGGCGAAGTTGAACTGGCCGCAGAACGGCGTGTTGGCCAGCGTCAATGCACCGCTGATCGGTTATGTGGCCACCGACCTGGAAATCAGTGTGCCGTGCAGCGCCGCGGCCGGCCTCGACCAGCCAGGACGCACCGTGTTGTTGTCCACCGTCCCCAAGCAGGCGCCCAAGGCGATCGATCGCGGCCTGCTCATCGAACGGGTGAACAACGATCTGCTCGTGATCGTGCGCAATACGCCGGTCGTCAGCGCGCCCCTGGAACAGGTCCTCAGCCCGGCGTGCCAGAAGCTGACGTTCACCGCGCACGCCGACAAGGTGACCGGTGAATTCGTCGGCTTGACGGCGCCGCCGGACGGCGACAGCCCAGGCGACCCGGACGAAACGCTGCGGGGTGAACGCAGTGGATACGACTTCCGGCCCCAGATCGTGGGTGTCTTCACCGACCTGTCCGGCCCCGCCCCCCCTGGGCTGGAGTTCTCGGCGACCATCGACTCGCGCTACAGCAGTTCGCCGACCGTGCTGAAGCTCCTGGCGATGATCATCGGTGTCGCGATGACCATCGTGGCCCTCGGTGCGCTGCACGTGTTGGACAACGCCGACGGCATGCGGCACCGGCGTTTTCTGCCGCCGCGGTGGTGGTCGATGTCGCCACTGGACGCGCTGGTCACCGCGGTGATGGTGTGGTGGCACTTCGTCGGCGCCAACACCGCTGACGACGGCTACATCTTGACGATGGCCCGGGTGTCAGAGAACGCCGGATACATGGCCAACTACTACCGCTGGTTCGGCACCCCCGAAGCACCCTTCGGGTGGTACTACGACCTGCTGGCGATGTGGGCCCATGTCAGCACGACGAGCGTATGGATGCGCCTGCCCACGCTGCTGATGGGGCTGGCGTGCTGGTGGGTGATCAGCCGTGAGGTGATTCCCCGGCTGGGCTCCGCCGTCAAGCACAGCCGGGCGGCAGCCTGGACGGCAGCCGGGCTCTTCCTCGCGTTCTGGTTGCCGCTGAACAACGGCTTGCGCCCCGAGCCGATCATCGCGCTGGGGATCCTACTGACCTGGTGTTCGGTCGAGCGGGGAGTCGCGACCAGCAGGCTGTTACCGGTCGCGGTCGCGATCATCATCGGCGCGCTGACGCTGTTCTCCGGCCCCACCGGCATCGCTGCGGTGGGTGCCCTACTCGTCGCCATCGGACCGTTGAAAACCATTGTGGCACGTCATACTTCACGGTTCGGCTACGCGGCGCTGTTGGCGCCGATCGCCGCCGCGGCCACCGTCACCATCATCCTGATCTTCCGCGACCAGACCCTGGCCGCCGAGATGCAGGCCAGCAGCTTCAAGTCGGCCGTCGGTCCGAGCCTGGCGTGGTTCGACGAGCACATTCGCTACTCGCGACTGTTCACCACTACTCCCGACGGCTCGGTGGCGCGCCGGTTCGCGGTACTGACATTGCTACTCGCGCTTGCCGTGGCGGTCGCGATGTCACTGCGAAAGGGCAGAATTCCCGGCACCGCGCTGGGCCCCGCCCGGCGCATTATCGGGATCACCATCATCGCGTTCCTGGCCATGATGTTCACCCCCACCAAGTGGACCCACCACTTCGGGGTGTTCGCGGGGTTGGCCGGCTCCCTCGGGGCGCTCGCCGCAGTAGCCGTTTCCGCCGCGGCGATGCGCTCACGCCGCAATCGCACGCTGTTCGCCGCCGCAGTGCTGTTCGTGACCGCGCTCTCGTTCGCGACCGTGAACGGCTGGTGGTACGTCTCCAATTTCGGAGTGCCATGGTCGAACTCGTTCCCGGAGTGGAAGTTCGGTTTCCACACCATCCTGCTCGGCTTGTCAGTGCTCATCCTGTTGGTGGCCGCCTGGTTCCACTTCGCGGGGCGTGACGGTGCATCTGCCCACGTCGGTCAACGACGCTGGCTACCGATCGTCCAGGCGCCCCTGGCCACCGCCACGTGGGCGCTGGTGACCTTCGAGGTGATATCGCTGACTCTGGCGATGACCGGCCAGTACCCGGCATGGACCGTCGGCCGATCCAATCTGGAAGCCCTAACCGGAAAAACGTGCGGCATGGCCGACGACGTGATGGTGGAGCAGGACCCCAACGCAGGTCTGCTCGTGCCGGTCGGGATGCCCATCGGCGAGGCGCTGGGCGGCGGCGCAGTCGGGAACACCGGCAATGGCAACACAGAAGGTTTCCGGCCCAACGGAATTCCCTCCGACGTGTCCGCCGACCCGGTGATGGATCAGCCGGGTTCGGACAACTTCGCCGACACCGAGACCTCCGACGCCGACGCAAGCGAAGCGGGGACTGAAGGCGGTACCACGGCCGCCGCTGGGATCAACGGCTCCCGAGCCCGGCTACCGTTCGGCCTGGATCCCGCTCGCACCCCGGTGCTGGGCAGCTGGCGCAGCGGAACCCAGCAGCCGGCACGGCTGCGGTCGGCCTGGTACCGGCTGCCAGCCGGATGGGCCGACAGCGACAGGTCCGATTCATTGCTGGTTGTGTCCGCGGCGGGGCGGTTCGACCGGGGCGAGGTGGTCGTGCAGTGGGCCAGCGACGACGACTACGAGCCGGGCGACAGCATCGATCTCGGTGACGTGGGAGCCGCTCCGGCCTGGCGCAATCTGCGCGTGCCGCTGTCCACGATTCCGGCCGACGCCACCCGGATCCGGCTGGTCGCCACGGACGACGACCTCAGCCCGGGGCACTGGATCGCCCTCACACCACCGCGGATTCCGGTCCTTCGCACCCTGCAGGAGGTCGTCGGCTCGACGACACCGGTGCTGCTGGATTGGCTCGTCGGATTGGCCTTTCCCTGTCAGCGCCCGTTCGGCCACCAGAACGGCGTCATCGAGGTACCCAAGTGGCGCATCCTGCCCGACCGCTTCGGCGCCGAGGCCAACTCACCAGTGATGGACTACCTCGGCGGTGGCCCGTTGGGCATCACCGAGCTGCTGTAGCGCTCCACCACCGTGCCCACCTACCTGAAGCACGACTGGCTACGTGACTGGGGCGCGCTGCAGCAGCTCACGCTCTTCTACCCCGACGCCGCAACGGCTCGGCTGGATCTCGGTTCCGCGACGCGCAGCGGTCTGTGGAGCCCGGCACCGCTGCGTCTGAGTTAGCGTCGAATACCATCGACCCTCGTGCCTGACCGGACAGCCCGCCTCGTCGCCATCGTCGCGGGTTTTGCCGGAATGCTCCTGTGCGCGCTGGCGCCGCTGCTCCCGGTCAACCAGACGACTGCGACCATCCAATGGCCGCAGTCAGTCGACAGCGACGGCAGTATCAGCAGCGTCACCGCACCGCTGGTTTCGGGTGCTCCCAGGTCGCTTGACGTCGTCATCCCCTGCCAGGCCGTAAATGACCTACCCGCCGAGGGCGGACTGGTGCTCTCCACAATCCCACCCGGCGGCATCGACGCCGGCCGCAATGGCCTGTTCATGCGCGCCACCGCCGATGATGTCATCGTCGCCTTCCGTGATTCGGTAGCCGCGATAGCGCCGCGCGATGCGGTGGAGTCCGGGGCCTGCAGCACGCTGCGCGCCTGGGCCGACATCGGCGAGGTCGGCGCCGAGTTCGTCGGCATTCCCGGCGCGATGGGGACGCTCGAAGCCGAGAAGCGGCCCCAGGTCGCGGGCCTGTTCACCGAACTCGAAGTACCCGCCGGCAGTGGCGTGTCCGCCACGGTCGATATCGACACCCGTTTTATCACGACCCCGACCACGCTCAAGCTGACGGTGATGATTCTCGGTGTTGCCTGCGTGGTGGCCTCGATCCTCGCCCTGGCGCTGCTGGACCGCACGTCGGGTAGGCGGCTCCGGTGGGACCGGGGTCAGCGGCACCGCGTCGGGCTTTCGACGTGGCTGGCGGACACCGGAGTGGTGAGCGCGCTGCTGGTGTGGCATGTGGTCGGTGCCCAATCCTCGGACGACGGCTACAACCTGACCATCGCCCGGGTCTCCGGCGAAGCCGGCTACATCGCCAACTATTACCGTTTCTTCGGAACTACCGAAGCACCCTTCGACTGGTATCAGAGCGCCCTGGCCAAGCTGGCGTCGTTCAGCACCGACGGCATCTGGATGCGGCTCCCGGCCACCGCGGCCGCCATCGGCACCTGGTTGATCTTGAGCCGCTGGGTGCTGCCACGACTAGGCGTGCGCCTGGCCCGCAACCGGGTCGCCGTGTGGACCACCGGCGCGGTCTTCCTCGCCGCCTGGCTGCCGTTCAACAACGGTCTCCGGCCCGAACCCCTCATCGCGTTCGGGGTGATCGCGGTGTGGATGCTGGTCGAGAACTCGCTGGGGACGCGTCGACTCTGGCCCGCTGCCGCGGCGATCGTCATCGCTGTGTTCTGCGTGACCCTCGCCCCACAGGGAATGGTCGCCGTGGCGCCGCTGCTGGTCGGTGCGCGCGCCATCAAGCGCGTCGTCTCTGAGCGCCGGGCCGCCGACGGGCCCGCGGCTCAGCTGGCCCCGGTTGCCGCTTTCCTGGCCTCTGCCGCACTGATCTTCGTCGTGGTATTCCGCGATCAGACGCTGGCCACCGTGGCCGAATCAGCCCGGATCAAGTACGTCGTCGGCCCGACCATCCCCTGGTACCAGGAGTTCCTGCGCTACTACTTCGTGATGGTCGAGGACAGCGTCGAAGCCTCGCTAACGCGCCGCTTCGCGGTGCTGGTCCTGTTGTTGTGCGTGTTCGGTCTGCTCACGGTGCTGCTGCGCCGGGGCCGGGTGCCGGGCGCGATGAACGGGCCGGTCTGGCGGCTGACCGGCACCACCGCGATCGGCCTGCTGCTGCTGATGTTCACGCCCACCAAGTGGGCAACGCAGTTCGGCGTCTTCGCCGGACTCGCTGGTGCGCTGGGCGGGGTCACCGCGTTCGCGTTCGCGCGGGTCGGGCTGCACAGCCGACGCAACCTCGCGCTCTACGTGACGGCTCTGCTGTTCGTGCTGGCGTGGGCGAACGCAGGCATCAACGGGTGGTTCTACGTGGCCAACTACGGGGTTCCGTGGTTCGACAAGCAACCGGTGATCTTCAGTCAGCCGGTCACCAACATTTTCCTGGTGCTCGCGATCGCCGGTGGCCTGCTGGCCGGCTGGCTGCACTTCCGGATCGACTACGCGGGACATACCGAGGTCGCCGACACCGGCCGCAACCGGGCACTGGCTTCCACACCTCTTCTCGTCGTAGCCGTCATCATGGTGGTCCTCGAATTGGGGTCCATGCTCAAGGCCACCGCAGGCCGCTATCCCGTCTACACCACCGGCGCGGCCAACCTGGCGGCGTTGCGGTCGGGGCTATCCGACACCAGTTGCGCGATGGCCGATGCCGTCCTCGTCGAGGCGGACACCAACGCCGGCATGCTGCGACCTGTTCCGGGCCAACGTTACGGCGAATACGGACCCCTCGGCGGTGAGGACCCGGTAGGCTTCACGCCCAACGGGGTCAGCGACACCCTCGAACCGGCCGAGCCGGTGGCGGCCAACCCCGGGTTGGTGAACTCCGACGGACCCGTGGACAAGCCGAATATCGGGATCGCCTACGCCGCGGGTACCGGCGGGGGCTACGGACCCGAGGGGGTCAACGGATCGCGGGTGTTTCTACCGTTCGGGCTCGATCCGGAACACACCCCCGTGATGGGCAGCTATGTCGAACCCGGTTCAGACATGGACAGGGTCGCCGCCGAGGCCACTTCCGCGTGGTATCAATTGCCGCCGCGCACACCCGACCGCCCACTGGTGACCGTCGCCGCCGCCGGCGCCATCTGGTACTACGACGAGGACGGCTCGTTCAACTACGGTCAATCGCTGAAGCTGCAGTGGGGCGTGCACCGACCTGACGGTTCGTACGAGGCACTCAGCAAGATCCAACCAATCGACATCTTCCCGCAGAAGGCGTGGCGCAATCTGAGGTTCCCGCTGGCGTGGGCGCCACCGGAGGCCAACGTGGCCCGGATCGTCGCCGACGACCCGAACCTCTCCGACGATCAGTGGTTCGCCTTCACTCCACCACGGGTACCGGTGCTGCAGACGGCGCAACAGTTCCTCGGGTCGCAGACGCCGGTGCTGCTGGACATCGCGACCGCCGCCAACTTCCCGTGCCAGCGGCCGTTCTCCGAACATCTCGGGGTGGCCGAGCTGCCGGAGTATCGGATCCTGCCCGACTTCAAGCAGATGGTGTCCTCCTCGAACCAATGGCAGTCCGCCGATGACGGCGGCCCGTTCCTGTTCATCCAGGCGCTGCTGCGGACCGCGACCATCCCGACGTATCTGCGCAACGACTGGTACCGCGACTGGGGCTCCATCGAGCGCTACATCCGGGTAGTGCCGCGCAGCGAGGCACCGGAGGCCGTTATCGAGGAGGGGTCGACGCGAGTGTTCGGCTGGAGCCGCGGCGGTCCGATTAGGGCCCTCCCGTGAACGAAGACAACGAGGTCCAGCTCGCCAGATGGGTCGCCACGATCGCCGGACTGCTCGGCTTCGTGCTGGCGATCGCGACGCCGCTGTTGCCCGTCACCCAGACCACGGCGACCCTGAACTGGCCCCAGCAAGGGCAACTCGAGAACGTCACCGCCCCACTGATCTCTCAGGCACCGGTGAGCCTCACCGCCACCGTGCCCTGCGCGGTCATCGCTTCGATGCCCGACGACGGTGGCCTGGTCCTGGGCACCGCTCCGGCGCAGGGGCGGGATGCGGCACTGAACGCGATGCTGGTCAACGTCACATCCGGTGGGCAGGAGCGAAGCGACCCGGGAGTCGGGGGCGCCCGCGTCGACGTGATCGTCCGCAACGTCGTCGTGGCCACAGTGGACCGGGAACGCGTCGCCGGGAGCGGTGCTGCCCCCGGTTGCTCCGACATCGTGATCACCTCATCGCTGGAGGGCACCTACGCCGAGTTCGTGGGCCTGACCCAGATCTCCGGCGAGGACGCCGGCAAACCTCAGCGCACCGGCTTTCCCGATCCCAACCTGCGGCCCGCCATCGTGGGGGTCTTCACCGATCTGACCGGGCCGGCCCCGGCCGGTATGGAGTTCTCGGCGACGATCGACACCCGGTTCAGCACCCATCCCACCGCCCTGAAGCTGACGGCGATGCTGCTGGCGATCGCCTCGACCGTCATCGCACTGCTCGCGTTGTGGCGGCTGGACCGTACTGACGGGCGGCGCATGCACCGGCTCATCCCGACGCGTTGGCGAACAGCCACGCCCGTCGACGGCGTCGTGGTCGGCGGGTTCGCGCTCTGGTATGTGATCGGGGCCAACTCTTCCGACGACGGCTACATCCTGGGCATGGCCCGGGTCGCCGATCACGCCGGTTACATGTCGAATTACTTCCGCTGGTTCGGTAGCCCGGAAGATCCGTTCGGCTGGTACTACAACGTGCTCGCGCTGATGACCCGGGTCAGCGACGCCAGCATCTGGATCCGGTTGCCCGACCTGATCTGTTCGTTGGTGTGCTGGCTGCTGCTGTCCCGGGAGGTACTGCCCCGGCTGGGTCCGGCGGTGGCGGGCAGTCGCGCGGCGATGTGGGCCGCCGGGCTGGTGCTACTCGGAGCGTGGATGCCGTTCAACAACGGACTGCGCCCCGAGGGCCAGATCGCCACCGGCGCGCTCATCACGTACGTGCTGATCGAGCGGGCCATCACGTCGGGCCGGCTGACGCCCGCCGCGCTGGCGATCACCACCGCCGCGTTCACTCTCGGCATCCAGCCCACCGGGCTGATCGCGGTCGCAGCGCTGGTGGCCGGTGGCCGACCGATCCTGCGGATCCTGATGAGGCGACGCCAACGATTCGGTACCTGGCCGCTGATCGCGCCACTGCTGGCGGCGGGAACTGTCGTGCTCACGGTGGTGTTCGCCGACCAGACGATGGCTACTGTGCTGGAAGCCACCAGGATTCGCACCTCGGTCGGGCCCAGCCAGGAATGGTTCACCGAGATCCTGCGCTACTACTACCTGATCCTGCCCACCACCGACGCCGCAATATCCCGTAGGTTCGCTTTCCTGTTCACCGTGATGTGTCTGTTCCCGTCACTATTCATGATGTTGCGGCGCAAGCGCGTTCCCGGTGTGGCCCGTGGGCCGGCGTGGCGGCTGATGGGCGTCATCTTCGCCACCATCTTCTTCCTGATGTTCACCCCCACCAAATGGATCCACCACTTTGGCCTGTTCGCCGCCGTCGGGGCCGCGATGGCAGCGCTGGCGACCGTGCTGATGTCGCCGTTGGTGTTGCGCTCGGCACGTAACCGAATGGCGTTTCTCGCACTGGTGTTCTTCGTGTTGGCGATGTGCTTCGCTTCGACGAACGGCTGGTGGTATGTATCGAATTTTGGGGTGCCATATAACAATTCGGTTCCCTCCCTCGGAGGGGTAACACTCAGCACGATGTTCTTGGCACTGTTCGCGATCGCGGCGTTGTGGGCGTTCTGGCTGCACGTCTTCTCCCCGCCGGAGTCGCGGGCCGTCACCTTGCTCACGGCGGCGCCGATACCGATCGCCGCCGGGTTCATGGTGGTCTTGTTCGTGGCTTCATTGGCGGTGGGTGTGGTCCGCCAGTACCCGACCTATTCCAACGCCTGGGCCAATCTTCGCGCCTTCGCCGGCGGCTGCGGTATGGCCGACGATGTGCTCGTCGAACCCGATTCCAACGTCGGCTTTCTGCGGCCGCTGCCCGGTGATTGGGGTCCACTCGGCCCGCTGGGGGGAACCGGGCCGGTGGGCTTCTCGCCGGACGGGGTTCCCAAGCGGATCATCGCCGAAGCCATCCGGATCAATAATCCGCAGCCGGGCACCGACGCCGACTGGTACCAGCGAACGCGGTTGTCCCGCAAGGGTGTTAACGGATCAACCGTCCCGCTGCCCTACGGTCTCGATCCTGCGAAGGTCCCCGTTGCGGGAACATATTCAACTGATGCGCAGCGGGAGAGCCGACTGACCTCAGCGTGGTACGAGCTGCCCCCCGTCGATGAGGCGCACCCCCTGGTAACGATCACCGCGGCGGGAACGATCGCGGGTGACAGCGTGGCAGAGGGGTTCGCCTCCGGCCAGAAGGTGGAGCTCGAATACGGGCTGCCCGGACCCGCCGGAGCTCCGGAACCAGCCGGACGGGTCAGCCCGTTCGACATAGGTCCGACGCCGTCGTGGCGCAATCTGCGCTACCCGCGGGACCAGATCCCCGCCGAGGCCATCGCGGTTCGGATAATCGCCGAAGACCTGTCGTTGAGCAAGGGCGACTGGATCGCCGTCACACCGCCACGGGTACCCGAGTTGCGCTCGGTCCAGGAGTACATCGGTTCCGAACAACCGGTCCTGATGGACTGGGCGGTCGGGCTGGTATTCCCCTGTCAGCAGCCGATGCTGCATGCCAACGGGGTCACCCAAGTGCCCAAGTTCCGTATCTCTCCCGACTATCTCGCCAAGCTGCAGAGCACCGACACGTGGCAGGACGGCGTCAACGGCGGCCTGCTGGGAATCACCGACCTACTGCTGCGGGCCTCGGTGATGTCGACCTACCTGTCGCACGACTGGGGCCAGGACTGGGGCTCGCTGCGCCGCTTTGCCACGATCGTGGACGCGAAACCAGCCGAGCTGGAGCTAGGGTCTGCCACCCGCTCGGGGCTGTGGTCCCCGGGTCCGATCCGAATCGGGCCGTGATCAGCGGTAGACGAATCCCATGAAGAGGCAGGGTTATCCCGCTGTGCCGCTAAACTATCGGCCGTGCATTCCAAGGCTTTCCGGTGATTAGTCCTGGCGACAGTGATCTCGAAGCTGGCGTACGCCGACTGATGCTGGGGCAGCCGCCCGCTGACGCAGTCGTTGATCGTGTTGCGCTGCAACGCCATCAGGGTGTCGCCGTCATAACACTGAGTTGCCCCGAAGCGCTGAACGCACTGAACCTGGCGAGCTGGCGCCGCCTCAACCGGCTGCTGGACGAGCTTTCCGTCGAATCCAGCCTTCGGGTGATTGTGCTGCGCGGCGCGGGTGAGCGGGCGTTCGCGGCCGGCGCCGACATCACAGAGTTTCCGGACACTCGGATGACCACCGCAGACGCCGCCACCTACAACGGCACCCTCGCCACCTGTCTGCACGCATTGACTGCGGTGCCGGTTCCGGTCATCGCGGCGGTCCGCGGGCTTGCCGTCGGCGGTGGTTGCGAGCTGAGCGCAGCCTGCGACGTTCGCATCGCGACCGAAGACGCACGCTTCGGCATTCCGCTGGGCAAGCTGGGCGTCATCCTCGGCCTCACCGAGGCCGACATCGTCGCGCGTCTCATCGGTCCAGCAGGTCTGAAGTATCTGATGTTCAGCGGTGAGCTCATCGACGTGGATACCGCCCTGCGTTGGGGACTGGTGCAGAAAGTCGTCGCGGCAGATGATCTTGCCGAGTCGGTCGCCAGACTCGTCGGACAGATCTGCCGACAGTCGGCCGTGACGATGCGCACCTCCAAAGCGGTCGCCAACATGCACGGACGAGCGCTGACTGCGGCGGACACCGACGCCCTGATCCGATTCAGTGTCGACGCCTACGAAGGCGACGACCTGCGAGAAGGAGTCACGGCTTTCCGTGAGGGCCGCCCACCGAATTTCGGCGATGCCACCGGCAGCTGAGCTGGTGCGGTCGAATCGCTGGCAGGAAATGGCATGTCACGAACCCAGGACGAGATCTGGAAACTTGAGCTCACCGAACTCGGCGAACTGATTCGCACCAGGCAGCTCACCTCCGAAGGGGTCACCCAGTCAACCCTCGAGCGAATAGCGGCCCTCGATCCTGAACTGAAGAGCTACGCCTGGGTGATGCGGGAATCCGCACTCGCCGCGGCGCGTGCCGCCGACGCCGAGATCGCCGCAGGCCACTACCGAAGCGTCCTGCACGGAGTCCCCATCGGTGTGAAGGATCTCTGCTACACCGTCGATGCCCCCACCGCGGCGGGAACCACCATTCTTGCGGGTTTCCGGCCGGAATACGACGCCACCGTCGTGGCCAGACTGCGGGCCGCCGGCGCCGTGATCACCGGCAAGTTGACGATGACCGAGGGCGCCTACCTCGCCTACCACCCCAGTGTCACCGCGCCGATCAATCCCTGGGATTCGCAGACATGGGCCGGTGTGTCATCCAGCGGTTGCGGTGTAGCCACCGCCGCCGGGTTGTGTTTCGGTTCGATCGGCTCCGACACCGGAGGATCCATCAGATTCCCGGCAAGCATGTGTGGGCTCACCGGGATCAAGCCGACATGGGGACGCGTGAGCCGTTACGGCATCGTCGAACTGGCCGCCAGCTTCGATCACGTGGGGCCCCTCGCCCGCAGCGCTCGAGATGCCGCAGCTTTGCTCACCGCCATCGCCGGACCCGATCCCAACGACCCCAGCAGCGCCGTCGGGGATCAGGCCGAAGACTACTGCGCCGAACTGACTTTGGCCCAGAAGCCCCGCGTTGGGGTCGACCCGTCACTGCTGGCGACGTTTGACGAGGACACCAACTCCATGATGGTCGACGTCATCGGCACCCTGACGAAACTCGGATGGTCCGTGACCGACGTCGCTGTACCGGCACTCGATCCGATCATGGACGCCTTCGGAAAATTGCGTGCCGCCGAAACCGCCAGAGCTCATGCCCGGACCTATCCGGCCCGCGCACACGAATACGGGCCGGTGCTCGGTGCCCTCATCGCTGCCGGTCGGAAACTGACCACCGCGGAACGCCGGGCGCTGATCGAGCAGCGGCAGGATTTCGCCGAGGCCCTGCGCCGGGTATTTCAGTGCGTCGACATCCTGCTGATGCCCAGCGCCGGTCTGGCGTCGCCGACCCTGGACACCATGCGGAGGCTAGGACAGGACACACGGCTGAACGCAACGCTGGCAACGCCGACCGCGCCGTTCAATGTCAGCGGCCATCCCGCCATGTGTCTGCCCGCAGGATTCACGACACGGGGAACGCCGCTCGGGGTCCAGTTCATCGGCCGGGAATTCAGCGAACGGTTCCTGATCCAATCCGGCCACGCATTTCAGCAGGTCACGACATTCCATCGGCGCCGCCCGCCGCTGGCCCGCTCGGATCGTTCGTAACCCGCTCAGCATCCTGGGATGAGAACCGCACTCAACCCAAGGCCGCGGTGTCCTCCATCCGTCAATCCGGTTGCCGCCGAATCGGAATCAGCTTTCGTGGATGAACGACTCCGAGTGTTTGGCCCGGTACATCGCGGCATCGGCTTCCTTCATCAACGTTTCTGCGGTATCCGCGGGTCGGAATGTGGCGATCCCGATGCAACACCGAATCTCCTCGGCTTGAATCCCTGGGAGCCGGAGCGGGGCCATCAATGCCGCCAGACACCTTTCGGCAACTTGGTGCGCCTGGGTTGCCGACGGGACTCCGTCGAGCACCACCAGAAACTCATCGCCGCCGAGGCGGCCCACGTGGTCGGAACCCCGGATGGTGTCATCGAGTCGGCCCGCGGCAGCACAAAGGACGCTGTCGCCGATCAGATGCCCGTATGTGTCGTTGACTTCTTTGAAATTGGTCAGATCGATGAACAGCACTGCGAGGTCGCGGCCGCGACGCGCCCGATGCACCGCCTCGTCAAGGCGTTCCAGGATGCCCTGCCGATTGAGCAGACCGGTGAGACTGTCGCGGATAACGGTGGCCTCCAGTTCCGCGTTCCTGACCGCCAGGGCTTGCTTCGTCTCCATGAGTTCAGTGATGTCTTGGTGGGCGCCGAGCAACCGGATCGGACGGCCCTGCTCGTCTCGTATCGCCAAGCCGCGGCAGCGCACCCACACCGTCGAGCCGTCTCGGTGCCGGTATCGCACAACTTGGTCGTAGGGGTGGTCGGGATCTTCCAAGTGCTTGCCGAAGTTTTCCAGTACTGCGGGAAGATCTTCTTCGAATATGTGCTCTTTCCACCAGTCCGAGGTGTTGGGCACCTCGTCGTCGCGGTAGCCGAATAGTGCTTTGAACCGGGGGCTGAGCCACTCCTGCTCCTGGTCGTCGAGGTCCCAGTACCAAATCCCATCGAGGGACCCCGACTGAATGAACTCGAAGATCTCTGGGCCGTCTTTGATTCTTTGATACAACTCACGCCGCAGGTAGTGATCGCCTTCCGCACTGGGAAGACTGTCGTTCGCCTGGCAACCCTGCTCCACGGGATAAGGCTATTCGAAAACGCCGGGGGCCGCCGTTCGATCACCGGGCTACCGGAGCATCTTCACCCCGGTGGGGCCAGATAGGGGAACTCGGGATGGACGCCGGGGGGCGGGTTGGAGCCGGAGGGCTCTTTCTGCCGTCCGGTCAGGAACGCGCGGCGGTGGCCGACCACGTCGTCGGACAGGGTGCGGCCGTTCGGATATTCAGCGGCCCGTGACGGGTTGTAGGTCAGCACGTCGGGAAGTGTGCTCTCGGCCTCGATCGCGGCGATCGCCGCTTCACGGCTGTACCCGCCGGCGCGGGCCATCACCTCGATCAGTGGCCCCATCCAGCGTTCCCGGTCGCGGTTCGGCTCGCCCGCCCGGTACTCCGTCAGGGCGTCCCCGGTGGCGATGTCGCTGCCCAGTGACGGATGGCCGACCCGGTCTACGTGGACCCACTCACCATCGCTCAACAGGCTGCAACGTCCCCAGATTCGGACGTCGGGGCTGGCACTGAGGTAGCCGTTGGGTAGCTCGATTATCATCGCCATGACGTCGGCGTCCGCGTGTGACGGGTCGCTGCGGACGCCGGCGGCGAAGGTGAACCCCCCCGACTCCACCACGGTCGGCTCCGCGCCCAACGACACCGCCACACCGCCGAAGATCAGGGAACCAACAGCCGCAACGGTCGAGGCCTGCGCGCCGACCGCCAGGTAAACATCGACGGTCTGCGCCCCGTCGAGGGGAGGTGAGTAGACGAAACTGAACGCGATGTCATTTCGATAGTCACCGGTGTAATCGATTCCGAGCCGATAGACGGCGTCCGGATGCAGCGCACCCGCGTCGGGGTCGACGGTCAGGATCACTGCGGTCCGGCCGGGATCGGCGGGGGACTGGAAAACGTAGAGGTCGCGAAGGCTCAGTCGCGGATCTCCCAGCGGAGCACCGAGCCCCGGTACGTGTGTCGACACAGCTTCATCCAACCGCACGGTCTAGATGGGGGTCAGGCCGTGCTTGCGCTGCACCCGGTTGATCTGCTTGTCCCGCAGCAGGTGCATGGACTTGCGCAGCAGCAAACGGGTTTGGTGCGGCTCGATGACGCCGTCGATGAAGCCGCGCTCGGCCGCCACCCACGGCACCGCCATGTTGGTGTTGTAGCCCTCGATGAAGTCGGCCTTGATCTTTTGTACCTCGGGCGCGGTCGGGTCCGGGAAGCGCTTGACCAGCAGCTGCGCGGCACCCTCGGCGCCGATCACAGCAATGCGCGCGGTCGGCCACGCGAAATTCAAGTCGGCGGTCAGCTGCTTGGAACCCATCACGGCATAGGCGCCGCCGTAGGACTTGCGGATCGTGATGGTCACCTTCGGGACATCGGCCTCCACCACAGCGTTGAGGAACCGGCCACCCCGCTTGATGATGCCGCCCTTTTCCTGCTCCACGCCCGGCATGAACCCGGGGGTGTCCACCACGAACACCAGCGGGGTGTTGAACGAGTCGCAAAACCGGACGAATCTGGCGGCCTTGTCGGACGCCTCGTTGTCGATCGCCCCGGACATGTACATCGGCTGGTTGGCGATCACCCCGACCGGGCGACCGTCGACACGGGCGAACGCGGTGATCATCGCCGGGCCGGATTGCTCTCCGACTGGGAATACGTCACCGTCGTCGAAGATTCGCAGCAGGATCTCGTCCATGTCGTAGGCGGTGTTGTCCGCATCCGGCACGATCGAGTCAAGCTCCAGGTCGTGCGGTGTGATCTCGGGCTCCAAGCCGGGATTGACGACCGGCGCGTCATCGAAGGTGTTCGCGGGCAGGAAGCTCAGATAGTTCCGCACAT
This sequence comes from Actinomycetes bacterium, assembly GCA_022601135.1. GTDB lineage: Bacteria > Actinomycetota > Actinomycetes > Mycobacteriales > Mycobacteriaceae > Mycobacterium. Next base: position 33,961 of record JAHZJB010000109.1, on the reverse strand, counting down.
ACTCGAATGCCGCCGCCTCGGACTCGACGACCTGATGAATGTTGCCGTACCGGGCCTGCGCCTCGGCGCCACCCAGTTCGTCGAGAGTGACGTCCTCACCGGTGACGTCCTTGATGACGTCGGGGCCGGTGACGAACATGTAGCCCTGGTCGCGCACCGCCACCACCAGGTCGGTCTGGATTGGGGAGTACACGGCGCCGCCTGCACATTTTCCAAAGATCAGCGACACCTCGGGAACCAGTCCGCGCAGCAACTCATGGCGACGGCCGAGCTCGGCGTACCAGGCCAGCGACGTCGCCGCGTCTTGGATGCGGGCGCCCCCCGAGTCGTTGATGCCGATGATCGGACAGCCGACCATCGCCACCCATTCCATCAGGCGGGCGACCTTGCGGCCGAACATCTCCCCGACCGAGCCCTGAAATACCGTCTGGTCGTGGCTGAACACGCCGACCGGTCTGCCGTTGATGGTGCCGTGGCCGGTGACGACGCCATCCCCGAAGAGCGCATTGGGGTCGCCCGGCGTCTTGGCCAGGGCCCCGATCTCCAGGAAACTACCCTGGTCCAACAGCGAATGGATGCGTGCCCGCGCGCTCGGGATGCCCTTCTTGTCCCGCTTGGCGACGGCTTTTTCGCCGCCCGGTTCCTTGGCGAGCTCCAGCTTTTCGCGTAGCTCGGCGAGTTTCCCGGCGGTCGTCACCGGCGCGTGTGGGAGAGGTTCTGCTGTCACTTATCTGTGTTCTCCTGGCTCTCCTGGCCGAATTGAATCCGACTGATCGCCTCGCTCATGTGGGCACCGACCTTTGCAATGTACGGCTCGTCGATCGCCTGGATGTGTTCGCCCCCGATGGGTACCACTTCGAGGTCGGCGACGAATTCACCCCAGCCGCCATCAGGCTGGCGGGTGGCGTAGCGCGGCTCGAACATGATGGCATCGTCGTGGTACCGGTCGGCCATGTAGAGCGTGACGTGGCCGTCGTATGGCTCGGGCACCGCGGTGTCGAGCGCCCGGTTGTCCAGATAGGACGTGCGCTGATGCTCGATGATTCCGCCGGGAATGTCGACACCGCTGTCCCGCACCGCGTCAAGGACGAAACGCACCTGACCTTCGTCGTCGAGTTCCTCGAGCTGCTCATAGGGGATGTCGGGGATCTCGACGTTGAACGTGCGCTGGGCGAACAGGGCATAGCGATCCCACCGAGCCCGGATTTCCTCCCTGGTCTGCGGGACCTCCTCCCCCGCCCGAACGGTGTCGATGAGACCGACGAACCTGACGTCGGCACCGTGTCGGGCCAGCCCGACCGCGCAGGCGTAGGCCAGCGCGCCGCCCAGGGACCAGCCAGCCAGGAGGTAGGGGCCCTTGCCCTGGATTTCCATCAGCTTGGGCACGTACTGCGCCGCCCGCTCCGCTATCGAGCCTTCGACGCGCTCTATGCCGTACACCGGGGTGTCGGCCGGCAGCCGCTTGATCAGCGGCTCGTAGACCACGGTCGAGCCACCGGCCGGGTGGAAGACGAACACCGGGACACTGGTGGAGCCCTCCGGCCTGGCGCGGATCGTGCGGACGAACCCGTCCAACTCACCGGCGTCCATCAGGTCACGCACGATGCTGGACAGATCCTGGATGGTGCGGGCCCCACCGACCTGCTCGACGGTGATCGTGCCCTCGACGCGTTCGGAGAGACGCTGGGCGACCTTCTCGGTCTGCCCGGCGTCGAGCGACGGCAACTCGTTGAAGATGCCGCCCGGCGACTTGCCGGTGACGATCGCCCACGTGGCGAACGTGACCCGCTCGGCTGCGTCGCGCGGCGGAACATCGGCGCCGAGCGCCTCCGTGACGGCCTCCTGGGTGAGAACTTGGGCAGCCGCCTGGGCCGCTGCGCCCTCTGGGCCGGCAGGGTTGGGGGCCGGCCCGGACGGGTCGGTCGGGGGCGGCGGGATGTCCGAGTCCGGCTCGGCGGCGATCGGGTGGCCGGCCTCGGCCAACTTGGCCTCGAGTTCGGCGACGGTGGTGGCCCCGCCCATCAGTTCGGCCTGAGCCGCCGCGATCTCCTCGGCGGTCTTGCCTTTCTGCTGTTCGGCGAGTACGTCGACTTCGCCACGGTTCTCGACGGCGTAGGCGATCAGCTTCTCGACCGCGTACAGGTTCGCGTCGCGCACTGCCGTCAGCTGAATGGGCGGCAGGTCGAAGTCGTACTCGACGCGGTTCTTGATCCGTACTGCCATGAGCGAGTCGAGGCCAAGCTCGATCAGCGGCACCTCCCACGGCAGGTCTTCGGGTTCGTAGCCCATCGCCGCGCCGACGATGGTGCCCAGCCGCTGGCCGATGGTCTCACCGGAGTCCGGGTTCCATTTCTCGAAGCCCGCGGCGAGACCGGCGCCTGCGGTGAGATTGTCGTGCAGGATTGCGGCGTCATCCTCGGGCTCGTCCGCGACGGGCGCGGCCGCCGATGGACTCTCGGCGGTTCCGGCAATGGTGCCCGCGGTGATCGTGGGCAGCGTGATCCCGGCATCGCCGCGGGCCACGATCGCGTCGTAGACGAGGGTGAAGGCAGGCTCAGAAGGCGCAGAAGCTGACCCAGAAGCCGCAGCCCCGTTGTCCGTGCGCGCATGCACCTGCACACCGGCACCGCCGGGGTGGCGGGTAAGGGTGGTCACCAGGCGCACACCGTCGCCGGGAACGGCACGCTGCTCCGAGGCGACCAGCCTGGCATCCGGGATTACCGCGACCGCGGCGGCCGTCACCAGCGCCGCCAGATCTTCGGTCCGCACCGACCCCCGTGGCTGGTATTCGAAGACATGTCTGCCGTCGGGCGTCTCGACGTGATTGCCGGGGATGATCGCCGAGCTGTCACCGGTGAAATGCACGTCAAGCCAGTGCGGCTTGCGGCGGAATCGGGTCGGCGGAATGTCGGCGAAGTCCAGTGCGCCGGCCAGCCCCCGCGATCGGCGGGGGAACAATGTGCGCAGGTCAAGGTCGTGGCCGTGGACGAACAGCTGAGCCATCGCGGTGGTCATCGAGTCCACTTCGTCCTGCTTGCGCGCCAGCGTCGCGATCAACTGCGCATCGTGCAGCCCAGCGGCCGCCGTCGTCAGGCCGACCTGCATGAGGGCAACGGGGTTGGGCGCCAACTCCAGGAAGGTGGTGTGGCCGTCGTCGACAGCGTTGCGGATGCCGTGGGTGAAGTAAACCGAGTGGCGCAACCCCTTCTTCCAGTAGTCCACATCGTGGATCGGGTCCACGCCCGCGCGGACCAGGTTTCCTTCGTGCACGGTCGAGTAGTACGGAACCTGGAGGGGGTGCGCTTCGATGCCCTGCAGTTCGGCGGCCAGCTCACCCAGTAGCGGGTCCATCTGAGAGGTATGGCTGGCACCCTTGGTCTGAAACTTCCGGGCGAATCTGCCCTCCGACTCGGCCCGCGCGATGATTGCGTCCACCTGGTCCGGCGGGCCTCCGATGACCGTTTGGGTGGGTGCGGCGTACACGCACACTTCCAGGCCATCGAAAGCCTCACCGTCCTGGAACACCGAGACGATCTCTTCGGCGGAGTACTCCACCAGCGCCATCAGCCTGATGTACTCGCCGAAGAGCATCGCCTCGCCCTCACCCATCAGGTGTGAGCGTGCGCAGATCGTGCGGGTCGCGTCGGCCAGCGACAGCCCGCCTGCGAAGTAGGCTGCGGCCGCCTCCCCCAGCGACTGACCCACCAAAGCACCGGGTCTGGCGCCGTGCGCCTTGAGTAGTTCGCCCAGCGCGATCTGAATCGCGAAGATGGTGACCTGCGTGGTCTCGATGCCGTAATCCTGGGAGTCATCGAGGATGAGCTCGACGACGGAGTAGCCGAGCTCATCCTGGACGAGTGCGTCGACCTTGTTGATCCACTCTTCGAACGTGCCATCGTGCAGGTACAGACCCTTGGCCATCTTTCGGTGCTGGGCGCCGAAACCGGCCAAGACCCAGACCGGGGCGTTGGTCACCGGTCCGTCGGCGCTGAGCACATTCGGGCTCGGCTTGCCGTCCGCGAGCGCGCGCAGGCCTTTGACCGCCTCGTCGTGATCGTGGGCCAGCACCACCGCGCGAGAGCGCCCGTGGTTGCGACGCGACAGCGATCGCCCGATCGATTCGAGCGTCGACGCGCGCCCCTCGGGGCTGTCGATCCAATCCGCCAGCTCAGCGGCTGCCGCTTTCTTGCGGGAGGTCAGAAATCCCGAAACGGCCAGCGGCACCAGCGCTGGATCCTTCTCGCCCGAAGCGAGCTCCTCGCGGGCCACGGCCAACAGACGTAGTGCTTCCTCGGTCAGGCCGGGTACTTCGGGATCTTCCTCGGCCTGCGCAGCGGGCCGGTCCAGCGCGTCATCGTCATCGCCATCGTCATCGCCGTCGTCATCGTCGTGCACGAACTCGCCGTACTCGTCCATCCGCACCCCACCCACGAAGACCGCGGAGGCGTCATCGGGGGCCGACGTGGTCACCGGGACATCGGGTTGGGACGCCGGCTCGACCAGATCGCCGGGCAGCACCTCGCGCAGCACCAGGTGCGCATTGGCGCCGCCGAAGCCGAATCCGGACACGCCGGCGATGGCCTTGCCGCTGTAGCGCGGCCAATCGGTGACGGCGTCGGCGACCTTCAGGTGTTCCTTGTCGAAGTCGATGTAGGGGTTCGGACCGGTGTAGTTGATCGACGGTGGAATCTTGTCGTTGCGCAGCGCCAGCGCCATCTTGGCCAGGCTTGCCGCACCCGCAGCGGATTCCAGGTGCCCCACATTGGATTTCACCGCACCGAGCAGTGCCGGCTTGTCGGCGGCGCGGCCCCTGCCGACGACCCGGCCGAGCGCGTCCGCCTCGATCGGGTCACCGAGGATCGTGCCGGTGCCGTGCGCCTCGATGTAGTCGACGCTCCGCGGGTCGACTCCGGCGTCCTTGTACGCCTTGCGCAGCACCGCTTCTTGCGCGTCCGGGTTGGGTGCGAGCATGCCGTTGGACCGGCCATCGTGGTTGACCGCGCTGCCGGCGATGACGGCGATGATCTCATCGCCGTCGCGGCGCGCATCGGCCAATCGTTTGAGCGCCAGCATTCCGCCACCTTCGGAACGCGCGTAGCCGTCGGCGTCCTGGGAGAAAGATTTGATCCGGCCGTCGGGCGCCAGCACGCCGCCGACTTCGTCGAAGCCGACGGTGACCAGCGGAGTGATCAGCGCGTTGACGCCGCCGGCGAGCACCACGTCGACGTCACCCGCGCGCAGTGCCTTCACGCCTTCGTGCACGGCCACCAGGGACGACGAACAGGCGGTGTCGATGGCCATTGACGGGCCGCGGAAGTCGTAGAAATAGGAAACGCGGTTGGCGATGATCGAGCTCGCGGTGCCGGTGATCGCATAGGGGTGGGCGACCGAGGGGTCCGACATGGCCAGGAAGCTGTAGTCGTTCAGCGAGCTGCCGATGTAGACGCCGACATTTCCACCGCGCAGGCTCGAGGCCGGAATCCTGGCGTGCTCCAGGGCTTCCCAGGTAAGTTCCAGTGCCATCCGCTGTTGCGGATCGATATTGTCCGCCTCCATCTTCGACAGTGCGAAGAACTCGGCGTCGAAGCCCTTGATGTCGGACAGGTAGCCGCCGCGAGTGTGCGCCTTGGCGACCCGCTCGGCAATGCGTGGCTCGTCCAGAAACTCCGACCATCGCCCCTCCGGCAGGTCGGTGATCGCATCACGCCCGTCGAGTAGCGCCGCCCACGTCTCCTCGGGAGAGTTCATCTCCCCCGGAAACCGGGTGGCCAGGCCCACGATCGCAATATTGAGCCGGCCTTCTTCGAACTCGTCCGCGTGGCGTGACCAGTCGATATCGGAGGTGTCTGCCGCGTCATCGAAGGGCTCGCCCTCGATGATGACCGTGGCCAGCGACTCGATCGTCGGGTGACGGAATGCCACGGTCGCGGTCAACGTCACACCGGTCAGGTCTTCGATGTCGCTGGCCATCGCCACGGCATCGCGCGACGACAGACCCAGTTCCACCATCGGTGTCGACTCGCTGACGGAGTCGGGTGACTGCCCCGTGGCGCCGCCAATCCAGTTGCGCAGCCACTCGCGCATCTCGGCCACGGTCATGTCCGAACCACCGTTGGACGCCTGGCTGGAAACCGAATCGTCTTGTGCTTCAGTCATATTCACTAAACCTCACGATCGACACGCGGCCCGGTGGCCGCAATCGAGAACGGCGCCGGTGGCCACCGTCGCCAATGCCGTAGTGGACTGTCAGTCCGACTCATTCGGGAATGCGTTGGGTACGTTTCCGCTGCGCAGGCTGCCGTCCAAGTAGGCCGACCGACAGGCACGCCGGCCGATCTTGCCGCTCGAGGTTCTCGGAATCGCACCGGCCGGGGTCAACATGACGTCCCGCACCGTCACGCCGTGGCGGACCGCGATCGCGGCTCGGATGTCGTCGGCGATCGGCCCCATCTCGAGTTTGTGCGACCCGGGTGCCCGCTCGCCGACGATGACCAGTTGCTCGGAGGTGTCGTCGGGGTCGCGCTTGAGGCCCGCGTGGGCGTTGTCGAACACCTCGTCGGGAAGTTGATTGGCCGGCACCGAGAAGGCAGCCACGAAGCCCGTCCGCAGTGCCTTGGTCGACTCCTGCGCGGAGTACTCCAGATCCTGCGGGTAGTGGTTGCGACCGTCGATGATTACCAGATCTTTCACCCGCCCGGTGATGTAGAGCTCACCTTCGTGATAGGCCCCGTAGTCCCCGGTGCGCACCCACGTCGCGTCGTCGGCGGCGCGGTCGGCGTGTGACGGGCTGGTGCGCGACTTGAGGATGTTCTGAAAGGTCGCGACCGTCTCTTCGGGCTTGTTCCAATAGCCGGTGCCCATGTTCTGACCGCTGATCCAAATTTCACCGATGTGACCGTCGGGCAGTTCGGAGGCCGACTCGGCGTCCACGATGACCGCCCATTCGGCGACCCCGACCAATCCGGCCGACGCCTGCGCAACGGCACTCGGCGAGTCGGACGGCACTTCGACGAAGCGGTGGTTGTTAAGCTGTTCCCGGTCGACGGTGATGATCTTCGGCGACGCGTTGGCATCGGTGGACGATACGAACAGCGTGGCCTCGGCCAGTCCATAGGAAGGCTTGATCGCCTGCGGGCGGAAGCCGTAGGGGCCGAAGGCCTCGTTGAAGTTGCGTACCGTGGCCGCCGAGATCGGTTCACTGCCGTTGAGCAACGCCTTCACGTTGGACAAATCCAGCGGCGGTTCGCCCTCCTTGGGCAGACCGCGTGCTGCGGCGTGGTCGAACGCGAAGTTGGGTGCCACCGAGATGACCCCACCGGTGTCGTCGGGTTTGCGCGCCATCTCGCGGATCCAGCGGCCCGGCCGCCGAACGAAGGCGGCCGGTGTCATGAATGAGATGTAGTGGCCGATCACCGTGGGCAGCAGAACGGTGACGAGGCCCATGTCATGGAAGAACGGCAGCCACAGGACTCCGCGGTCGCCCTCTTCGCCCTGCAGGGCCTCGATGATCTGCACCACGTTGGTCGCGAGGTTCAGATGGGTGATCTGCACCCCGGTCGGGATGCGCGTGGAACCGGAGGTGTACTGCAGGTAAGCGACGGTGTCGGGTTGGACGTCGACCGGTTCCCAGGTGGCGCCGACCTCGTCGGGCACCGCGTCGACGGCGATGACGCGCGGGCGCTCTTTGGCCGGACGGCTGCGGAAGAACTTCCGCACCCCCTCGGCGGCCTCAGTCGTGGTGAGGATCGTCGACGGGCTGCAGTCGTCCAGCACCGCATGCAGGCGGCCCACATGACCTGGCTCGGACGGGTCGAACAGCGGCACCGCGATCCGGCCTGAGTACAACGTGCCGAAGAACGCGACGAGGTATTCGAGGTTCTGCGGGCACAGGATCGCCACCCGGTCGCCGGGTTCGGTGACTTGCTGCAACCGGGCCCCGAGAGCGCGATTACGGGCACCGAAGTCAGCCCAGCTCAGGTCCCGATCGACGCCGTCACGGTCGGTCGAGAAGTCCACGAAGCGGTAGGCGATCTTGTCACCACGGACCTTCGCCCATCGTTCGACGTGCTTGACCAGGCTTCCGTTATCCGGAAACTTGATCAACCCGTCCTTGATGAACGGGTTTTGGAAGGCCATCTCACTCACTCCAATCGAACGGGATCGGAACCCGTTCCATACACCCGGGAAGAAGTCTCCCCACACCTCGGCCGCCGGACAACGCTCTTAGAACTTCCTTAATGTTAGGCGACACTCCTACCTGGGCCAAATCAAACGGGTCACGTGTCAGCCATGTTTTGGCTGCGGGGCGTTATCGATCAAATCCTGCGCCCAGTTCAGTGTCCACTGCGTCGCCGACAGACCGTCGAGATTCCAGAAATCCGGTGTGGCATACATCGCATGGACGGGCTGACCCGCCCCGCCGCTGAGCACCTCCAGCGTCTTGGGCAGTTGCGCGATATTGAATGCGGATTCCGGCGCGGCGCAGATCAGGTCACCGCGAGCGCAGATCTCGTAGGTGCGGTTTGCCAACATCCCGAAACCACCCGGGCGCGGACCCGACATCGTCAGACCGAGCGCCGAGAGCGTGGGTACCTCGTGCAGCGTGATCTCCGCGCCCTGGCCCTCGGCGTTGGGCCCGACTTCCTGTCCGACACCTACCTGGCGACGGCCGTCGGCGATCAGCATCACTCCGAGCACGAGATCCTCGTCGACCGGGCCCCGGCCATTTCCCACGTCGCTGGCGATGTCACCGGCGATCACGGCCCCCTGCGAGAAGCCGACCAGCACAAAGCTGGTCAGCGGGCAGCGGTCGTTCATGTCCGTCATCGCCTGCACAGCATTGCGGGTGCCCTCAGCGCGGCTGTCGTTGTAGGACATCTGCCGGTCCGCCGAGAGCGGGTTGTGGAACTGCGCGGTGTACGGAACGGTGAACACTTCGAGACGCTCCGAATCGAACTGCTGCCGAATCGGGTTGGTGACGTTGAGCAGTAGCGCCGCCGGAAACTGCACCGGGTTGAACGGATCGAGCTGCACCGAGGACTCCCAGGTACCGGGAATCGAGATCAATTGGACATCTGGGCAGCTGGCGTCCTGAAACTGCGGGCGCGGCTTTTTCATTTCGGGCACGACCGTCGGCGGGACCGCGCTGGGCGGGATGGCGGTCGACGGGGTGTCGGGCTTGCGCAACACAACGACCACGATCGCGGCGACCAGCACCACGACAAGTCCCACCGCCCCGGCTGCGGACAGCGCGAGAAGTCGGTGGCGTTTCCGCCGGTTGGTTGTGGCCATCGAGTATTCGTGCTCCTGCTAGCAGAGTCGCTCTGTCGCGACCCGGATGTAGATGGCAGTAGCGGAACGCAACTGACCCGCCGACGGCGCCATCGCTTTCACGCCGTTGCTGTTGTCGGAATCCACGAGGTCGTCGCGCACCATCGGCGTCACGAAGTCCCACACCGCCTGATCGTTCTGGCTGGCCGCATATGCGTGACACACGTAGGAGCCGATACTCAACGCGTCCAGCTCACTGGACGGCGTCACTCCGGACGCATCGAGCGCGTCGAGGTACGCGCGCTGCCGTGGCGTGACGACCAGGGCCTCGGACTGGGCGCCGGACGGCGAGGGGCTGATGGCCTGCCCGCCGGACCAGCCATGGGCCGGTGCGGTATCCAGCTCGGTCCCGAGCCGCACCACCGCCTCGTCGCTGGGCGAACACCCCGTCAGCCAGGCCGCCGAGGAAACGAGTAGCAGCGATGCACCTGCCATTCCCGTCATCGCCGACCTCGACCCGCTCTGCATTCCTCCAACGTACCGGCTGTCCACGCAGCGCCCGGTAGGCCGCCTACCTGATGGTCGCTGCCAGGTCACCGGACATGGCGGCCAGCTGCGCACTCCACGAACCCCAGTCGTGCTAGCCGGAGGTCGGGAAGCCGAAGTGGGCGTTGACTCCGCCGATCTCGCGGTAGTGCTGGTAGAAGCTGCGATTGCTGCCCAGAGCCTGCGCGCAGTAGCCGATCATCGCGGGCGGATCGCTGCATGTGGTCGCCGTCGGGCTGTACACCCACAGCCTGGTGTTGCTGTCCACCATCAACTGGGCGTGCACGTAGGGGTCGCGCCACTTCCACCGCCCCAGCTGTGCCGCACCCCACATCGCCTGGGTGTTCACTCCGCCGAACTGCGCCATACCAGCGGTGATGGCACCGTTCATCGCGGTGGACGACGGGTAGAGGAATCCCGACATCGAGCCGGCGAACCGGTAGCGGCCGGGATGGAAGGTCGCCATCGTCAGCGCACCGGTACCGCCCTGGGCAGCGCCGACGATGCCGTGCCCGCCCGGAGCCAGCCCCTTGTTCGCGGACAGCCAATTGGGCAGCTCGTCGGCCAGGAACGTCTCCCACTGCTTGCTGCCGTCGCGCTCCCAGTTCGTGTACATGCTGAAGGCGCCGCCGGCCGGGGCGGCGACGGAGATGCCCAGTCCGGCGAGCGTGTTCATGGCGTTGCCCGCCGTCACCCAGTTGCTGACATCGGGTGCGCCGTTGAACGCGTCCAGCAGAACCACCGCGTGCGGTCCGCCACCCTGGAAAGCGACCGGAATGTCGCGACCCATGGCCGCCGAGGGCACCATCAGGAACTCGACGCCCTGCGCGTTGGCCGTCGGCGCGCCGGGCGTCCACGGCTGCATCCAACTCGGCATCCCATTCGGCGAGGACACCGCACCCACCGACCACAGCGCGACGGCCAATACCGCCGCCGCCATCATCCGAATCAACGCACGCATCGGCTCCACCCCATTCTCTCGCGTTTCTCCCAACCGGACTGCGAACCAGCGGGCCGCGGCACTGCGTGACTTTGTCTGTCCGGTCTATCGCAAAGTAGTGAATCACATCACCGCGACGGGACGGGGCCAAAGCGATATTGACGGCGGTGCCCCAAGGGGATCACCGCCGTCAATATCGTCTTCGTTGTGGTCGCGCTCCGGAGCGTCTAGCCGCCGTTCGCTGCTGCCGCCTCGGCGGCACCTGCTGCCGGGGCCGCCGCCGCCTCGGCGGCACCTTCTGCCGGGGCCGGTGCGGCCGACGGCTGTGGCACCGCACCGAGCACCCGCTGAATGTCGGGCTTCATCTGCTGGAGCTGCTGACCCCAGTAGCCCCAACTGTGTGTGCCGTTGGACGGGAAGTTGAACACACCGTTCTTACCGCCGGCGGCGATGTACTCCTCCTGGAAGGTCTTGTTGGTCCGCAGCGTGAAACCCTCGAGGAATTTTGCGTTGAAGAGGTTTCCGGAGCTGGAGCCCGCGTCGAGCTCGGAGGGCTTGCCGTTGCCACAGAACACCCAGATGCGGGTGTTGTTGGCGACCAGCTTGGCGATGTTGACCATCGGGTCGTTTCGCTCCCATGCACTGTCGGGATCTTCGGTCTTGCCCCACATGTCGTCGGCGTCGTAGCCGCCAGCATCACCCATCGAGATGTTGACCAGCATGGGCCACCAGCCCTCGGACAGGTTCAGGAAGCCCGACAGCGAGCCCGCGTACTGGAACTGATTGGGGTGGTAGATGGCCAGCGTCAACGCGGTCGAACCCGCCATCGACAGGCCGACTGCCGCGTTACGGGTCGGATCGACACCCTTGTTGGCAGCCAGGTAGGCAGGCAACTCCTTGGTGAGGAATGTCTCCCATTTGTAGGTAGTGCAACCCGCGTCGCCACAAGCGGGCTTATACCAGTCGCTGTAGAAGCTGGACTGTCCACCCACCGGCATGATCACCGCGAGGCCGGAGTCGAGATACCACTCGAACGCCTGTGTGTTGATGTCCCAGCCGTTGAAGTCGTCCTGCGCACGCAGACCGTCGAGTAGGTAGACCCCCGGTGCGTTAGGGCCGCCACCCTGGAACTGGACCTTGATATCCCTGCCCATACCGGCAGAGGGCACCATCAGGTACTCCACCGGCAGACCGGGACGAGAAAAAGCTCCTGCGGTCGCCGAGCCGCCGACGAGGCTGATCAGGCCTGGAACCACAGCCGCCGCTACGACCGCCACGGTGAGCCGTCGACACAGAGTTTTCGCTGCACCACGCAGCGCTGGAAAGCGCTTCATGTTTTGTCAGTCCAATCTTTCGTAAAACAACGGGCCAACGAGACCAGCTGAAGCTGGCATGCCCGCTTGGTCGACCACAGCGTTGTGGCGCTCTACTCGTGGCCGCGAAACCGCTCGCGGCCCCGTCACATGTTCTATCTGCCGGACATGGTCGCTTTGTTACGAAACCAGACAACCCGGCCCGGTGCCAAATCGCGATCGATTCAGGGCCCGGTGGCGGGCAGTCCGGTGTAAGGCGGGTCGACCGGTTCTGGTATGGGCAGACCGCAGCGCGCGAGCTCGTACAACGGCACCCTGTCGATGCGATAACCGGTGAACTGGATGGCGTTCGCGAGGTTCGAGAAAAACCGCCGGGGTCCCATCGGGGCCCGGATCGCGGACAGCACAGCCTCGGTTTCCGGACACTTCAGGGCCGCCTCCGCCCGCCTGATCCAGTCTTCATCCAGATATGTCGGGATGTAGGGCGGCTCCTTCAAGAATGGGCCCTCGGCCACCACCCAATCGGGGAACAGATTCTTGTCGTGCCCGATCCGACCGTCCTGGATTCGCGCGGTGTGCGCGGCCAGGGGATTTGCCAAGCCGATCTGATCGATCACCCTGACATCCAGGCCGACGTTCATGCCCAGCATGCCGAGGTTGGTGAAAAAGACGGTGTGCGGACCCCTTCGGTCCTGCCCGGCCTCCGGTGCGGATCCCGGTGGAGTCGGGATCGCCGGCACGATATCCCAGGTGTCATAGTTGCCCCCCGGTAACAGCAGGGCACCGTCCGGGGTGTTCTGGATCGCCGCCAAGACGGCACGCATCCGCGGGTAATCGAGGTAATCGGCCGCCGTCAACGGGTGCGCATGCCCGGTCGCCTGCGCGTAGAAACGGCGTTCGTCGACAATGCCCGTGTGGGTCACCCGGGTGGCGTCTTTGCCCATCCCCGGCGAATTGGCCGCCCATAACGCCCATCCCGCCACCGCCAGCCACAGGACGGCGGTGGCACCCGCATAGAGGTAACCCGCTCCGCGGGCCATCCGCGACCGGTCCGGCAACATGAGCGGTATGACCGCGACCGGCGCCAGCAGACAGAACAACGGCGTCAACAACACCCGGCCGTGCATGAAGTCGCCACCCTGGCGGATCCAATACACCGCCTGGAGAAACCCGCTGGCCAGAATGAAGGCCACGACCGCGGGTGGGCTTTGCACCACCCGCGCCGGCCATCCGTACTCCGGTGGCGCCTGGCGATTGATCCAGGCGGGCCGGCCTCGCAGCAGCATCACCATCACCGCCAGGCCCACCATCAGAATCGCGGGAGCCCACAGCAGGTAGGGCTGGTTGAAGTTGGCGAGGTAGACGAAGCCCTGCTCCCACTTGGATCCGGACGCATCCTTGGCCAATGCGGTGCCGGGAAAAAGAAGGCCGTAGTACCCCATTCGGAAAATCTGATACGCCACCGGAAGCAGCCCGCCCGCGACGATGATCAGCGCACGTCGCCGCCAATCGGACGCCGCGACCAGCATCATGATCAGCGCGAGGCCACCAATGAGCGCGAGTTCGGGCCGCACGAGCACGCTGAGCCCGGCGACCACCGCCAGCGCACCGTCGAAGGTCCGCGAGGTCCGGGAGGTCCCTGGCCCGCGCAAAGCCTGTGACCAGCAGACCATCATCCACCACAGCAGGCCAAGGTAGGCGAGCACCAAACCGTTTTCCAGACCGGAGGTGGCGAAGTCCCGGGCCGGCGGCACGGCGATGTAGACCAACGCACCGGCGGGAAGCAACAGCGCGCGCCGGCCCACCAAGCTCGGCGCGTACAGTCGCGCGGCCCCGAGCATGAGCAATGCCACACCGAGCACGCTGAGTGCCCAAGCGAACACCAGAGCGACGTACTCGAGCCGCGCGGGAGCAGCGATCAACCCGCCGAAGTAGATCAGATACGACCACACTGTGGAGGTGTTGGCCTCCACTCTCTCCCCGGCGTTGAACACTGGGCCGTTGCCCGCCAGCAGGTTTCGCACCGTCCGCAACACGATCAAGCCATCGTCGGCGATCCAGCGTCGCTGCCAAGCCCCCCAGCCAAACAGCACCGATACCACCGTCACGCTCACCCACAGGCTGATACGCGCCGAAACGTCGTAGGGAAAGGCGGGCCAGCGGGCCAGCCGAGCCGCCACTGTGTAGCTCAGGCGGTCCGCCGTCGTGGTGGCGCCCGGGCGCTCAGCTGAGGAAGACTGCGGCACCGATTGTTCCGATCCAGGCCAACGCCAGCAGCTGTAGTACCCGGTCCTTGAGCGCGATCTCCTCCGGCTCGCCTGCCATCCCGCCATCGACGTCGACGGCGTAGCGCAGGATGGCGACGGTGAACGGGACCATGGAGATCACGAACCAGGAGGTGTCGCCGGTCGCGTCGCGCTCGAAAGCCCACAGTCCGTAGCAGAGCACCAGCGCGGTCGCCGACAGCGTCCACACGAAGCGCAGGTAGGAGCTCGTGTAGCTCTCCAGGGACTTGCGGATCTTGGCCCCGGTCAGTTCCGCCAGCTGCAGTTCGGCGTAACGTTTTCCGGCCGCCATGAACAACGAACCGAACGCCATCATCAACAGGAACCACTGAGACAGAGGCACATTGGCCGCTACGCCGCCGGCGATCGCGCGGATCAGGAAACCCGACGACACGATGCAGATGTCGATGACCGCCTGATGCTTGAGCCCGAAACAGTAGGCCAGCTGGATACCGATGTAAATGGCCATGACCACGGCCAGGTCCGGGTTGACCAGCCAGGAGATCGCCAGTGACGCCGACCCCAAGATGACCGCCAGCCAGTAGGCCAGCCAGGTCGGCACCACTCCCGCCGCAATCGGGCGGAACCGTTTCGTCGGGTGGGCACGGTCGGCCTCGACGTCGCGCGCGTCATTGATCAGGTAGACCGCTGACGCGGCCAGGCTGAAGACGACGAATGCGATGAGAACCCTGACCAGCACCTCGCGGTAGTCATAGGCGTAGCGGTCGTCGCCGAGCGCGGCCACCGGCGCGGCAAAGACCAGCACGTTCTTTACCCATTGACGAGGCCGCATCGCTTTGACGATCCCCGTGGCGAGGTTCCTGGGGGGGCCGGCGGCCGCCTCCGTATCCCGGCCGACCTGGGATGTACTCATGATCGTCCGCTCTCAACGCAAGCGCTCATCATGACCGCCTTTCCTCAGCCCCGTCGGCCACCTTGCCGACCACCGTGGCCACCACCGCCCCGACCGCGACGCCGGTGACCACATCGCTGGGATAGTGGACACCGAGGACCAGGCGGGACAGTGCCATCGGGGGGATCAGCACCAGCGGCAACGGTAACCCGGTGGCCCGCGCCAGCAGTAGCGCGGCCGCGGTGGTGGAAGTGGCATGCGCGGATGGAAAGCTCAGCCGGCTCGGCGTACGCACATTGACCGCGATCGCCGGATGGTGCGGACGCTGCCGGCGCACCACGCGTTTGATGACCACCGCACCGGCGTGCGCCAGGAACGCGCCGGCCCCGGCGGCCAGGTAGTCCCGGCGGCGACTTGGGAAGAGCAGCGCCCCGGCTGCGGCGAGTACCAACCACCCTATGCTGTGCTCACCGAAGTGCGAGAGCCCGCGCGCAGCGGCCAGCACACCGGGGCGGTCGCCAACCGCCGACTGGACGGACACCAGCGCCAGATCCTCGCCGGTGGGCGGCGCGGTAGGCTCAGCCATCACGGGAATCCACTGCCCGCGGCTCAACGGAGTTCAGCACGGCCTCCCAGCGCTGTGTGCTGGTCAGTTCCGGCAGCGCATCGCGGTACACCTGTCGCATGCGGTTGAACCTGCGGGCCAGCTGAATGTGCTGGCGCATCGATGTGCGCAGCAGCTCGAACATCTTGGCTCGGTCGCGTTGTCGGTAGACCACGCCGCGCCCGTCCGCGGTTGTCACGGTGACACCGTCGACCTGACACAGCAGAAACCAGCGGGCGTCCTGGGTGGCAACGTTGAGTTCGGGCCGCCGGTGATGAGTCGGGTCGTGTGCGCTGAACTGATGGGCGACGCCACGCAGGAGCCGAATCGCTATGGCGGGCTTGGAGGTCGGGATCTTCACCGCCCGGCGGCTCTTACCCGAAGGGCTCGGCAATGCGGTTGCGGTCGGCAACACGACGGCATCCGGATAGTCCTCACGCATCGCGCGTACCTCGGGCAGCGCGGACTCCAGAATCGAGAAGATGTGGTCAGGGCCGGCCAAGAAATCCGCCATCGCCCTGTTCTGTATTGCCACCGTCGAATACTCAAGACACAGAAGGTGTTTCAGCGTGGCCTTGATCGACGAGCGCAGCAGGCCCCGCGCGTTGCCATCCCAGTGCAGGGCGGCGACGACCAGCCGGTTACGCAGGTGGAAGTAGGCCTGCCAATCGATGGCGTCGTCCTTGTCGCTCCACGCCATGTGCCAGATCGCGGCACCGGGGAGCGTTACGGTGCCGTAGCCGTGCTCGGCCGCCCGCAACCCGTAATCGGCGTCATCCCACTTGATGAATAGCGGCAACGGCTGGCCCAACTCCTCTGCGACCTGCCGCGGGATCATGCACATCCACCAGCCGTTGTAGTCGACGTCGATACGCCGGTGCAGCTGCTTGCTCCGGTCGGCCTCGTCGACCAGCGGATACTTGGCGAAATCGTGGTCGTACTCGGTGTTGGGCGCGTTGGTCCACATGAAGTTCGCCTGATCGACGACCTCACCCATCACGTGCAAGTGCGACGGTTCCTGCAAGTTCAGCATCTGCCCACCGACGAGCGTCGGCGTCTTGGCGAACCTGTTCATCGCCAATGCCCGCAACACCGAATCCGGCTCGATACGGATGTCGTCGTCCATGAACAGGATCTGCTCGCAGTCGGTGTTCTTCAGCGCCTCGTACATCACCCGGCTATAGCCACCGGAGCCGCCCAGGTTGGGCTGATCGTGCACTGAGAGCCGATCGCCGAGCGCGCCTGCCGCGGCGGCGAAGCCGGGGTGATCCACGGCCTTGTTGGTCCCCTGGTCTGAGATGATTACCGCTCCGATCACCTCGTCCACCAGTGGATCCGAAGTCAGAACGGCCAACGCATTGACGCAATCCGAGGGCCGATTGAAAGTCGGGATCCCGACCGCCACGCGGGCCCGGCCGGGCGCCGGCATCGGTGCGTACCATCCGGCGCTTCGCAGCGTGGCCGCGGTGTCGGTGGTGATATCGAACCAGATCCAGCCACCGTCTTCGAACGGGTCCAGTTCTATGTCGAACTCGACCACGGCGCAATCCTGGCCCTCGCTGGAGAACGAATCTCCGCTGACGGTGATACGCGCGCCGGTCGCCTTGGTGCGGTAGACGTCGACCCGGCCACGCCCGGTCAGCTCGACGCGCAGCACCACAGACTGCAATGTCGACCACCGGCGCCAGTAACTCGCCGGGAAAGCATTGAAGTAGGTGGCGAACGAGACCTCGGACTCAGGGCCTATCTCGAGTTCGGTGCGGGTCGCCGGATGGGCGCGCCGGGCATTGGTTTCCGACTCTTCGATGTAGAGCTTCCGGACGTCGAGCGGCTCGCCGGGCCTTGGCAAGATGACGCGGGCCAGCAAGCTCACCGCCCGTGACTGCCCGGCCTGGAGCGCGCCGGACGGTATGTCACTCATGGTCCACTACTTTCATTTTCGGGTTCATGTTCCGTCGGCGAGCAGCGGCGTACCGTCGCGGAAGTGCGGCGCGAGGACGTTGTCGTACATGTTCAGCGCGCTGGCGATCGCCATGTGCATGTCCAGGTACTGATAGGTGCCCAGACGACCGCCGAACAGCACCCCCGATGAGCCCGTCTCCGCCCGGGCCCGCCTGCGGTAGGCAGCGAGCACCTCTCGGTCTGCCTCGGTGTTGATCGGGTAATACGGCTCGTCGTCATCGTCGGCGAACCGCGAGTACTCACGCATGATCACCGTCCTATCAGTCGGGTACGACCGCTCCGGATGGAAGTGCCGGAACTCGTGGATCCGGGTGTAGGGAACGTCAGGGTCGTTGTAGTTCATCACCGGAGTTCCTTGAAAGTCGCCGGTCGGCAGCACCTCGAGCTCGAAATCCAGCGTGCGCCAGCCCAGGCGCCCCTCGGCGTAGTCGAAGTAGCGGTCGAGTGGACCGGTGTACACCACCGGGGCCGCCGGGTTGGCCGCCCGCAACTGGTCACAGACATCGAACCAGTCCGTCTCCAGATGCACGTCGATGCGGTCATCGGCGGCCATGTTCTCCAGCCACGCTGTGTAGCCGTCGACCGGCAGACCTTCGAAGGTGTCGTTGAAGTAGCGGTTGTCGAAGGTGTACCGAACCGGCAGCCGATTGATCACGGCAGCCGACAGTTCCTTGGGATCGGTCTGCCACTGTTTGGCGGTATAGCCCTTGACGAATGCCTCATACAGTGGCCTGCCGATCAGCGAGATGGCCTTCTCTTCGAGATTCTGTGCGTCGGCGGTATCGATCTCGCTCGCCTGGTCCTTGATCAGCGCGCGCGCCTCGTCCGGGGTGAAGTACCGGCCGAAGAACTGGCTCACCAGGCCCAGGCCCATCGGGAATTGGTATGCCTGCCCGTTGTGGAGGGCGAACACGCGGTGCTGATACCCGGTGAACTCGGTGAACTGGCGGACGTAATCCCACACCCGCCGATTGCTGGTGTGGAAGAGGTGTGCGCCGTAGCGGTGCACTTCGATGCCGGTCTCGGGTTCGGGTTCGGAGTAGGCGTTGCCGCCGATGTGCGGACGGCGTTCGAGGACGAGAACCCGCTTGCCCAGCTGCGTCGCCGCGCGCTCGGCGATCGTCAGGCCGAAGAACCCCGAGCCGACGACGAAAAGGTCGAAGGTTTCACCGGCGGGCAGGACCCGGGGGGAGGAACCGGCGGGCGGGACCCGGGGATCAGGAGAGATCATCGGCAGCAAGGGTATCCGACCACCACGATCAGGCCCGAGTTGACCGAGCCGCGCAAGTCGCAGTTTGCTCACGATTGCATATCGCCCCTCTGGTACCAATAGTCACATCAGTACCATCGGATGCGTACCGAGAACTACGCACAGGCAGCCGATTTCGGTTAGCCGATCGTCTACGTAAATGTATTGAGGAGACTTCCGTGCCGAACCGACGTCGACGCCGGCTCTCGACAGCCTTGAGCGCAGTCGCCGCCCTGGCGGTCGCAAGTCCGGTCGCCATTGCTGCCGTTTCCGAGTTGTCCGCCGCCCCCGAGGGCGCGCCGCAGCAGCGCGAGTTCGTGCCGGCCACGAGCATCATGGATCTGCCGGGCGAGTTGATCTCGGCCCTATCGCAGGGCCTTTCCCAGTTCGGCATCAACTTGCCGCCGCTTCCGACGGGCATGGCCTCCGGGTCGGGCGCCAGCGCGCCGACCACGTTCTCGCCCGGACTGGGAACATCGGGGCTGGGTATGCCGAACCTGGCCGAAGCGCCCTCACTCACCGACCCCGGCCTCGCCAATCCCGCGCTGACCAACCCGGCGCTGACGAGTCCGGTCGGCGCGGCACCGTCGCTGACCGACCCCGGGCTGGCCTCGCCGGGGCTGACCGTGCCGGGCGTGAGCACTCCGAGCGCAAGCACGCCAGGCCTGACCACGCCGTCGCTGACCACGCCGTCGCTGACCACACCCGGCCTGACCATGCCGGGGCTCGCCGACTCCACACTGGGCGCGGCCCCGCTCTCGACCCTCGGACTGCCCGCCACCGGCGAAATCCCGATTTCGGCTCCGATCGGGCTGGACCCGGCTCTGGGCGGCTACCCCCTTCTGGGTGATCCGTCGCTGGCCGCCCCGGTCACCACGAGCAGCGGCGGCCTACTCGGCGATCTGACCAGCGCGGCCAACCAGTTGGGGGCCGGCGAGGCGATCGACCTGCTCAAGGGCATCGTCATGCCGGCGATCATGTCGGCAGTGAAGCCGGCGGCGCCGGCGGCCGCACCCATCGCGACCGCGGCCGGCACTGTCGGGGAGGCCGAAGCGCCCCTCGGAGCCGCTGAAGCGGTAGCCGAGCCCGGCGCATAACCTCCGCATCCGCCACAAGTCCTGTCACCGAACGGCACCGCAGAAGCGCAAGCATGCTCTGCGGTGCCGTTGCAGGTATCTCCGACTAGATCTCGGACGACTTGGTTTGGTCCGACATACCGCCGTGTCGAAACACCCGTATCACCCGACACATACGTAACATCAGTCCGTGCTGTATCGCCGCTCCGCGCCATCAATACTGTTCACCGCGCTGGCGGCGACAGTGGTGCTGGTGCCCTGGGCGCTCAACGGCCCGCCCGGCGATGACCCCCGACCGGCTGCGATAGGCCCCGAGGTGACGCACCAACCGCTGACCGGACTCGGTGGCGGCGAGACCATCCGCGAGATCCACCACGAGGACACGTTCTCGATGGTCGCGCTCACCTCAGAGGACCTCACCGGCACAGCCGCCCGGGTGCGCGCCAAGAGCGACGACGGATCCTGGGGCCCTTGGTACGAAACCGAACAGCTCCAGGGCGTTGGCCCGGACCGGCCAGGAGGTCTACGCGGTACCGTCCCGCTCTTCGTCGGACGCACCACCACCGTGCAGATCGCCGTCACCCGCCCGGCCGATGCACCGGCCACCGGGCCCGCGGCAGCAGACTCTGTCCGAACAGACGGGGACGGGCCGCCATTGGGCTACCTGCCCGCCAACGTGGAACAGCCGTTCGGCCAGAACCTCACCGCCGTCCTGATCAGTCCCCCGCAGGCCCCGGCAGACTTGGTGCCGTTGCCCAGCGCTGCCGCTCCGCCGGGGCAACCCCCGCACGTCATCAACCGCGCGCAGTGGGGCGCCGACGAAGGGATGCGCTGCGGAGAACCTCGGTACGACAACAGAATTCAGGCCGGTGTCGTGCACCATACCGCCGGCAGCAATGAATACGCGCCGGAGGACTCCGCCGGGATCGTCAGATCGATCTACGAGTACCACACCCAAACGCTGGGCTGGTGCGACATTGCCTACAACGCAATGGTGGACAAGTACGGACAGGTTTTCGAGGGCAGGGCCGGCGGGATGACCCGACCTGTCGAAGGTGCGCACACCGGTGGCTTCAATCACAACACCTGGGGTGTCGCGATGCTCGGCAACTTCGACACCGAGCCCCCGACCCCGATTCAACTGCGCACCACCGCAAGGCTGCTCGGCTGGGTGCTGGGCCAGTCCCGGGTCGACCCACTGGGCTCGGTCGTGCTTCCCTCCGAAGGGGGCTCCTTCACCAAGTTCCCGTTCGGAGCATCGCCGGTGTTACCGACGATCTTCACCCACCGCGACGTCGGCAACACCGAGTGCCCGGGTACCGCCGCCTACGCGCTGATGGGCCAGATTCGCGACATTGCAGCTCGATTCAACGATCCGCCGGGCCCCGAACAGTTGGCCGAATCGCTACGCGGCGGAGCGATCTTCGCGAAATGGGAAGCGCTGGGCGGCATGAACAGCTACCTGGGAGGCCCGACGTCACCGGAATCCTCGGGCCAGGGTCCCACGCGCTACGTCACCTTCGAAAGAGGGGCGATGTACTGGTCTCCCGAGAGCGGAGCCAAGCCGATCACCGGTGAGCTCTACAAGGCGTGGGGCGCACTCGGGTTCGAACGGGGTGCGCTGGGCCTGCCGACCAGCGCCGAGATCTCCGCGCCCCTGTGGATCGTGCAGAACTTCCAGCACGGCACCCTCAACTTCAATCGGGAGACGGGCCGAGTGACGCGTGTCATCGACGCCATTCCTGTCGAATTACCGTCGACACCAGCCGATGTGGCTCCAATCCAGCTGGAGCGCTTCACCCCGCCGATCAACCCGGTCTGACCTGCCGCCGCACCACCGCGGCCCTACAGCCACCACCGCTCGAGCACCCGCGCCACACCGTCTTTGACGTTGGTGGCCGTCACCTCGTCAGCGGCGGTGATCGCGTCGGGATGCGCGTTACCCATCGCCACGCCTAGGCCCGACCAGCTCAGCATCGGCACGTCATTGGGCATGTCGCCGAACGCCACCACCTCGGTCGCGGTGATTCGCTGCGGGCGCGCCACCTCCTCGACGCCGGTAGCCTTGCTCACCCCAAGCGGCATGATCTCGACCAGGCCGTTGTTGGTGGAGTAGGTGATGTCACCCACGATTCCGATGTGCTGGGCCAGTTCGGCGGCCATGTCCGCGCTACGCACACCCGACTTGCGGATCAGCAGCTTGACCGCGGGTGCGCTGAGCAGGTCTGCAAGGGAAACCTCGGTGTTGTCGGGATTGAGCCACGCGTGCTCGTACCCCGGAGAGCTGACGAACTGCGGGGTGGCCGCGTCGTGAGCGCTGCGACCCACCCGCTCGACGGCCAAACCAGCCCCGGGGATCACCCGGGTGGCGATCTCGGCAAGTTCGCCGAGAACATCGGTCGACAGCGTGCGCACCGAGAGGATCCGATCCGTCGATGGGTCGTAGATCACCGCGCCGTTGGCGCACACCGCCATCGGCGCAAAACCCAACTGGTCGACGATGGGCCTGACCCATCGCGGCGGGCGGCCGGTGGCCAGCACGAACTGGGTTCCCCCGTCCACGGCGGCGCGCACCGCGGCCCGGGTTCTGGGGCTGATCTTCTCGTCATCGTCCAGCAGCGTTCCATCGACATCAGTGGCGATGAGAGCCGGTTTCTGACCGGGCCCGGGCGCGGCGGGCATCACGGGGTATCACCCCTCCGGCGGGCCCGCTCAGCCAGCTCCGCCTCATCGAGACGGGTCGCCTCGGCGGGGGTCGGCGCGACGCCGCCGAGCCGTCGGGGCAGCCAGAACGCCCCTGCCGGCTGCGGATAGCCGTCCTGCGCAGCGTGTAGCAACTCGGTCATCTCCGATCGCATCGCCGCGGAAACCTCGGCGACTGTGCCGTTCGGCGCGATCGCCTCGCCGACCGAGACCGTGATAGGTAACTTGTTGCGTCCCAGTGCCCTCGGATGGTCCTTGGTCCACACGCGCTGCGCTCCCCACACGATCACCGGCACGATGGGCACTCCCGCTTCCAGCGCCATCCGCGCCGCGCCGGTCTTGAACTCTTTGAGCTCGAAACTCCGGCTGATGGTTGCTTCCGGATACACGCCGACCAGCTCGCCGCCGCGCAGCGCATCCACCGCGGCGGCGTAGGCCCCGGCACCGGCCTGCCGGTCCACGGTGATCGTTCCGGTGTGGCGGATCAACCAGCCGACCGGCTTCACCTGGCTCATCTCCGCCTTGATCATGAAGCGCATGCGGCGCCTGCGGCGGTTGGCGGCCAACGCGGCGGGCAGGAAATCGAGGTAGCCGGTGTGGTTGATCGCGGCCACCGCGCCGCCGACGGCGGGGATGCGGTCCAGCCCCTGATACGTGATCTGTGCACCAGTGGACCTGACGGCCAGTTTCGCCGCGATTTCCAGCGTGCGGAAAACCGGTTCCATCTGGCCTAACCCGGCGTCTCGGCAGATCCGTTGTCCGGTTGGGGAGCCGCGGCGCGCCGCGCAGCCTTGGCGGCCGCTTCGTCGGCGTCCATCCGGTTGGCCTCTGCCAGTGTGGGAGCGCCGCCACCCAGCCGGTGGGGCACCCAGAACTCGCCCGGCGGATGTGCACCGTAATCGTCCTGAACCTGTTCGAGCAGGTTTTGCATGCGGGAATGCAGCAGTGCGGTCAGCTCGGCAGCGGGCAGCGTCGGTTCGATGGGCCTGCCCACCGCAATCGAGATGGGAACCTTCGGGCGCCCCAGCTTCTTCGGATGACCCTTGGTCCAGATGCGCTGGGCTCCCCACACGATGTGCGGCACGATCGGGACCCCAGCAGCGATCGCCATGCGTGCGGCGCCCGACTTGAACTGTTTGATCTCGAAACTCCGGCTGATCGTGGCCTCCGGGTAGACACCGACGAACTCGCCGTCGGCGAGCTTGCGGCAGGCCTCCGCATAGGAGGCCGAGCCGTCGTTTCGGTCGACCTCAATGTGACGCAGACTGCGCATGATCGGGCCGGTCAGCTTGTGATCGAACACCTCTTTCTTGGCCATGAACCGCACTTTGCGCCCTAGGTGCTGTCGATAGGCAGGCAGTCCGGCGAAGGTGAAGTCGAAGTAGCTGGTGTGGTTGATTGCGATCACCGCCCCACCGGTGCGCGGCAGGTTCTCCACCCCGGTGACGGTGAACTTCAAGCCCTGGATTCGCCAGGCCAGCCGCGCGAGCTGGATGACTGTGCCGTATACCGGTTCCACAGCTGCCAGCGTAGTGCGCCGGCCGGCATCTGCGAGCGCATCACGGACTACCGCGTTCGCCGCAACGACGGGCCCATCGGGCCCCGCTAAGCTGATCGACGAACAAACAGCCAACAGAGGGGATGTCTGTGCAGGTCACAAGCATCGGGCACGCCGGTTTCCGCATCGATACCCAGTCCGGAAGCATTTTGTGCGATCCGTGGGTCAACCCGGCGTACTTCGCCTCGTGGTTCCCGTTCCCCGACAACAGCGGGCTGGACTGGGCCGCCCTCGGCGATGTGGACTACCTCTATGTGTCCCACCTGCACAAGGACCATTTCGACCCGCAGAACCTGCGCGAGCACGTCAACAAGGACGCCGTAGTCCTGCTACCCGATTTCCCCGTGCCCGACCTGCGGCGTGAGCTCGAGAAGCTGGGCTTCCACCGGTTCTTCGAAACGACCGACTCGGTCAAGCATCGAGTGAGTGGGCCCAAGGGCGATCTGGATGTGATGATCATCGCTCTGCGCGCACCGGCCGACGGCCCGATCGGAGACTCCGGCCTGGTGGTCTCCGACGGTGTCACCACCATGTTCGACATGAACGACGCGCGGCCGGTGGACCTCGACGTCCTGCAAGCCGAATTCGGTCGGGTCGATATCCACATGCTGCAGTACTCGGGAGCGATCTGGTTTCCGATGGTCTACGACATGCCCGACCGAGCCAAGGCGGCATTCGGGGTTCAGAAACGCCAGCGCCAAATGGATCGCTGCCGGCAGTACATCGCACAGGTCGGGGCGACCTGGGTTATCCCATCGGCGGGCCCGCCCTGTTTCCTCGACGACGAGCTTCGCAGCCTCAACGACGACCAAAGCGATCCGGCCAACATCTTTCCCGACCAGGTGGTCTTCCTTGAGCAGATGCAGGAACACGGGCACCATGGCGGCCTGCTGATGATTCCCGGATCGACCGCCGATTTCGTCGGTTCACAAATGAATTCGCTCACCCACCCGCTTCCGGACGACGACGTCCGTTCGATCTTCACCACCGGCAAAGCCGACTACATCTCCGCCTACGCCGATCGGATGGCGCCGGTCCTGGCCGCCGAGAAGGCCGGCTGGGCAGGCGAATCCGGCGAACCGCTGCTGGAACCGCTACGAGCGTTGTTCGAACCGATCATGCTGGCCAGCAATCAGATCTGCGACGGCATCGGGTACCCGGTCGAGATGCGCATCGGGGACGGAGAGAATTTCGAAACAGTGGTGCTGGATTTTCCGAAACGTGCTGTACGTGAGGCGATTCCGGACGAGAAATTCCGCTACGGCTTCGCGATCGAGCCTGCGCTCGTGCGCACGGTCCTTCGGGATCGGGAGCCCGACTGGGTGAACACGATATTTCTGTCCACCCGATTCAAGGCCTGGCGGGTCGGGGGCTACAACGAGTACCTCTACACCTTCTTCAAATGTCTGACCGACGAGCGGATTGCTTACGCCGACGGCTGGTTCGCCGAGACGCACGACGATTCCGCGTCGATTACATTGGACGGCTGGGAGATTCAGCGTCGTTGTCCACATTTGAAAGCCGATCTGTCGAAGTTCGGCGTGGTCGAGGGCACCACCCTGACGTGCAACCTGCACGGGTGGCAGTGGAATTTGGAGAACGGTCGGTGCCTGACGTCCCGGGGCCATGAACTGCGGTCGGAGAAGCTGTGAGCGCGCCGCCGCGATATTACGACGACGGCCTGATCCAACTGGATCAGGAGGCACTTACACTGCGCCGCTACCACTTCCCGTCGGGCACCTCGAAAATCATCCGGCTTCGCGACATCCGCGGTTACCACGTCAGCCCACTGGGACTGTTCGTGCAGCGGTTCCGCATCTGGGGTAGTTCGGATCTGCGGCGTTGGCTGCCATTGGATGTGCGGCGGCCGTTGAAGTCGACCCTGGTCACCCTCGATGTGGCCGGAACGTACCCCGATCCGGCGTGCACCCCCGAGCATCCGAAGCAATTTGCCGAACTGCTCTCTGAACTGCTGGAGGAATCCAGCTAGACCGTCGGCACCGAACGGCTCACGAGACTGTCTGGCGCAATTCGGAGTGCGCCGCACTTGCGGTGTCATACACGCGCACGACGGCTTCGTCGCCGGCCTGCAGGTATGTCGACTCGCCCAGCGCGGTGTATCTGGTGGCGCCGATACCGATGAGCAGTTTCGTCGGGTGCCCACTGGCAACCATCAACGCCCCGACGTCCTCGAGCGGCGTGTCCGGCGACCCTTTCTGGTTCGCCAGCCGGTCGACAATCCAGTCCAGCAGGACCTCGCCGTAGTAGGAATAGCCCAGCAACGGGCTGTCGACGCCGTACTCGTGCAACTGGCCGTCGCCGGTGCGCAGGTGACAGAGCAGCCGCAGCGTGGCGGTGGGACCGTCGGGGGTGAGATCGCCGATGTCGAAGAACTGCCGCGCCACCCCTTTCGACGCCGGACCCCAATTCTTCTTGTGGCTTATCTTGGACGCGTTCGGACGCCTGATCGAGCAGTCGTTGAAGGCCCCGAGAGCGAACGGCTGCAACGACGCCACAGTGTCGCCGGCCCACTTGACCTGGCAGGCCAGCCCGACCTCGGGCTCGATCTGCAGGTTGAGGGGGGTGTCACTGTGGGGAAGCTCGATGGCATCGTGCGACAGCGGGAACCCGCCGAGGAAGCCGTCCAGCCCCGGGGCGTACCACGGGAAGATGCCCTTGGGGGCGGCCCCCGCAGAGGCCACGTTCACGAAGTCGGCGGCTTCGCCAGCCTGCTCCAGATGGCCGGCAAAGTTGCCGGCCACACCGAATCCGAACCAGGTCCGCAGTTCGTCGTCGTCCAATTCGATCATGGCCAGCTCAGTCATGGTTTCCTTCCGGGTTCGAGCACCGAGGTCCCGACGTAGGGCACCAGCGACTCCGGGACGCGCACACTCCCATCCGGCTGCTGATGATTCTCCAGAATCGCGACCAGCCAGCGGGTGGTCGCCAGCGTGCCGTTCAGCGTCGCGGCCATCTGCGGCTTGCCGTCCTCGTCCCGATGGCGCACCGCCAGCCGACGCGCCTGGAACGTCGTACAGTTCGACGTCGAGGTCAGCTCCCGATAGGTGCGCTGCGTCGGCACCCACGCCTCACAGTCGTATTTTCGCGCCGCCGAGGATCCGAGGTCCCCGGCGGCGATATCGATCACCCGGTAGGGCACCTCGATATGGGCGAGCATTTCGCGCTGCCAACCGAGCAGCCGGTCATGCTCGGCCTCAGCGTCCTCGGGCCTGCAGTAGACGAACCCTTCGACCTTGTCGAACTGGTGCACCCGGATGATTCCCCGGGTGTCCTTGCCGTAACTGCCTGCCTCCCGCCGGAAGCAGGACGACCAGCCCACATAACGCTTCGGTCCCTGCGAAAGGTCCAGGATCTCTCCGGCGTGGAAGCCGGCCAGCGGCACTTCCGAGGTGCCGACGAGGTACAGGTCATCGGCCTCCACCCGGTAGACCTCGTCGGCGTGGGCGCCCAGAAACCCCGTGCCCGCCATCACGTCGGGACGAACCAGCACCGGCGGGATGACCAGGGTGAAGCCGTTGTCCACGGCGACCCGCACGGCGAGCTGGAACAGTCCGAGCTGCAGTAACGCCCCGGGCCCGGTGAGGAAGTAGAACCGGGAACCCGCGACCTTCGCCCCCCGCTCCATGTCGATCAGCCCCAACGATTCACCCAGCTCGAGATGGTCCTTGGGGTTCTCGATGGCCGGCGGCTCACCCACGGTGTCCAACACGACGAAATCGTCTTCTCCACCCGCCGGTACGCCGTCGATGATGACGTTCGAGATCGCCAGGTGGGCTGCCGTGAAGGACGTCTCGGCGTCGGCCCGAGCCGAATCGGCCACCTTGACGCGTTCGGCCAGCCCCTTGGCTTCAGCCAGCAGGGCGGCACGCTGGTCGGGCGCGGCCTTGCCGATCAGCTTGCTGGCCGCTTTCTGTTCGGCCCGGAGGGTGTCGGCGGCCGAAATGGCCGTTCGCCTGGCCGCGTCTGCCGCAACGAGCATGTCGACGAGCCCCGGATCCTCACCGCGGGCCTGTTGGGATGCACGCACGACCGCAGGGTTTTCGCGCAGCACCTTCAGGTCGATCACGCGCAAGACCCTACGTGGTCTTGGGCGTGATCGACACAACCGCATAACGCAACAACCGCATCATTCGTCACAGCACCCCAAACGCCTGTCACAATGGAGCGGATGTCGCAGGCACCGGAAAACCCAGAGGAAGGCTCGACGCCGGCCGTTACTGGTTGGTGGCGGAGCCCTCCGGCCAAGTCGACCCGTCGCGCGCTGGTGCTCACCGCCCTCGGCGGTCTGCTGATCGCCGGCGTACTCACCGCGCTGCCCCAATCCGACCGCCCCAGCAGCCGCACCGCCAACGCGGTGTCACTCGGGCCGCGGGGCAACGACACCTTCGACCACGCCCAGAGTGGCAACTGCCTCAACTGGCCGGACCGCACACCCGATGCCGCCGAGATCGTCGACTGCTCCGAGGAGCACCGGTTCGAGGTCGCCGAGTCGGTGGATATGCGGACCTTCCCGGGCAGCGAGTACGGGCCCGACGCGGCGCCCCCGTCCGCGGCACGAATCCAGCAGATCAGCCAGGAACAGTGCGCGGCGGCGGTAAAGCGCTACCTGGGTGCGCGCTTCGATCCCAACAGCCGGTTCACCGTCAGCATGTTGTGGTCCGGCGACAAGGCCTGGAAACAGTCGGGAGAGCGCCGGATGCTGTGTGGTCTGCAGCTGCCCGGCGCCAACAATCAGCAGTTGGCCTTTGCCGGCAAGGTCGCCGAGATCGACCAGTCCAAGGTGTGGGCGGCCGGAACCTGCCTGGGAATCGACCCGGCTACCAACCAGCCCACAGACATCCCCGTCGACTGCACCACTCCGCACGCCATGGAGGTGACGGGTGCGGTGAACCTCGCCGAGAAGTTCCCCGGCGCACTTCCTCCCGAGCCCGAACAGGACACCTTCATCAAAGACGCGTGCACCCGGATGACGGAGGCCTACCTTGCCCCGATCCAGCTCCGGGACACCACACTGACGCTCATCTACAGCACCGTTTCGTTGCCAAGCTGGGCTGCGGGCAGCCATCAGGTGTCGTGCAGCATCGGGTCGACGCTCGGCAACGGCGGGTGGTCGACGCTGCTGAACAGTGCCAAGGGCCCACTGTTGATCAACGGCCGGCCGCCCGTCCCGCCGCCGGCCATTCCCGAAGAGCGCCTCAACCCACAGCCGATCCCGATGCCCGATTTCTCGATCAGCACGTCGTCACCGTCGACGGGCTCATCGTCGAGCGGCTCGCCGTCGACCGCGACGACCAACAACGACAGCCAAGGCAACCAAACGCAGCACATGCCGCAGCAGCCCGCTGTCCACAGCGCCCCGCCTGCCGAGCAGGCACCTCCGCCGGCGCCGCCACCCAGCGGCAACGTATTCCTCAACGGTCCCCCACTGCCGCCGCCCCCGCCACCGCCGGGTCTACCGCCGCCCCCGCCGCCGCCGGGTCTACCGCCGCCCCCGCCACCGCCACCGCCGGGTCTGCCCCCGCCCCCACCGGGTACGCCCCCACCGGGTATCTGACCCATGGCCGTGCGGATGGCCCCGCAACGGTTCGACGAGTTGGTCGGCGACGCTCTCGACCTCCTTCCGACTGAGCTGGCCTCGGCGATCGACAACGTCGTGATCCTTGTTCAGGATCGCAACGCCGAGGACTCTCAGCTGCTCGGCCTCTACGAGGGCATCGCCTTGACCGAACGTGATTCGTGGTACGGCGGCTCGCTGCCCGATACGATCACGATCTATCGCGAGGCGCTGCTGGATATGTGCGACAGCGAGGCCGAGGTCGTGGACGAGGTGGCCATCACGGTGATCCACGAGATCGCCCATCACTTCGGCATCGATGACGAGCGGCTGCACGAATTGGGTTGGGCGTAGCCGACTCCCCGGCGCGGCCAGTAGCGTGCGATGTTCCTCGGCTTTTGACAGGGCGGGCGATGTCGCTACCGTGGTCTGCGACCGTGACCCCAAGAAGTTAGAGCCGAACAGGTATGTCCAAAGGAGAAAAGCTGGAATCCGCAACCGACCTTGCCCTCACGGCAATCTGCGCGGTGCTCGCCATAGCCGTTGCTTATGCGGCAGGGATGCTGCTGTTCTGGTTGTTGCGCCGGTTGAGCCGCCGTCGTTCGGTCTCGCGGGAAGTTCTGCAGCAGGCTCGCCCGGCGGTCCTAGCGAGCTTGATGGTGGCCGCCGCAACAGTGGCGGTGTACCAAACGTCGGATCCGGCGGAAGACGCCTGGCGCGGCTGGGTCGATCACGCCCTGTTGATCCTGGAGATCGCGACGCTGACGTGGCTGGCCATCAGCCTGCTCAAGGTCCTGGAGCGGCGCACCATTGCGAGCTTCGGCGGCGGCGACGCGGAGATCGCCCATTGTGACCGACGGCTGCGGAGGGTTAGAACCCAGGTCACCGTGCTGCAGCGACTGGCGACCGCCGTCGTCGTGGTGCTCGGCCTTGCCGTCATCCTGATGACGTTCCCGGGCTTGTCCAACATCGGCACCACGCTGTTCGCCTCGGCGGGCGTGCTCTCGGTGGTGGCCGGATTGGCGGCGCAGACCTCACTGGGAGCGGTGTTCGCCGGCTTGCAGATCGCGTTCTCCGGCGCGATCCGGGTCGGCGATGTCGTCGTGCTGGAGGACGAGTGGGGCCACATCGAGGAAATCACCCTGACCTACGTGGTGGTCAAAATCTGGGATCAGCGCCGGTTGGTCCTGCCGAGCACGTACTTCACCACCAAACCCTTCGAGAACTGGACCCGCAACGCGACCGAACTCTTGGGGACCGTCGAGTTCGACGTGGACTTCACCGTGTCGCTCGACCAAATGCGCGCCGAAGTGGACCGACTTCTTGCCACGAGCGACCTGTGGGACGGCCGCAGCAGCATGGTGCAGGTCATCGACGCGGTCGGCGGGTGTGTGCGGGTGCGGATACTGGTCAGCGCCCACGATTCCGGTGCGCTGTTCGACCTCAGGTGTGCGGTGCGGGAGGGAATGCTCGCCTGGCTGCAACGCACCCAGAGCGCGCTTCCCCGGTATCGCATCGGGTCGGCCGACGCCACGGGCCGATTCCTCGAGTCCCTCGACGACGAAGCCTCCTGGGACGACCACCGCCTGGCCCGGACGACGCCCAGATGACCGACCGGCGGATGCGGACACGAGTCCGTTCTTCCGGGCGGGCGTTGCTGATGCTGGCGCTGGCGGCCGTGGCGGCATCATCGGCACTCCTGGGCGTTGCCGTCCCCGCGCGGGCGGTGTCGTGCCCCGACGTCGGGATCATCTTCGCGCGCGGCACCGGCGAGCCGCCGGGCATCGGCCGCGTCGGGCAAGCATTCGCCGAGGCACTGAGCCCCCTGCTGGACGGACGCAGCCTCGCCACCTACCCGGTCGATTACCCCGCTAGCGTCAACTTTCTGACCACAGCGCGCGGAGCTTACGACGCCAAAGATCAGATCGACACCCTCTCCGAGCAGTGTCCGGCGACCCGGCTGGTGCTCGGCGGCTTCTCCCAGGGCGCAGCCGTCATGTCGATGCTCGCCGGGGTGGCCCCGGTTGGCAGCCGAATCGGCAACATGGGCTCAGCGCCGCCGTTGCCGCCCAAGAGCACCGGCAAGGTTGCAGCAGTCGCGGTGTTCGGCAATCCGGCGGTCCGGTTCGGGACGCCGCTGTCCACGTCCGGCCTGTTCGTGGGACGCGCGATCGATCTGTGCAGCGACGGCGATCCGATCTGCACGTCCGGTGGCCGCGATCGCCAAGCCCACAACAACTACGACATGCCGCCCTACAACGAGGAGGCCGCCGCGTTCGTCGCCGCGCTCCTCTGACCGGAGGTGCGGTGGCGCCCGTCACCCCATCGGGTTGGCTGAGCGAACTTCATCTCCGGCGGGCGTCACGGCCGGATTACTTCGGAACGGCGGCGACTGGGTTCCCCACCGCACGCAGCTCCATCGGCCATCGGTGATCGGGGCCAGCACAACTGACTCGGTGTTCGCCAGGTGATGTTCGATGGCGAAGCCGGCGTCGACGCCGGCCAACACGGCCGAGACGAGCCGGATCGCCGCACCATGGCTGACGACGACGATGTCGCCGTCGAATCCGTCGTCGTCCAAGTAGCGCACCCGGAGTCGATGCAGCACCGGCAGGTAGCGGTCCAGCACGTGCTGCGCGGTCTCGCCGCCAGGCAAGGTGAGCCCGTGTTCCCCACCATGCCAGCGCCGATAGATCGTCTTGAAATGTTCGTGCGCGTCCTCGTCGCTACGGTTCTCCAAGTCACCGACCTGGACCTCGTGTATGCCTTCGAGCTCGTGGACCCGGATCGCGACCGTGCCGAGTCCCGTGCTGATTGCTTCCCGGATTTCCACGGCGGTCTGCGCGGACCTGGTGGCGATCGAATGTGCGATCACGGCGGGCGGTCTCACCAGTGTGCGGGCGAACATTCGGGCCTGTTGACGACCGAGTTCGGTCAGCTCGGCACCCGGAGGTCGAGTGTCCAGGCGACGTTCGACGTTGCCGTGTGTCTGCCCGTGCCGCAGCAGCACCAACCGCCCGCTCACTGTCCGCCCTCGCGCAGACGCTTCAGCCAGGCCTGGGCCTCGTCCGTCCGCGGCGGCGGGGCCCCCAGTGGGTCCCCGGTCGGCCAGGAGCCCAGATAGCGCACATCGGCGCAGCGGCGGTGCAGCGCGCGCAGTGCCTCGGCAACCGAGTCATCGTCGATGTGCCCAACGAAGTCGAGGAAGAACACATACGTGCCGAGTTCGGTGCGGGTCGGCCTGGATTCGATTCGGGTGAGATCGATGCCGCGGACGGCCAGCTCGGTCATCGCCGAGGCCAGCGCCCCGGGCGCATTGTCCAACCTCAGCACCACCGAGGTACGGTCCGATCCCGTGCTCTTCGGTGGCGGGGCCGGGCACCCGGCGAGGACGAACCGGGTACGGGCATTCGGCTCGTCGACGACGTCCATCGCCAGCGCCGCCAGGTCGTAACGCCGGACGGCCAGCGCGGTGCTCACCGCGGCGTCCGCCGTACCGGCGGCCACGTCTTGCGCCGCCGCAGCATTCGAATTGGCCGGAACCAGTTGCGCGTTCGGAAGATGCTCGGTCAGCCAGTGCCTGACCTGGGCGGCAGCGACGGGAAACGCAGCGACGGTGCGCACGTCCGCAGCGGTGATTCCAGGCCGGACGGCGATGGTGAAGGACACGTCGAGCGTCAACTCGGCGAAAATCTGCAGCGGCGTCCCGGTAGCTAGGTTGTCCAACGTCGACAACACCGATCCGTCGATCGAGTTCTCGATCGGGACGCAGGCGAAGTCCGCGTCCCCGCAGCGCACGGCCGCCAACGCGGCGGCGGCACTGTCGGCGGCGATGGGTGTCACGTGCCCGTCGACGGCAAAGTTGGCACCGGTCGCCGGTATCAGGTCGTCGGCGACGATGGCATGCAGGGCAGCCTCGGTGAACGTTCCCTCGGGACCGAGATAGGCGATGCCAGGCACTCCTCCAGCGTATCGGTTCGGTTTGGGCATCCCATTCCGCTGCGCGGCAGCCTTGTGCCATCCAGGG
>JAHZJB010000108.1 GCA_022601135.1 Actinomycetes bacterium | reverse complement strand
TTCGTTCAGTGGGGAATTCCCTATGTGGGATATCAGGGTTTCGGATATCCGGGTCAGCCAGAACTGCTGCAATTTCGTGTGGAGCCTCCTGTCAGGATTGAACTGACGACCTTTCGCTTACAAGGCGCTTGAAGACCGTCCTCATGCGTCCCCAAGAGTCCGTTGAAGGCCTACTAGCTTGGGAAACTCATCCGGGCGAGTCCAGGAAAGTCCACCGAAATTTCGGGGACTTGTGACACCGTCGTGACAGCGTAAGTATCACGCGACCAGGCTGAAGAAGGGCCACCGTAGTTCCTCAAACTGCGTACCACTTGCTACTCGCGGCTGGCGCTACTGTGTGGCACGCGGCGGGAGACGTGGCCAGTGCCAGCACGCAGTGCCTGCTTGTTTCCACGGGCAGCGGATTCAGGCGATCCCGGTTTCGAGACAGGAATCGAGACGCTCCGGTCTCGCGCCACTCTGCAGGCGGAAAAGGCGCTTCACGCTGTCAAGCAGACATCTGCACGAGCTGGGTGGCTACGAGGTGGTTTTGCCATCGTGTCAGTGGGTGCGTCTAGCTTGGAGGGATGTCGGGCGACAGGACTGGGGCGAAATGGACCCCCGAGGAAGTTGCTGCACTCATCGAATACATTCGTGCTGATACTCATCGGGCAGAGATCGCCCGTCAGCTGGGCCGCTCGCAAGGTGCCCTCTGCTCCGTTGCGAACCGACTGATCCCCCTCGCCTGCCGGCCGCCCGGCGGAGGCCAACCATGGGGTCTGCTGCGACAGGAACTACTCGCCTCGCCGTCGGCTGGCGAACGCGATTGGTGGGCGCTGTACAAAGCTGCGCCGCGGGAAAACCGCCCCCGGGCTCAACGGCCGAGACCGAAACCACCGCCACCGCCACCGCTCGACCGTGAGCTTATCGACTCGGAACCACCGGCGCTGCTCGACAGTGACGTTGTTGAGTTGGGTCCGCTCGTCGCTTATGCGGTCGGCGAACTTACTGACGAACGCCTGCGGTTCGTCATGTTCTGCCTGTTGGGTCTCGCTCACGGGTCGACCACCCTGCAGTCAATCGGCGATCAGTTGGGTGTGTCCCGCGAACGGGTCCGCCAGTTGGAAGCACAGGCCTTGACGCTTATCGGCGGTCGCTGGCGGCACACGGTGCTAGGCGCGGCTATCAACCAGTTCGCCGACACGGACGACTCGTTGGCGGAGCGTCTCATCGATGCGGTCGACGGGGAATTCCGATGCCAGCCAGTCTGGTTGGTGAAAGCCTTGTGCCAGATGGCCGGGTACTCGGTCGAACGGGCCGCCAACATTGGAGAGCTGGCCAGTCAGCACCTTATCCGTCGACGGGAGAGACGACGCGAGCAGTTTCGCCAGGAGGCTCGCGCCGAGCGACTGCAGGGCAAAGCCGATGCGATCGTCGATCGGTGGATGCGTGACGCGGTATGGCCAGCAAGCGACACACCGTGCACGCTCAACAGCCCCTGCGAGCGCCGCCGCATGCCGACCGGTGGCTCTCGCAGACCCCGTATCGAAGACCGCTCGTTCTACTCGGACAAACTAGGCAGGGCAGTCTATTTCGAGTCCCGCATCGAAGAGGCTGTCCTAACTATCGTCGAGCGAAGCACCAGAGCGGTGGCCTACCAGGAACAGCCATGCGAAATCCCCTACCTGGGCGCAGATGGCCGCCGGACCTATTTCCCTGACCTACTGCTTACGCTGGATGACGGACGCTCCCTGCTCATCGAGATCAAGCCGCTGTGGCAAATGGCCCTAACCGACAGTCGCATCAAATACTTTGCAGGCCAACGGTTTGCAGCTGAGCAGGGAGTCGGCTGGGTAAGTGTCACCCATAAGGGACAAACCTACCGAGATCTGCAGCAGCGGCCGATCGACGAGCGCGTACATCGCACCCTCACGAGAGCGCTCGCCACCGCACCTATTTCGTGGTCAATCCTGCAACGGCTCCGTCGCGACGTGCACATCGCTTCGCTCGACGTCGCCGCATACGCTGTTCAGGAAAACGTGGCCCTATCAATGGTCCCCTACCGATTGGGAGGGGCATAGACCGCCCGTGGTTCGGAGCCCTCCGATTGGTCACAGCGCGTGCGCAGGGCCCGTCGCTTCGCAGGGGGTTGGCCATGTTCGCGCGGGTCAGGTTCGCGCCAGGGTATCGGGCAACAAACTCCCATTACAACTTGGACCACTCCAGTGGGCCCACCTCACCGTTGCTGACTATTGGCGATCAGTCCGGGAAGAGCGAATTACGCCTTTCACCGATGAGTGTCGCCTGCCACGGGCTCGGGGACGACGTCGGCGTTCTCGGAGATTCTATTGAGACCACAGCTGTCTGTCACTGCGAAGCGGCGTTCTTGTCCTTGGCTGACGGTATCTTTGGAGCCTTCCAGTCCACCCCGTAGGGCGGTTCCGTACATTGTTTCGGCGTGTTGTAGACGGCGAGCAGATCATTCGGCGCACCACACGGTGGGGGAACGTCGGTCAGGCCTGATGGGACGGTTCGGTTCCGAGGGAAGGTGTTTCGTCTGACTATTCAATCGTAACGGTGTGGTGGTCACTGGCGACTACCACGCCATGACGCACCACATACGCCTCCACGTAGTGGGAACCACGGTAGAGCGTTGATTCGTCGTGCACGTTGCGGCCCTTGCTTCCGCCGACACGGATCTGCCCCCGTAGCCCACCGGGCACGCGGGCGGCTTCAGTTCCGTGGTTTCGGACTTTCCACATCACGTCATACGGTTCGGGTGCGTCAGTGTGTAAATGGAACTGCAGCCGTCGACTCTTGGCGACTACCCGTTGCTTTCTCAGAAAGCTGTTGCGAGGTGAACCCATCACACTCGCCTCGATGGTGGCGCTGTACTGCGCTGGGCCTACCTGGTACCGGCTCTGGATGAATTCTTCGTCGGGTGCGATGTCCGCCGGCGGCACGACAGTGACACGCGAGGCAAGCTCTCGGCTTGCCTTTGCTGCGACAATGTCGTTGCGGGCGGCTTTGACCTCGTCGGCAGCGAACTCGGACCCAAACAATTTCTGCCACGCAGTCAGTGCGGCCGCATCGTCGATACCCTGAAGGTCGTAGGCTTCGCGGGCCCACAAACTGTAGTTAGAGATCTTCGCTTTGAAGTTGGCGATGATCACTGGATCATCCCAGCGGTGGCTGAAATTGACCCCCGGGCAGCTCGGATCGTCCAGTGGTGGGCTTCCGGAATAGGTAGCCAGCCAGGTGTCCAGTGCCTCCAGCAAATGTACCAGGGCGTTAGGTATATCAGAGTAGGCATTTTGCTTGTCCCAGAACTGGACACGACCGCCGAGCATCACGGTCAGGATGACCGAGGGGCAGCTGAACGTATTCTTGAAGTCTCGTAACCACTTGAGCAATCGAATGATTCGGCGCAGTTGACTACCGCTGATGTCATCGCGTTCTTTTATCCAGTCGGCGAATCCGACAGGGCTGGTGTCTTCGAATACGTTGTCGTGGTAGCAGATAATGACTTGATTGCCATTCTCCAAGGTGATCGCCGGCACGACATCAACGTGGCAGTCGTTGGCGTAGGAGATGCGCACACACCGGTTCTTCCGTACCAGCTTGTCTTTGTAGAGGTTGCTGCGCTTGAAAGCGGCGCGGACCTGCTGAAGGTACATCTTGGGGTTGTCGTTCCAGTCCGGAACGTTCTCCAAGTGCAGCAGGATGTCGGCGTCGAACTCGTCGTAATCGGTGACAGGATTGATGATCGTCTTGTGCGCCCACGACCCCTGCGGCAGGTGTTCCTTGTACCGCGGGCCCATGTCGGCATCCTTCTTGAACGCGTTGGTGATTGCGGTAACGCGTGCGTCCAGCTGGTCGAGACGGTAGGACTTCAGGTTGACGGCGCTGTCGAGGAAGGCGTGGAAGTGGGCGTCGAAGTCGGTGGGCATGGGCTAAACCTCCAGGGCCCGGCGATAGCCCTCGCCGGCACGGTCGTAGGTGATGATCGTCGGTCGCAGGTCGCTGGACTTGAGGATGCGCCCGAAAGTGACCGCACCCGACAATGGCAGTGCCCCGAACAGATGCAGGGTGCGCAACTGTTTGTGTGTCGCTTCAAGGTTGGTGAAGAAGGCGCGCACCGCAGTGGTGAATCGGGTGAGGACAGCGGGGTGGGCGAAGATGTCCTCGCCAGGTTCGCCCGTAGGCGCCAGAGTCCACGTGGGCATGTACCCGAGGTGACCGCGGAGGTCGTGGGGTGGCGTTGTCCCGGACAGATTGGTAATGAGGACACCCGCTGTGGCGGAATCACCGCCATCGATGAGCAATACGTTGAAATCGGTACCTGGGTCGTCGATTTGAGGCCAAATCCAGGAATCGGTGTACCGGTGGCGTTGGTAGATCTCCACGGGCGACCCGTCATCGAGTTTCGACCCAAGGTAGATCAACAGTGGCAGACGGGCGATTGCAAACACGCTGAGATGGGAAATATCGCCATTAACGATCCCCGGCAGTACTTGGAAGTCAACGGCGCGGTCGATCGTTGCGGTGGCCAGTTTGTAGTAGTTGGGGGTTAGAGGGTGCTCGCCCGGCAGCCTCTGCAGATCGATCTCCACACCTTGACGGTCGTAGGACTCCAGGAAGTGAGGGAATCGTTGTGAATGCCGGATCACGGCCTCAGCGGCGGCAACCCTGGGGAGTTGCATGACGTCACCGCGGATGTCGCCGGCCATGCGCACAATTGCGGTGCGCTTGTCCTTTAGAAGGTCGGTTTGCATGCGGATGTCGGCCTCGTGTTCGCGCTTGCGACAGCGGAGGAAAGCTACGTCAAACAGTCCGGCAACCTTTTGCTGATCGATCTCGGTATGGCATCCCGAGCACGCCAGCATGATGTTGTCGACGGCGTCCCGCTGCTCACCGGGAAGTGGGTCGCGACCGCGTGGCGACTTCACGGAGTCGACCGCTCCGACGATGTGTGCGCCTTCCCCAAGTGGGACTTCGCTGCTGCTGAGACCGCCCTCAAGGAGATACTTCTTGCAGAGGGTGCAGCGGCCTCCAGCACGGACCCATAAGATGCGGCGGTCAAGATCGCTGAGCGCCATGGTCAAATACCTCCTCTGGTGGAAAGCGAGTGGTGTTGGGGCCGCACCGAGTCGCATCCGGTGAGAACCGCTACTTCTCGTTGCGCACACCCTTGTGCTGGTGCGCCCTGCCATTCAGGATTCGTCCAGTAGTGGTGTCGCGCTTGAACCAGGTCTGTCCAACTTTGAATTCGCTGCGACCCTTCACCGCACCTGCGCGGTGGCCGCGCCCAGTGTTCTTCGCCATGATGCTTCACCTCCTTCCCGATGAGGCCGCGGCGATCGAACTGCGCATATCCTCACTCTGTAGTCGATACAGCGGACAGCGGAGTTAGCGCGGGCTGTCGCGGTGACAGGAAAACCGCAGTTCCGTCGTGGTGGCGTTCAGGGAACGTCCACCCGCCCGGTGCGATCGCGAGGATCGAGCCAGCACCCGAC
Source organism: Actinomycetes bacterium (assembly GCA_022601135.1). GTDB lineage: Bacteria > Actinomycetota > Actinomycetes > Mycobacteriales > Mycobacteriaceae > Mycobacterium. The sequence continues at coordinate 5,753 of JAHZJB010000108.1, read as the reverse complement.
TTGTCGACTGGCTATTCGCGGCGGCGCACACCTTTACCGGTCATTGCCCGTATTTTCTAACCCGTTGACCGGCTGCGTCGACTACATGTTGAGCCAGGGCCTAGTCGAGTTGGCTCAGGTTGCGGCCGGATGAGGAGGTGGGCATGGCGTTCCACAGCGCCGAATGCGCGTCGGGGCACACCGGATGACTCCCAGTCATCCAGACTGGGCGGCCCTGTACCAGAAGCATCGCGACGCGATGTACAGGGTCGCCGCTAAGGTTCTGCGCGAAGCTGGGCTCGCCGACCATGCGGAAGACGCAGTACAAGCGGCAATGGTCTCGCTGATGAAGACACCACCACCAGGAGTCGCCAGCTGGGAAGCGGTGTTAGTGAAGACCACGCAGCGGCGCGCGCTCGACATCCTGGGCTCCGCCGTAGTCCGTCACGCCGGACCGCAGCTTGCGGAGGAACATGATTTCACGGACCCCAGTTCTCATATCGAGGACGTCGATGAGGTTCTCGACCGGCAACGGCTGGCAGTACGAGTGACTCGCCATTTTCCGCTGCTGAACGAGCAACAGCGCCACGTGGCATGGGAGTACGTCGCGCGGGGCCGTCCCCGAGCCGACGTAGCCACAGAGATGGGTCTGACACAACCACGCGTCAGTCAGATCGCCACAGCGGCGATCCAGATACTAAGGAAAGCTATGGATTTCACAGGAGGGAGCAGATGACAAACGAAGAACGCGACAGAATTCTGCAGGACTTCCTGGAATCCAAGTCGCGCAACGCCATTGAGTCCGACATTGCGGCCTCGCCCGAGTCGGATCGCGCCGCGATCGCGTCTCTTATGGACGTGGCAGACCTGTTGTGGGAGGCAGGGCACGGCGCACCTCCATTAGAGGCCGACCCGGTCGCTGCCACGCTCGGACTGATCCCAGACCCACATGTTGCCTTGGACTCTCGCGCCATGTCGCGCGCCCGAAAGACGGCAAAACTAAAGACCAGCGATGTCGCTGAGCGACTGCGAACTCGCGGTTGGGACATCGCTGTCCGCGACGTCTTCCAATTGGAAACCCAGGCGCCCCCCCACGTGGCGCCAGCACTGATCAGGGCGATCGCCGAGGTCATCGGCGTCCTCCCAGAGCAACTCACGACAGACCGAGGTTCTGCGGCAGGTTCTCAAGCATTTGCTTCGGTCATCCAGTCCGCCCGCTTCGAGAGCCTGGTGCGACGGTGGGCGCGGCTCGAAGGTGTCTCGCATGCGTTCGCCTCGTCGGCACTGCAATCACGCATGCTAGCCACTGTTCATCGCGGTGATCGGCCGGATGAGGAGCAGATGTTGCGATCTCTCGATGCGCTGATCGCCGCGATGGAGAAGGGTCAGAATCCCAATCATGGAGCTTGATCGTGCGACGGAACTAGCGTTGGGAACGCTAGGGACGTCCACCGCCGGTAGATTCGCCGCTGACCCCATCGGAGCTCTTCGCGAGGACTTGGACCTGAAGGTTCAACCCGTTGATCATCTCACCCAACGACGAGCCGATGGTGGGGCTTGCGATGGAGTCTCGTATCTTCAGGACGGCGTCATCCTCTATGCGCCAACAAGTTCGAGCAAGCGGGAGAACTTCACTCTCGCGCACGAACTCGCGCACTGGCTCATCGAACAGCAGGACGAGCTGTATGACTGGATAGCCGACCAAGACGAACCACAACGGATACTCGAAACGCTGTGTGACAGAATCGCCCAGCGTCTTCTGTTACCAGAGTCGCTGATCGATTCTCAAGTGGGTCGAGGACCCGTCCGTGCCGCTCACGTGCTCGAAATGTATACCCGCAGTAATGCTAGCCGCCCGGTCTGTGCCATTGCGTTGGCCAAGCGCCTTACCTGCTGTGGTTCTGTGCTTCTGGTCGATAAAGCGAGCGCCACCGTGAACTACGCCAGTGTCAAACCTGACGTGGAGGAAGGTTGGCCGAACGTATTCCCGTGGCCGGGCAACGACATCCCCACCGGGCACCCGTTCCTAAATATGCGGTCGGGAGATGCTTGGACACGACGAACGTATTGGAGAGCGCCATGGGGCGCCGAGCGCGATTACTACGCGGACGCAATCTGTGAGGGCAACCGCGTCATCGCCATTCTCGCTGACGTCGACCTCTGGGACGCGGAACAACTCCACCTCGACCAACCTCGGGAATTCGACCGAAGGCCGTCATCTCAGATCACGTGCTGTGGCCGCACCGTGACGGTTCGAGGCTATCCGTGCGATGAATGCGGCCAACATTTCTGTCCTGCCTGCAAGCGATGCAATTGCGATCGGCGTGCCGCGCGTGAAGGAACCTGCACGAGCTGCTTCATACGCATCCAACAGCATCTATTGGTTGATGGATTGTGTGAAAACTGCCAGTAGTCCGGCTCACCCCGTTCGACCCCCGGACCGTTACTCCCATTTCTCATCGGCCAGCGGAGCGTCGTTCAGCCGATCGCGTCGGGAGCGCCACTCGGGCATCGCGTCATCCATGAGCTTGGTGAATCGTTCGCCATGGTTGCGTTCAAAGTAGTGCATCATCTCGTGAACGACGATGTACTCCAAGCAATCCGGATGTTTCTTGGCCAGTTCGACGTTGAACGTTAGCCGCCGGGTCTCGCGGTTGCAAGTTCCCCACTTGGTTCGCATGCGACGGATAGTCCAGTCCGGCACCCGTGTGTCGAGCATTGCCTCCCAGGTCGAGATCAAACCGGGGATCGCCTCGCGCAACTGCGTCCGGTACCAGGTGTCGAGCACGGTGCGGCATTGCTCGGCGTTACGGTCAGACGACACATACAGGATCAGCCGATCACCATCGATCTCGACGTGGGCGCGGCCCGGCCGCTCAACGACTTTGAGCCGGCGGCGCACACCCCAGACGTAGTGGGACTCCCCGGTAACCATCTCGCGCTCAGACTGCCGATCGGTCGAACGGAGTTGCGCGCGTTGGCGTTTTATCCACGGCAGCCGTTGGATGACAGCGAGGCGCACCTGGTCGTCATCGAGCCGCCGCGGCGCGGCCACGCGCACGCGGCCCATCGGTGGATAGACACCGATGTGCAGGTTCTTGATGTCCTTGTAGACGACATCGATGCCGATGCCGCGGATGGTGAGGTAGGCGTTAGTGGTACTCATCGCGTGCCTTCACCAGTTCAAACAGTTCATCGAGCCGGTCGAAGTCATCAGGCAGTGTCCGGCTGATCGCCCTCTTGACGACCTTCTCCTTCATCGTGTTGCCAACCCAGTCGTGTGGCTTGCTCGTCAAGACTGCTGTGTCCACCCGGATGGGCATCGTCGGGTCGGGCCATCCGAAATCGATCAGAGCGCGGCGTGCGCCGTTGTCGGCCCAGTCGGGGTATTTGGTGTCGGATTCTTTGGTGCCGAGTCTTTTGGCGGCGTCGAGCAGTTTCGCCAGATATTCCTGGTAGTCGATGGCCTGCCGGCGGCGCTGTTCGATGATGGCGTCGAGTAGCTCGCTCATCTTGTCGTAGTACCTGGGGTTCATCGCACGTTCGTCGATGATCACCTTGCGCATGTTGTTGGTGATCGTCGCGGCGGCCGCCTCGGGGTCATTCTTGATCCCGACGGGCAGCTTGTCGATCGCCCCGGCTCCGAGTTTGACGATGAGGTCGATCAGTCCGGTGTCTTCGAAGTTGGACACGACTTCTGAGGAGCCGGCCTGGATGTATGTGTCGAGCAAGAACCGCATCCCTGCCTCGTACTGCTTGAAATCGACATCCTCACCCGCTCCGAGCTTCACCTCAGCGCGCACATCGACGTAGTGTGCGATCTCGGACTTGATTGCCTCGGCCTCGGCCACGCTGTAGCCAGCGGTGGTCATGTCGTTGGCGAGGTTAGCGTAGGCGCGCGTGACGGCCGCAACAGCTCTGTACAGTTCAACGCGCTTGGGTTCGTTGGCCTTTAGCTGATCGGCGTTGCCCTGCTCCAGGGCGCAGAAGTACTGCTGGTAACGCAGCGTGTTCTTCGGTGGTGCAACGGGTTCGACGAGGGCACGGATACGCTCGAGGGCTTCATCGAGGTTCTCGCGGGCCTTTTCGATCCGGTCGGAGAGCAGTCCTTCGATGTCTTTCTTCTCGTAGCCGTCGAGCGCACCGGAGGTGTAGTCGGCGATCGCGTCTTCGAGCGAATTGAACAGGTCCTGGTAGTCGACGATGTAGCCGTAGTCCTTATCGTCACCGTCGAGTCGGTTGACACGGCAGATGGCTTGGAAGAGGCCGTGGTCGCGCATCTTCTTGTCGATGTAGAGGTAGGTGGCGCTGGGTGCATCGAATCCGGTGAGCAGTTTGTCGACCACGATCAGTAGGCGCATCTGGCCGGGATACTCGATGAACTGGCGCTTGACGGCCTGCTCGAACTCTTCGACCTTGCCGACGGCGGTGTCTTCGGGTTCGTCGAAGTAGTCCGCCAGCATCTTGCGGTAGATGTCGTACTGGCGGATCTTCTCGGTCTTGCCTTCGCCGGAGTCTTCTTTGGCGATGTCGCCGGCATTGGGGGTGTAGCTGGTGACGATGGCGCACTTGCCCTGGAAACCGGCGTTGCAGAACAGCTCGTAGAACTTGCAGGCCTGGTAGATGCTGGAGCCAACGAGCATGGCGTTGCCGCGCCTGTCGATCAGGCGGGGCTTGGTCTCCATGTCGAGCAGGATGTCGTTGACGATCTGCTTGGCGCGTGGCTCACTGGAGACGACCTTCTGCATGGTGCCCCAACGCTTTTTGAGCTCGGCCTTAGACAGGTCGGTCATACCCTTGGTCTTGACCTCGAACCACTTGTCGACCTGCTCGGGCGACATCAGATTCTGGTCGATGTTGCGGGCCTCGTACTGCAAGTCGAGCACGACACCGTCGGCGACGGCTTCATCGAACTTGTAGGTGTGGATGAACGAGCCGAAGGTCTCGATGCTTGTGGCCTTGTCGGCCTTGAGCAGAGGCGTGCCGGTCAAACCGATGAACATCGCCTCGGGCAGCAACGCCTTCATGGCCGTATGCATCTTGCCAGACTGGGTGCGGTGGGCCTCATCGACAAACACGAAGATGTTGCCCTTAGCCCTGAAATCCTTCGGGACCGTCGCTTGCAGCTCTTTGATGAACTCGGACGTCGCCTCGCTGTCTTCGGTATCGCTGTCGGCGGCCCGGAACTTGTGCACCAGCGAGCAGATCAGCCATTCCTCGCTGGCGTTAAGTGTGCCGATCAGGTCGGCGCCGCTGCGGGTGCGGTAAATCTGCTCGTTGACACCGTTGAAGACCTTCGCGATCTGCTCGTCGAGTTCGGTGCGGTCGGTGATGAGCAGCACCCGGGCGTCGGGTTGGTTCTCGCGAATCCACTTGGCCAGCCACACCATCGTCAAGCTCTTGCCCGAGCCCTGGGTGTGCCAGATGATGCCGCCCTCGCACTTGACGATGCGCGCCTGTGCGGCTTTGACACCGAAGTACTGATTGTGGCGCGGCCCCTTCTTGACGCCAGCGTCGAAGACGATGAAATTGTGGATCAGTTCAAGCAGACGCTGCTTGCTGCACATCTGCAGCAGTGCCCGGTCGAGCGGATCGCCGACATCAGACGGTTCTTTCCATTCCAGCCAGTACTTTTCCGGTGTGTCGATGACGCCGTAGCGCAGGCCTTCTACGTCGTTGCCGGCGAAGACGAACTGCACAGTGGAGAAGAACGACCGGATGAACTCGGGCTTCTGGTTGCCGATGGTCTGCCGGATACCTTCGGACACAGCGAC
>JAHZJB010000107.1 GCA_022601135.1 Actinomycetes bacterium | reverse complement strand
TCAGCGCGATTAGCGCGATCAGCGCGATCAGCGCGAATAGTTGATGGCCCGTCCTACGCGGTATGTGGCTTGCCGCGTTGGGGTGCATGTGCTTGACCGGGACTGGACCGCGGCTGCTCGCCGATGTTAGATCGCCGCAGCAGCGCCTTCTCGATCTCCACCAGCAGAAACACCGCCAGGCCCACCGCGATGATGCGACTCCACTCCGCTATCCCAATTCCGGTGCTGCCAAACAACTCCTGCATCGGTGGCAAGTAGGTGAAGCCGAGTTGGAACAGGATGATGAGACCGGCGGAAAGCAGCGCATAGCGGTTCCCGGTGATCTCCCTCCACACGTACGACGGGGCGCTGATGGTGCGGGCGTTGAAGAGATAGAACACCTGGGCAATGACCAACGTGTCGACTGCGACCGTACGCGCGGCCTCGATGTCGGCCCCCGCCCGGTGGTATTCCCACAAAAACATGCCCAGGCTGCCGGCCACCAGGAGTACCGATACGAAGGCGACACGCCAGAGCAGGAACCCCGAGAGGATGGGCTTGCGTGGGTCCCGCGGCGGACGGCGCATGACATCGGCCTCGGTTGGCTCGAAAGCCAACGCGAGCGCCAGGGTGACGGCGACAACCATGTTGACCCACAGGATCTGTACCGGTGTGATCGGCAGCGTGTGCCCGAATCCCAGGGCAATGGCCGCGATCAGAACCAATGCCTGGCCGCCGTTGGTGGGCAGTATGAAGAGCAGGGCCTTCTTCAGATTGTCGTAGACCGTACGGCCTTCTTCGACGGCATGGGCGATGGTTGCGAAGTTGTCGTCGGCCAGCACCATTTCGGCTGCCTCCTTGGCCGCCTCAGTGCCGTTGACCCCCATGGCCACCCCCACGTCGGCACGTTTGAGAGCGGGCGCGTCGTTGACTCCGTCGCCGGTCATGGCGACCACGTGTCCCTCAGCCTGAAGCGCCTGCACCAGGCGCAGCTTGTGTTCCGGGCTCGCGCGCGCGAACACGTCCACTGCGCTGGCCTCGCGGCGTAACCCGTCGTCGGACAACTCCTCCAAGTCTTGGCCGGTCAGCGCTTCCTTGCCGTCCCCCAGACCCATCTGCGCACCGATGCTGACCGCGGTGAGCGCGTGGTCGCCGGTGATCATCTTCACGCGGATGCCGGCCGACTGGCATCGGCGCACCGCGCGTATCGCTTCCTCTCTGGGCGGGTCGATGAGCCCGACCAGGCCTAACAGGGTCAGTCCGCCCTCGACGTCGGAGAACCGCAGCTCGCGTAGCGTCGTGTCCCGGAAAGCGACCGCGAGCAGCCGCTGGCCTTTGGCGGCGACTTCCCGAACGCGTGCGTGCCAGAAGGCTGGATTCAGTGGCCGGTCTTCGCCTTGGCGGCGCTCGTGAGAGCACAGCCCCAATACTGTTTCCGGTGCGCCCTTGACGTAGATGAACCCGTGACCGGTGTGGTCATGATGCAGGGTGGCCATGAAGCGGTGTTCAGATTCGAACGGGATCACATCGATTCGAGGCAGCTCTTCCTGCTCGCGGACGTGGTCGAGGCCTGCCTTATGGCCCAGGATGACCAGTGAGCCCTCGGTGGGATCGCCCTCCAGGCGCCAACCCGCAGGTGATGCGTGCAGTTGCGCGTCGTTGCACAGCATCGCCGCCCGCGCCATCTCCACAAGCTCTGGGTGGTCGTCCGCGGGCACGGGCGTACCCCGCACGCTGAAGCCGCCGTGTGGCTCATAGCCGACCCCGCTGACCTCGAAGGTAAGGTCGGCTGTCACCACCGTCTGCACCGTCATCTCGTTGCGGGTGAGCGTCCCGGTCTTATCGGAGCAGATCACCGCCACCGACCCCAGCGTCTCCACCGCCGGCAGCCGCCGGATGATCGCGTTGCGACCGGCCATCCGTCGAACCCCGATGGCGAGGGTGATGGTGAGGATAGCGGGCAGCCCCTCCGGAATGGCGGCCACGGCCAGGCTTACAGCGGCCATGAACATGTCGACAACGCCGTAGCTTCGCACCAGGAATCCGAAGGCGAACGTGGCCAGGGCCATCACGACGATCGCGGCGCTGAGCCAGCGGGCGAACACCGCCATCTGCCGCAACAACGGGGTCACCAAGGTCTGGACCTCGGCGAGCATCCGGCTGATCTGGCCGATCTCGGTGGCCTCACCGGTGGCCACCACCACGCCCGTCCCCAGACCGTAGGTGACCAAGGTGCCCGAATGGGCGATGCAGTTGCGGTCGCCTACCGCAGCGGCCAAGTCCACGGGATCGACTGATTTCTCGACCGGCACGGATTCGCCGGTGAGGATCGACTCGTCTAGGCGCAGGTCTTTGACCCTGAGGAGGCGCAGGTCGGCCGCCACCTTGTCGCCCGATTGGAGGAACACGATATCGCCGGGCACCAACTCCTCGGCCGGAATCGACACGCGCCTGGCATCACGCAGCACCTGCGCTTGCGGGGAGAGCATGTTGCGAATCGACTCCAACGCCTTCTCCGCCTTGCCCTCCTGGGTGAAGCCGATGAGCGCATTGATCACTACCACGCCGGCGATCACCGCGGTGTCCAAAACATCACCGACCATGGCGGTCACCACGGCGGCGACGAGCAGCACATAAATGAGCACGTTGTGGAACTGCAACAGAAGCCGCACCAACGGCCCACGCCGCTTCGGAGAGGGCAGGCGGTTGAATCCGTGTGCGGCGCGCCGCCTCTGCACCTCGGCTTCAGTCAGCCCCTGGTCCGACGCGCCGACTTGCGCCAAGACCTCCGATGCAGACACCTGCCAGGGCGCCAGGGTAGTCGGTATCGAGGGCTCAGACGATGGCGCGCCCATTCCGCGAAGCTACCTCCTGATGCCGCTTATCCGGGCCGCGTTATCCGGTCCGCGCGTCGAGCGACTGGTTCGCCCCACCCGCTGGACCTCGGGCCGGGATTGCATACGTGGAGCCACGGGGAATCGAACCCCGATCTGAGCCTTGCAAAGGCCCCGTTCTACCGTTGAACTATGGCCCCGGCGCGGACCTGACCGCGACGGTATCACCGCTGGTCACATCCACTTCTCTCGTTATCTCCTACAGATAGAACTCCAACCCGGTACCGATCAGGACGGCGCGTCGGCGACGGTATGCCACACCTCGGCGCCGTGCTGGGTCCGCCACACCGTCAGCGCTACAGCCGCGACAACTGCCGCGGCGATGAACAGCACCCTCTTCACCGGCGTGCACCTTTCCGTGGGGCTAGGAGGACTCGAACCTCCGACCTCTTCGTTATCAGCGAAGCGCTCTAACCGCCTGAGCTATAGCCCCGTTCACCGCGGTGGGAACCCCCATCGCGCGGGGGCCGAGCGACGAGATTACCGCACCGGCCAACCGCGACCCAAACCCGAAGTCCGGGAGGTCAGTCGCGGTCGGCCAGGGTCACCTCGACGCCCCCGACGAGGTCGGTCGAGAGGTTGTAGATGAACACACCGATGGTCGCCGCCGCGGTCATCAGCACGATGTTCACCAGCCCGATCAATATCGCGCCGCCGAAGATGGTCCCACTGGAGACAAGTTCGCCCCCGGCACTTCCGCCGGCGCTCGTCAGCAAGTCACCCACATTGCTGTTGAGCTTGCTCCACACCCCCATGCCGCCCAGCACGAGATAGAGGAAGGCGACCGCGATCATCCAGATGAAGAACATCGCCACCGACAGAACGAGTGACACTTTCAGTGCACTCCAGGGATCGATCCGCCGGATCTGCATGCTTGCCCGCACCGGGCCCTGGTACTGACGGACGGCGACCTGCACGGCCTTACCGGACTCCGCGGCCTGCGCAGGCACCTGCGCCGACTGCTCGGGTGCTGGCCGCTCCGCCGGCTTGGGTTGGGACGGGGTCCGCGGCGGTGCTTGGGACAAATCCGGCAACTCGCTACCGTATTCCGCCGAGCTACCTGCTGGCGCGCCACCGGAACGCACCGCCTCGGCACGCTCACCACGCGCAGCCGGATTGGCCTCGGGCGCACCCGAGGGGGCCGGCGCTCCGGCGATGAAGCGGTTCAGCCGGACATCCATCCCCGCCGCCGACTTGCCCGAACCGTCGGCGTGCGCTGACGCTTCGGGTGGGGCCGCACGCTCCTTGGCCCTGGCGGCGGGGCGGCTTTGCCATGGCGGAAGGTCGGCATCTTCGGCACTCTGTGCCGGCATCGGACCTGCTAACGGCTTCGTGCTGCGGGTCGCCGCCTTCCCCAGTACACCCCCTTCGGGATCGGGACCGGTGCCGCCCGCCGGCCCGGTCGCCGAGTCGTCGCCGGGCCCGTCACCGGACCTCGGGTATCCCGGCTCGTTCGATGAGCTCACCTGAGGCTCCTTCGCTCAGTACCTACTGCGTGCGGCACGCGATGTCGCATTACGAGTCTCCCGATCCGTCTGCCGCGTCGTCGGCTTCCTCTTCGGCGTTGCGCGCAACGGCAATCAGTGTGTCGCCCTCACCGAGGTTCATCAAGCGAACCCCCTTGGTTTGCCGCCCAGCCTTGCGCACCTGACGTGCCCTGGTACGAATGACCCCGCCTCCGGATGTGATGGCGTACAGCTCCGTCTCGTCGTCAACGATCAACGCTCCGACCAGAGTGCCACGCCGCTTGTCGTACTGGATCGTGAGGATGCCTTTGCCGCCCCGGCCCTGTGCCGAATACTCCTCGATCGCGGTGCGCTTACCGTACCCGCCCGAGGTCGCGACCAGGAGATATGTCCCCTCGCGAACGACGTTCAGCGACAGCAGCGCGTCTTCTTGGTTGAAGCGCATGCCCTGCACACCCGAGGTCGCGCGACCCATCGGTCGCAGCGCCTCGTCAGTTGCCGAGAAACGGATCGACTGGCCCTTCGACGACACCAGCAGCAGGTCGTCCTCGGCAGAGCACAACACGGCGCCCACCAACTCGTCACCATCGCGCAGATTGACCGCGACGATGCCGCCGGATCGGTTCGAGTCGAAATCGACCAATCTGGATTTCTTCACCAGGCCATTGCGCGTGGCCAGCACCAGGTACGGGGCGTCTTCGTAGCTCTTGATCTGGATGACCTGGGCGATTCGCTCCTCGGGCTGGAACGCCAGCAGGTTCGCGACGTGCTGACCGCGCGCCGTGCGGGACGCTTCGGGCAGATCGTAGGCCTTCGCCCGGTACACCCGGCCCTGGGTAGTGAAGAACAGAATCCAGTCGTGTGTCGAACACACGAAGAAGTGGTTGACGATGTCGTCCTGCTTGAGACCGGCGCCCTGGACACCCTTACCGCCGCGTTTCTGACTGCGATACAGATCGGACTTGGTTCGTTTGGCGTACCCGGTTTCGGTGATCGTGACGACAACCTCTTCCCGGGCGATCAGGTCTTCGTCCGCGACGTCGCCGTCGGCCGGGATGATCCGGGTGCGCCGATCGTCGCCGTACTTTTCGACAATCTCGGCGAGCTCTCCTCGTACGATGGCCCGCTGCCGCTCCGGCTTGGCCAAGATGTCCTCGAGGTCGGCGATCTCGGCCTCGATCTTGGCGAGGTCATCGATGATCCGCTGCCGTTCGAGAGCCGCCAGGCGCCGCAGCTGCATGTCGAGGATCGCCTGTGCCTGGATTTCGTCGATGTCGAGCAGTTCGATCAGTCCGGCCCGCGCAATGTCGACGGTCTCCGACGCCCGGATCAAAGCGATGACTTCGTCGAGCGCGTCGAGCGCCTTGACCAGTCCGCGCAGGATGTGGGCCCGTTCGTTGGCCTTGCGCAGCCGGTAGGTCGTGCGACGGATGATGACGTCGAGCTGATGGGCGACGTAGTGGCGGATCATCTGGTCGAGCCGCAGCGTGCGCGGTACCCCGTCGACGATCGACAGCATGTTGGCCCCGAAACTGGTCTGCAGTTGGGTGTGTTTGTAGAGGTTGTTCAGCACAACCTTGGCCACCGCGTCCCGCTTGATCTCGACCACGATGCGCAGGCCCACGCGATCGCTGCTCTGGTCCTCGATGTTGGAGATCCCGGCCATCTTGCCGTCGCGGACCTGTTCGGCGATCGAGGTGATGAAGTTGTCGTGGTTGACCTGGTACGGCAACTCGGTGATGACGATCGAAGTACGGCCCCGCGAGTCTTCCTCGATCTCCACGACGCCGCGCATCCGGATAGAGCCACGGCCGCTGGTGTAGGCATCCGCGATCCCCTGCGAGCCGACGATCAATCCGTGCGTGGGAAAGTCCGGTCCCTTGACCCGTTCGCACACTGCGGCCAGGGTGGTTTCCTCGTCTGCTTCGTGGTTGTCCAGGCACCAGTAGACGGCCTCGGCGAGTTCGCCCAGGTTGTGTGGCGGGATGTTGGTAGCCATGCCAACCGCGATACCGCCCGAACCGTTGGCCAGCAGGTTGGGGAAACGACTCGGCAGAACCGTGGGCTCCTGTACGCGGCCGTCATAGTTGGGAATGAAATCGACTGTCTCCTCGTCGATTTCCCGCAACATCTCCATCGCCAGGGGAGTGAGGCGCGCTTCGGTGTACCGCATCGCCGCCGGCGGGTCGTTGCCCGGCGAGCCGAAGTTCCCCTGACCGTCGACGAGGGGGTAGCGCAGCGACCACGGTTGCGCCATCCGCACCAAGGTGTCATAGATCGACGAATCACCATGCGGGTGATAGTTTCCCATCGTTTCGGCCACCGAGCGCGCCGACTTGGCGTGACCGCGGTCGGGCCGGAAACCGGAGTCGAACATCGCGTAGAGCACCCGTCGATGGACGGGCTTGAGTCCATCGCGCACGTCGGGCAACGCGCGGCCCACGATCACGCTCATGGCGTAATCGATATAGCTGCGTTGCATCTCCTGCTGGATGTCTACGGGTTCGATACGGTCGCCGGCTTCGTCTCCGGGCGGCAACGTCGTGTCAGTCACGGACTTACTCCCCAATCCCTGTTGGCATGCCAGCCGAGCGTGAAGGTGTCGTCACGGTCGGCGTCGAGTACACGGGCAACGTCACACTCGACACGTTAAACATCGAGAAAGCGAACGTCTTTGGCGTTTCGGGTGATGAAACTGCGCCGGGCCTCAACGTCTTCACCCATCAGGATGGAGAAAAGTTCGTCGGCGGCCGCCGCGTCGTCCAACGTGATCTGACGGAGCACGCGCACCGACGGATCCATGGTGGTTTCCCACAACTCCTTGGCGTCCATCTCGCCCAGACCCTTGTACCGTTGGATACCGTCTTCGGCGTTGATCTTCTTGCCAGCCGCCCGACCGGTTGCCAGCAGACCGTCACGTTCACGATCGGAGTACGCGAACTCGGGTTCAGAGCGTTGCCACTTGAGCTTGTACAGCGGCGGCTGCGCGAGGAAAACATGCCCATTTTCGATGAGCGGCTTCATGAACCGGAACAACAGGGTCAGCAACAACGTCGAAATGTGCTGACCATCCACGTCGGCATCGGCCATCAGCACGATCTTGTGATAGCGCAGCTTCGCAATGTCGAACTCGTCGTGGATACCGGTCCCCAGCGCGGTGATGATTGCTTGCACTTCGGTGTTCTTGAGAACGCGGTCGATACGTGCCTTCTCCACGTTGATGATCTTGCCCCGCAGAGGAAGAATCGCCTGGAACATGGAATCGCGGCCGCTCTTGGCCGAACCGCCGGCCGAATCACCCTCCACGACATACAGTTCCGATTTCTTCGGATCGGTGGACCGGCAGTCCGCGAGCTTGCCCGGCAGCCCGCCGAGATCGGTCGCGCTCTTTCGGCGCACCAGTTCACGCGCCTTGCGCGCGGCCAGACGGGCCTGTGCTGACGAAACCGCTTTGTTGACAACAGTTTTCGCTTCAGCGGGGTTGGACTCAAACCAGTGCGACAGCTGCTCGTTACAGATCTTCTGCACAAACGATTTGACTTCGGTGTTACCGAGTTTGGTCTTGGTCTGACCTTCGAACTGTGGGTCACCGACTTTGACCGAGATTACTGCCGCCAACCCCTCCCGAATATCGTCGCCGGTCAAGTTGGGGTCTTTGTCCTTGAGTAGCTTCTTGTCTTTCGCGTACTTGTTGACCACCGACGTCAGAGCGGCCCGGAAGCCTTCCTCGTGGGTACCGCCTTCGTGGGTGTTGATGGTGTTCGCGAAGGTGTGCACGGATTCGGAGTAACCACCATTCCACTGCATCGCGATTTCGACCTCATGGCCGGAACCCTTCCCCTCGAAGGCGATGATGCTCTGCTGGATGGCGGTTTTGGTGCGGTTGATGTGCTTGACGTAGTCGACCAAACCACCCGGGTAATGAAAGGTACGGCGCTTGACCTTGTGTGGACCCGCAGCTTCGGCGGCTTTTTCATCGGCCGATTTCGGTGCCTCGGCGGTATCGCTCACAACATCGTCGACCACGGATTCGGCGGTGACGCGCTCATCGGTGAGTTCGATGGTCAGACCCTTGTTGAGGAAAGCCATCTCCTGGAGCCGGCGGGCGACCGTCTCGAAGTCGTACTCGATGGTCTCGAAAATCTCCGGGTCCGCCCAGAACCTGATCGTGGTGCCGGTCTTGTCCGTCGTACCGCCCTGTTTGAGGGTGCCGGGAATGGAGCGGTCGTAGAACTGGAACCATTCGTGGCCGTCCCGCAGGACAGTGGCCTCGAGTCGGGTCGACAAAGCGTTGACCACCGACACGCCGACGCCGTGCAAACCGCCGCTGACGTTGTAACCGCTGGCCTCGCCGCCGAACTTGCCTCCGGCGTGCAGTTGAGTCATCACGACGTCGATGGTGGGTGGTCCGCTGGCGTGTTTCTCAACCGGAATTCCCCGGCCGTCGTCGGTCACCTGGACGCTGCCGTCTCCCAGAATCGCGACGTCGACTCTGGTGGCGTAGCCGGCCATGGCCTCGTCGATGGCGTTGTCGACGACCTCCCACACCAGGTGGTGCAGGCCGCGCTCACCGGTAGAGCCGATGTACATACCGGGACGCTTCCGAACAGCCTCCAAGCCCTCCAGAATGGTGATGGCCGATGCGCCATAGTCTCTTGAGGCACTCTTCTTCTGCGCAGCCACGTTGAACGCGTCTCCTCGGTGTTTCGCGGGGGATCGGGCGCCACGGGTACGACGCCCCGTGCGGATCTCCCTGAAGTCTACCGTCAGGTATAGCCGGGACTGACCCACAGGCGGCGTTTCCACACACCTATTTGCTTCGCCTACGGAATATCTCGAATATCGACACGTCCTGACGCTTGAGCGTGAGGGATTCGGTCTTCTCGCCGCTCTCAGCCCGTGATAACGGATTCGTCCTATCCGTAGGTGTCCCGGGGCCCGCGGCCCGGCACCCGGTACGGGCCTTTCCGCCACGTCGGACCCGTTGGACCGACGATCTTCAGCGAGGTCACCACACCGTCACCGACCGCAGCGGCGATCTGGGCGAGAAGTTGCGTTTGCACCATGCGCAACTGCGTCGCCCAGGCTGTCGACTCGGCCGAGACGGTGAGTACACCCTCGTGAAGAGACCGCGGTGCCGCGTGGGCGGCGATTTGTTCGCCGACCATCGCTCGCCATCGGCCGAAGACGGAACCCTCGGCAACCCGACCCGACCAGCCGCGAGTCCGGGCTAAGTCACTGGTGGCAGCACCGAGGAGTTGGGGATCCCGGCTATCGGGACCCGAACCAGACCACCGTCTCCTGCCGTTGCCGGCAACCCGGCGTGCCGCCGGAGCGCTGCGGCCACGTCCAACGTTCTTTCCCTGAACGCGGGCCGCACCGCGCGCCTCCTCAAGTGTGCGCCGTACCAGGTCCATACCCTTCTGCCGGGCGAGGTCGGCCGGTCGGCCGAGTGCCGAGACCACGTCGTCAGGATGTTCCTCGGGATGGGTGCTTTCGTCGTCGGTCATCCCTGCACCGCCGAGATGCGACCGTGGTCGCCGTCGTGCATCGTGATGTCGATCCGGCGCACATCCCAGTCCCGTGGGATGTCGTCGTGCACGGCAGCGGTCACCAAGACCTGCTCGGCAGACGCGGCCACCTGAGCCAGGGCGGCTCGCCGGGCGTTGTCGAGTTCGGCGAACACGTCATCGAGGAGGAGCACCGGCTCTCCTCCTTCCGCTCGCAGTAAAGCGTACGCGGCCAGCCGTAAGGCCAGCGCCACGGACCAGGATTCTCCGTGGCTGGCAAACCCTTTCACCGGGGACTCACCGAGACGCAGCTCCAGATCATCGCGGTGCGGTCCGACGAGGCATACGCCACGTTCCAGCTCCGCGGTGCGCTTAAGCGCCAACGCCTCCAAGAGCGCCGCCTCGAATACCGCCGGGTCGTTGACCCCGGCGGCTGCTTCGCTTTCGATGAGTTCGACACCGCTGCGGTAGTGGATCGAGGCGGGACGCGATCCCGGGGCCAACAGCTGATATGCCTTCTCCACCTCGGGGAGCAGCTCGGTTACCAGTTCCACTCGGGCGGCTGTCAATTGGGCGCCGTGGTCGGCGAGATGCCGGTCCCACACCTCCAGTGTCTCCGCGACATCCCGGTCGCCACGGTGGCGGGCCCCTGCCGCGGTCTTGAGCAATGCCGTTCGTTGTCGAACCACTTTGTCGTAATCTGCGCGCACCGCTGCCATTCGGGGCCGTCGGGTGGTGGCAAGCTCGTCGAGGTAACGCCGGCGCTCACCCGGGTCACCACGGACCAGGGAAAGATCCTCCGGCGCGAACAGCACCACCCGTAATACACCGAGGATCTCGCGGGCGGACCGCACCGGGGAGCGATTAATCCGTGCCTTGTTGGCCCGCCCAGAGACGATGTCCAGATCGACGGCGAGTTCACGGCCCTCGTTGACGATGATCGTGGACACCACGGCGCGGTCGGTGCCGGTGCGAATCAGTGGTGCGGCGGTGGCGACCCGATGTGATCCGAGTGTCGCCGAATACCAGAGTGCCTCGAGAAGATTCGTCTTTCCAAATCCGTTGGGACCGACGAAAATCGTACGCCCGGGTTCGAGGTCCAGCTCGATGCGTTCCCAGGAACGGAAGTCGGTCAGGGCAAGGTGGCGTACGTACACCGATGTATCCCGGTCAACCGGACTCGCTGACCCGCTTGACGGCGTGGCCGCCGAACTGGTTGCGTAACGCCGCAACCGCCTTCATCGTCGGCGAGTCGTCCTGACGGGAAAGGAACCGGGCGAACAACGCCGCCGCGATGCTGGGTACCGGGACCCGCAACCGGATGGCTTCCTCTACCGTCCACCGGCCTTCGCCGGAATCTTCTGTGTAGCCGCTGATTTGGTCCAGACCCGGATCCTCCTGGAGCGCCTTCGCCAACAGCTGTTGTAACCATGACCGCACTACGGTGCCGTTCGTCCAGGCCTGGTAGACCGCTTGGGGATCCTCGACCAAGTCCTCGGCGGCCAGCATCTCGTAACCCTCGGCGTAGGCGGTCATCAAGGCGTATTCCACGCCGTTGTGCACCATCTTCGCGAAATGCCCGGCCCCGACGGAGCCCACATGGACGAATCCGTCCTCCACGGGTCCCGGTGGCCGCAGCGAGTCGAAGATCGGCATTGCTCGAGCGATGTCGGCGTTACTGCCGCCCACCATCAGGCCATACCCTTCGGATCGGCCCCAAATGCCGCCGGAGACACCCGCGTCAACGAAACCGATCCCTTTTTCCCCCAACGATTTCGCGTGGGGAACATCCTCCGTGTAGCGCGAATTCCCACCGTCGATGACCAGATCACCCGAACTGAGCACGTCTGACAGGGCAGTGATCGTTTCGTCCGTCACCGTGCCCGAAGGCACCATCACCCACACGGTACGAGGTGTGTCCAACGCCTGCGCCAGGTCACGGAGAGACGCCACATCCGAAACTTCCGGTCTTGGGTCGTATCCGACGACGTCGTGCCCATCCTCCCGCAGCCGGGCACGCATGTTGAAGCCCATCTTGCCAAGGCCGACCAGCCCCAGTTGCATGTGCGCGTCCCTTCTCAGCTGCTGGTGTTACCGGTCAGCCGGGAAGGCGGACCGGCATCAACAAATAGACATAGTCCGTCTCGACCGCCGGGTAGGGTCCCCGTCCGCCAACGGCCGGATCTTCTCCACCCGCCGGACGCAGCACTGCCGGCCGGCTCGGTGTGGTGAAACCGAAGGTCACCCGCTCGGCATGCAGCGAACCGAGCCCGTCGGTCAGATACGTGGGATTGAACGCGATCGTCAGGGGTTCTCCGGCGAATTCGACCGGTAGATCCTCCTCGGCTTTGCCCACATCGTCGGCACCGGCAGACAATCTCAGGACGTTGTCGGCGAACTCCATCCGCACTTGCGCCCCTCGATCGGCGACCAGGGCGACACGTTTGATCGCCTCGGTCAGCTCGGCGACACCGATCGTGGCCACCGCCGTGTGTTCGCTGGGAAGCAACTGCCGGAACTTTGGGAACTCCGCATCCAACAACCGGGTCGTACCGCTCTTGCCCTTGCTGCGGATGCCGAGCAGTCCCTCCGAGCCGACAGCTGGTCCGGTACCCAGCGATAGATGCACTTGGTCGCCGTCCGTACCCGCCTTCGCGGCTTCTGCGAGTGTTTTCGCTGGTACCAGGACTGCTGCTTCCACCCCTGCAGAAGCCGTCGACCAGGTGAGCTCCCGCACTGCCAGCCGAAACCGATCGGTGGCCGCCAGGACCACCTTCTCCCCGGAAATCTCGACTCGGATACCGGTCAGCATCGGCAGGGTGTCGTCGCGGCCGGCGGCAACGGCCACCTGGCCAATGGCTTCGGCGAACAGATCTGAGGACAGCACGCCGGTCTCTTCGGGCAGCGTGGGCAGGGTCGGATAATCCTCCACGGCCATGGTCGGGAGGGAGAACCGGGCGCTACCGCAGGTCAACGAGACCCGGGTACCTTGAGCACTCACATCGACCGGCTTGGCCGGCAACGACCGAACGATGTCTGACAGCAGCCGTCCGGACACCAAAACGCTTCCCGGAGAAGCTATTTCCGCTGGAATCTTCACCTCTGCGGACACTTCGTAGTCGAACCCGGAGATGGTCAGCCCATCGTCGGATCCCGTGAGCAGCACACCGGCCAGCACGGGCACCGTCGGCCTGGAGGGCAGATTGCGCGCTACCCAGGCAACCGCATCGGCAAAGTCTTCACGGGTCAGCCGAAAGTTCAAATCCGTGAGACCTGGTGTCGCCACGTTCATAGCGTCCCTTCGATGCACACCCCGACAAAGCCTAATCAGCGGTTTCCCGATGTCGCACACCGCGTAGCTGGAGTGCGCTGTGACGTCCGAACCTGCTGTCGATGAACCACCGTAGAGCTTTCAGGCCCAACTTGAAAGCTAATCGGCAGGGCGGACACCCAGCCAAAAATCAGCACGGGATCCGGGTCTGTTCGAAGTTTCCCCAGCCCCCTTCTTCTAAGAGTTAGCAATAGCTATTTAAGAGCAATAGTGATAGGCCCTGTGCAGATTGTGGACAGCGATGGGTATGTGCTGGACGGGCGGTGTCCCACGTTGTTGGCACCCTGTGGATATCCCGCGGGTAACTGTCGAACGCCTGGGGACGAAGGCGGCGGTGGGGAAGAAGGCAGGGCCCCGGAAGGTGCTTACCACAGCTTGTCCACACCCCGGTGCACAGCTTTGGCTTGTGACAACTGGGATGAAAGAGGTAGAAGTTTTTGGATTCCGGAGCCGGGATCGCCCGCACTCGCCGCTGCGATCGGCGGACTCAGCCGGGTTGAGGGCGGGAGAGGTCAGCGCTTGGCGCGTTGGCGGATGCGAGTGGTGAGTTCTTTGACGTGATCGAAGACTTCGCGGCGCTCAGCCATTTCGGCGCGAATCTTCTTCTCGGCGTACATCACCGTGGTGTGGTCGCGGCCGAAGGTTTGACCGATCTTGGGTAGCGATAGATCGGTGAGCTCCCGACACAGATACATCGCGATCTGACGTGATTGCGCCAGTGCGCGAGTCTTGCCCGGGCCGCGGAGTTCTTCGACGCTGGTCTCGAAGTACTCGGCGGTGGCCGCCATGATCGCGGCGGCACTGATCTGCATCGTCGAGGCGTCGGAGATCAGATCACGGAGCACGATCTCGGCCAAGGGCTTGTCGATCGCGGTCTTGTTCAACGAGGCGAATGCGGTGACCCGGATCAGCGCGCCTTCGAGTTCTCGGATGTTGCGTTCGATCCGGCTGGCGATCAACTCGAGGACGTCGTCGGGGACGTCGAGCCGGTCCATCTGGGCTTTCTTACGCAGAATGGCGATTCGCGTTTCCAGTTCCGGCGGTTGGACGTCGGTGATCAGACCCCATTCGAACCTGGTGCGCAACCGGTCTTCGAGGGTGGCCAGTTGTTTGGGTGGCCGATCGGAGGAGATGACGATTTGTTTGTTTGCGTTGTGCAGGGTGTTGAAGGTGTGGAAGAACTCTTCCTGGATACCGTCTTTGCCCTCGATGAACTGGATGTCGTCCACCAGCAGGACGTCGATATCTCGATACGTGCGTTTGAAGGATGCCCTGCGGTCGTCACGAAGCGAGTTGATGAAGTCGTTGGTGAACTCCTCGGTGGACACATACTTGACGCGCATACCGGGGAACAGCCGTTGGGCGTAGTTTCCGGCGGCGTGCAGCAGGTGCGTCTTACCCAGTCCGGATTCGCCCCAGATGAACAGTGGATTGTAGGCCCGCGCCGGGGCTTCGGCGATGGCGAGAGCCGCCGCGTGCGCGAACCTGTTGGATGAACCGATGACGAACGTGTCGAAGGTATAGCGGCGATTCAAGTTGATCGCGGTGTCGCCGTCGGCGGCAGAAGTACCTGCTCCACCGGCAAAGTAGGTCGGCCAGTGTTCTTCGGCGCTGGCACGAGCCGCCTCGTCCTCGTCCTCGTCTTCGGGTTCCGGTTCCGAAGCAGACTCGCGAAATTCGTCGTGCGGATCGTCCATAGCGCCGGGTTCCGGGTCGGCGATCCGTACTCCCAATTCGACGCGCTGGCCCAGTTGCTTGCTGAGTTCGGTGACGATCGGTTCGCGGAGATGACGTTCGATCTCGTTCTGGACGAATGCGGTTGGGACCGAGAGCAACGCAAAACCTTCGGTGATCACGAGGGGACGTACCAGCTTGAGCCAGGCCCGTTGTTGAGGAGTCAACGATCGGTTGGCTTGGCCACCGGGGCTGTCCCCGTTGAGTTCGGCGACGACCTTGTTCCAAATGGCGACGAATGGGGGGTCGGGGTCAGCCGTCAACGGGACACACCCCCTAGCGGCCGGCCCCGGGTCGGCCAAATCCACGGAAACGAACTGTCCACAAAGTTATCCACAAGCTGTGGAGTAAGAATGTTCGTCGCCGTCTCGTTTTCTACCGGCGTGGATGTCGTTGGCCGGAGCTCGTTACGGTGTCATCCGCGGGCTCGCGACGGTGTGGGAATCCTCGCTTCGTTTGTCCTCGTGCCGTCCCCATGTGAAATCGGCACTGGCAGAAGTTAACAGGTTTCTGTCCGAGTGCCAACAGTTCGGCAACATTGCTGCGGGCCGAATTCGCGGCTGGCTCATAGAGTTCCTGATCGGCGTGACGGCTGTGGTTCGTGAGGTATCGCCACGGCCGGGACGATCCCGGCGAAGGCGGACTCACGCAGGTTTGACCCAGGGATTCGTCGTCAGTACCCTTCGAACAGTCGCTCGTACGTGGCGATACGGCTGCGACCCGGGCCTGCCGGGGGCCGCGCCGGTGAGTACTGCGAGACCGACGAGCTTACCCAAACGGCGGAATGCGACGCGTCGGGCATGAGGTTCATGCGAGCGCGATCGTGTCAGCCAGACGTAACAAGGAGTGACAGCCGTGGCCAAGGGCAAGCGGACCTTCCAGCCCAATAACCGTCGCCGAGCACGGGTGCATGGGTTTCGGCTGCGCATGCGCACGCGCGCAGGGCGGGCCATCGTGTCGGATCGGCGCCGCAAGGGTCGCCGTTCACTCACTGCGTGACGCGGCACAAGGTCTGACGCGGTGCTTCCGGCGCAGTACCGGATGACGCGGTCGGCCGAGTTCGGTGTCACGGTGAGTCAGGGGACGAGAGCCGCGCAACCGGATCTCGTTGTCTACACGCGCTCCGACCCGACCGGTGAACCCGGACCGAGAATCGGCCTCGTTGTGTCCAAGGCCGTCGGGAATTCGGTGCAGCGGCATCGGGTGTCCCGTCGGCTCCGGCATGCTGCCCGAAACCTTGTTGCGGACCTGACTCCGGGGGACCGGGTGGTTATCCGGGCGCTGCCGGGTAGTCGTCACGCGTTATCGCAGTGCTTGGAGCAGGAACTACGAACCGCGTTGCGGCGTATCAGGATGCGTTCCGGAGGGGCGGGGTGACCGCGCGGCTGTCCCCGGTGCGGGCCGCTATCTGGTTGATTCAGCTCTATCGCCACACCGTCTCGCCGCTGCGGCCGCCGAGCTGCCGGTTCACACCTACCTGCAGTCAGTACGCCGTCGATGCGCTGACCGAATTCGGGCTGCTGCAGGGCGGTTGGCGTGCCGTGGTTCGCCTCCTGAAATGTGGCCCATGGCATAGCGGAGGATGGGATCCGATACCGGATCGAAAGCCCGGCAACATGAACCACCACGGCGAAGTCGCCGAGGAGGGCTGCGGGAGCATCGAACGCCGGTCCAGCACGGTGGAGCAAGGGGAGAGTCAGACGCGTGTTTAATTGGTTCAGCCTGGACATCATTTACTACCCGGTGTCGGCCATCATGTGGGTTTGGTACAAGGCCTTCGCGCTCATTCTGGGACCCGCGAACTTCTTCGCCTGGGCGCTGTCGGTGGTGTTCCTGGTCTTCACGCTCCGGGCGATTCTCTACAAGCCATTCGTTCGGCAGATCCGCACAACACGTCAGATGCAGGAGCTTCAGCCCCAGATCAAGGCGCTGCAGAAGAAGTACGGCAAGGATCGGCAGCGGATGGCGCTCGAGATGCAGAAGCTGCAACGCGAGCATGGGTTCAACCCGGTCCTGGGATGCCTGCCCATGCTGGCGCAGATCCCGGTTTTCATCGGGCTGTTTCACGTGCTCCGATCGTTCAACCGAACTGGTGGATTCGGCATCGGACATCTGAATCTGTCGGTGGAGGAGAACCGGAGCCTGGGCAACTACGTGTTCAGCGCCACCGACGTCGGGAACTTTCTGGACGCGAACCTCTTCGGAGCGCCACTCGGGGCATTCATGACGCAGACCAGCGGGTTGGAGGCGTTCACCCAATACGGCGCGTTCAGTCGGCCGGCGCTGATCGCAGTGACCGTGCCGGTGATGATTGCGGCGGGCGTCGCGACGTACTTCAACAGCCGGGCATCGATAGCCCGGCAAAGCCCCGAGGCGGCGGCCAGCCCCCAAACCGCGATGATGAACAAGCTCGCGCTCTACGTCTTCCCGCTGGGTGTCGTGGCCGGCGGCCCGTTCCTGCCACTGGCCATCATTCTCTACTGGTTCTCCAACAACATCTGGACCTTCGGCCAGCAGCACTACGTGTTCGGCAAGATCGAGCAAGAAGAGGAACAGAAGAAGAAAGAGGCCCTGGAGAGGCGTGCCGCGAATGCGCCGGCGCCCGGAGCCAAGCCCAGCAAGAAGAGGAAGACGGCGGCCGACACCACCACGGGCGCCGACAGCGCCACGGCCGGCGACGCCGCCACGGGCACCGACGGCAACCCGGCCCGGCCCGACAAGGCCGCGCCTGCCGGAGGGTCGAAGAAACGTACCAAAGCGCAGGTTGACAGGTCGGCCCGCGCCCAGGGTTCTGCCCAGCAAGCGGCGCGGAATGGCGCGGGGAACCGCACCCCGAAACCTGGTGCCCGGCCAAAGAAGCGGAAACGTTGACGCGCGGGTGACCGCGAACGAGGGAGAGGGTGTTTGTATGACCAACGCAGAAACGGCTGCCACCGCCGACACCGCGGACCGCGGCGAGGACGCCGAGCGGATCCAGGCCGATGGTGCGGCCGAGGGTGGGCCGGACGGTGAGGACAGGTTGGTCGCCGAGGGCGAAATCGCCGGCGACTACCTCGAAGAGCTGCTGGATTTGTTGGATTTCGACGGCGACATCGATCTCGATGTAGAGGGTGACCGCGCCGTCGTGAGTATTGACGGTGGCGGGGATCTGACGAAGCTGGTGGGCCGCAAAGGCGAGGTGCTCGATGCTCTCCAGGAGTTGACCCGGTTGGCGGTCCATCAGAAGACGGGCGAGCGCAGTCGTCTCATGCTCGACATTGCCCAGTGGCGCAAGCGTCGCCGCGATGAGCTCTCTGCGCTCGGCCGCAAAGTGGCACAGCGAGTTCTGGATTCGGGCGAGCGCGAGGAGTTGGCGCCGATGACTCCCTTTGAGCGCAAGATCGTGCACGATGCGGTGGCCGGCGTGCAGGGCGTGCACAGCGAAAGCGAGGGCGTGGAACCGTCGCGCCGAGTCGTTGTGCTGGCCGACTGACGCAGAATTACACATGTGTAGTTCGACGAAGTGGCGGTAGCCCAGCCGCGGATGTTCGGAGGATGTTTCACGTGAAACACGCGGAGGTGCCGACGCCGCCGCAAGCGGCGGAAGCGGTATTCGGGAACGCGGTCGACACGGCGTATGACTACGCACGGATTCTGGCAGGAGCCGGAGTCGAGCGGGGACTGCTCGGACCGCGTGAAGTCGAGCGAGTGTGGGACCGACATGTTCTGAACAGCGCGGTGGTCTCGGAGCTTCTCGACACCGACGAGCGCATCGTCGATATCGGCAGCGGGGCGGGTCTGCCCGGTATACCGTTGGCACTGGCCCGCCGGGATATCTCCGTAACGCTCATCGAACCACTGCTTCGCCGCAGCGATTTTCTACGCGAAGTGATCGACGAACTCGGTATCGATTGCCGAGTGGTGCGGGGCCGCGCAGAGGACCGTGCAGTCCGCGACGCGGTGGGGGAGGCGGATGCGGTGGTGTCTCGCGCGGTGGCCTCGTTGGATAAGTTGACGAAATGGAGCGTGCCCCTGCTGCGGCCGAAGGGGCGCATGCTGGCCATCAAGGGGGAGCGTGCCGAGGAAGAGGTTCGCGAGCATCGCCACGCCCTGACGGAAATGGGCCTGACCGGGGTGAAGGTGATCAAGTGTGGCGCGTGTTTCGTGGATCCACCCGTAAGGGTGGTCGTAGGGTTTCAGGGGGTGCGGGGATTGAAGAGCAAAGCAGCGCGGCCCGCGGGAAGGAAGCCCAGATGACGTCAGGTCCCAAGCGTCGGGACGCTCAGGCGATTCCTTCTGATGTTTCACGTGAAACGTGGAACGCGCCGCCGGCAACCCAGGATGCCGATACGCCGATCGGAGCGGAAGCCGAGCGGGCAGTGCGGTTGATGCAAGCGGCGACGCAGGGGCAACTGCCGCGGCCCGCGCGGCAGCGGGTCTTTACCATCGCCAATCAGAAGGGCGGGGTGGGGAAGACCACGACCGCAGTCAACATCGCGGCGGCCCTGGCCCTGCAGGGCTTGCGAACGCTTGTGATCGATCTGGATCCGCAGGGGAACGCGAGCACTGCTCTGGGGATCGAGCACCGGCCGGGGACCCCGTCTTCGTACGAAGTGTTGATCGGCGAGACTCCCATCGGGGCAGCGCTGCAGCGAAGCCCGCACAGCGAGCGCCTCTACTGCATCCCGGCGACGATCGACCTTGCCGGAGCCGAGATCGAGTTGGTCAGCATGGTTGCCCGCGAAGGGCGGCTGCGGAGCGCGCTGGCCGAACTTCGGAACCACGATTTCGACTACGTCTTCATCGATTGCCCGCCGTCGCTGGGATTGCTGACGATCAATGCGTTGGTCGCGGCGCCCGAGGTTCTCATCCCCATCCAGTGCGAGTACTACGCGCTTGAGGGTGTGGGTCAGCTATTACGCAACATCGAGATGGTGAAGGCACACCTCAATCGCGAGCTCGATGTCACGACGATAGTTCTGACGATGTACGACGGACGAACGAAGCTGGCCGATCAAGTGGCGATGGATGTCCGCGCCCACTTCGGCGACAAGGTGTTGCGCACCGTGATCCCGCGCAGCGTGAAGGTCTCCGAGGCCCCGGGGTATGGAATGACGATTATCGACTACGACCCCGGATCCCGCGGCGCGATGAGCTACGTGGATGCCAGTCGGGAACTGGCACACCGAGGCGTGACGGGACAATCTCGGTGACTGAACGTCCCGCCAGTTTCTTTGTGAGGAGAAGAGGGAATCGATGAACAACGCCGCACGAAAGCGCAGTGGACTGGGCCGCGGCCTGGCCTCGCTGATTCCGACCGGTCCGGCGGACGGAGCGGGGCCGGCCACCCTCGGCCCCCGGATGGGGGCCGCGGCCGCCGATGTGGTCCTCGGTGGACCGACGATGTCACCGTCGGCACCGCAGGTGGATTCGGTCGGTGCCGTCTATCGGGAGATCGCCCCGTCGAGCATCGATCCAAACCCACGTCAGCCGCGCCAAGTATTCGATGAAGACGCGCTCGCCGAGTTGGTGCACTCGATCCGTGAGTTCGGCCTGATGCAGCCGATCGTGGTGCGAGCGTTGCCCGACGGTGAGAGCGGTGACTCCCCGCGCTACCAACTGGTCATGGGGGAGCGGCGGTGGCGCGCTGCCCAGCGAGCGGGTGTGGAGACGATCCCCGCCATCGTTCGGGAGACCGCCGACGAGAGTATGTTGCGCGATGCGTTGTTGGAGAACATTCATCGGGCGCAGCTCAACCCGTTGGAAGAGGCGGCGGCCTATCAGCAATTGCTTGAGGAATTCGACGTCACCCACGAGGAACTCGCGACCCGCATCGGCCGCTCGCGGCCCCTGATAACTAACATGATCCGATTGCTCCGGCTGCCGATCGCGGTGCAGCGGCGGGTAGCGGCCGGGGTGTTGTCGGCGGGCCATGCGCGCGCGCTCTTGGCGCTGGAGGGTGGGCCGGAAATACAGGAGGAGCTCGCGGCGCGAATTGTCGCCGAGGGTCTGTCCGTCCGTGCCACCGAAGAGGCCGTGACCCTGGCCAACCGGGACGGCGGCGCGACGCGGCCAGCCCCGCGCCGCAAGCCCATCCAGATGCCCGGTCTGCAAGATGTTGCCGAACAGCTGTCGAACGCCTTCGATACCCGGGTCACCGTCAGCCTGGGCAAGCGGAAGGGCAAGATTGTGGTCGAATTCGGTTCGGTGGACGATTTGCAACGGATTGTGGAGCTGATGAACACGTCGTCGCGGTGACCCGTCATACCGGTGAATTACGTCACTGTGACACGGCCCGGGCAGAGCCTGCCGCCCAGCCGGTTCAGCTATGGAAACCCGCTGTGCCACAGGTGACTTCGCAGCGAACTCGAGACTGGGTGATCTTTTTGCGTTGGAACGGCGCGGTTTCCGGCGCGCCTTCTATTCTGGAAGGGTTGTCGCGCATTCTTGTGCGGCGTGGAACCCCGGGAGTGTAGTGGCCACACGAATCACGCCCCTACGGCTCGAGGCTTTCGAGCAGTTGCCCAAACACGCCCGGCGTTGTGTGTATTGGGAGGTAGATCCGCCGACGTTGGGCAGTGATGATCACCTGTCCGACCCCGAATTCGAGAAAGAGGCGTGGCTGTCGATGGTCATGCTCGAGTGGGGGTCGTGCGGGCAGGTGGCGGTGGAGTGCCCCGACGAATCCGACGGGGGAGACCCGGCGCTCGAGCCGACCGACGAACGGTGCCTCGGGTACGTGTTCTACGCGCCGCCGCGGACCGTTCCGCGGGCCGGACACTTTCCTACCGGACCGGTCAGCGCTGACGCCGTTCTGCTGACCTCGATGGGCGTCGAGTCCGGCGGGGAGAGTGAAGCCTTGCCGAGGACACTGATCGCCGCGGTGGTCGGTGACTTGGTCCGCCGCGGGGTACGCGCGCTGGAGGCGTTCGGACGATCCCCGGAGGTAGCCGAACTGTCCGGTCAAACCTTGGTCCCCGCCGATGTCGCGCCGGTGCTGAGGGCACTGGGTGACTGTTCGGTGGACAAGTGCGTCCTGGCTACCGAGCTGTTGTTGGATGTCGGCTTCGTCGTGGTATCACCGCACAGTTATTTTCCGCGGTTGCGTCTGGAACTCGAGGAAGGTCTCGGGTGGAAGGCTGACGTGGAGGCGGCACTGGAACAGTTGCTGCACCGTGCTCAGTTGCAGCAACCGGTCGGCGCGGGGGCCGGCTCCGTTAGTCAGGCTTGGCGGGCTTGTTCGGCGGAGTGCTCGTGTGCGAGCAGTTCGGCGAAGGTGAACGTACCGGTGGGCCGGTCGTTCTTGCCCAGCAGATACAGCCGCTTGACGGCGGCCAGCATGCCTTCGGCGATGGAATCGCGAGAGTCCGGCGATGTCAGAGTGGCACGGTCTTCGGGATTGGTGACGTAGCCGATATCGACCTGGACAGTGGGCATCCGGGTCAACCGGAGCAGGTCCCACGTCCGGCCGTGCACGCGACTATCACGTAATCCGGTGCGCGCCACGATTTCTCGTTGAACGAAGTCAGCCAGATTACGCCCGATCGTGGACACCGAGCCGTGTGAATTGCCGAAATAGAATGAGGCCACGCCGTTGGCGGACGGGGTCGCCTGTGTTGCGCAGCGCAGGCTGATCATGAGGTCGGCACCAACGGAATTGGCGGTGGCGGCACGCTGGGTATCCGACGGTGCCTGGTTGGTGGGGCGGGACAGGAAGGTCTCCATGCCGATCGCGGTCATGCGGGCCTCAAGGCGACGTGCCAAGTCCCACAAGATATCTGCTTCGCTGAGGGGCTCCGCCGGACCATTGATGATCAGACCGCGGTCGTCCCCGCCTCGGCCTGGATCGATAATGATTCGCTTGCCCGTCAGGCGGGGCCCGGAATTGCGCACGAGTTCTTCTTCGCGGATCGCATGCGGAGACCCGCCGGTCACCCGGGAGCCGAGAAAGTACAAGGAGCGCAACGTTTCCGGCCCGCAGATGCCATCCGGATACAACCCGTACTCCCGCTGGTAGGACATCAGCGCGTTGTGGGTCAACAGACCGAAGTGTCCGTCGATCAAGTTGGTGTAGAAACCCAGGTCCTGCAGCCTGGCCTGCAGTGTGGCCACGTCGTCGCCGTACATCGGCGCACCGAACTGATGGTTGAGAGTGCGCGCGCCCAATCTGTAGGAGGCTTCTCGGAGGGCACGGTAGGTTGCTTCGCCGACGATTCCGTCCACGAGTAGGCCACGGTGCTGCTGGAAAGCCCGCACCGCGTGGTCGAGTTCGCCATCGAACAGGTCCACCGCGATCCGCTTGCCGGTGGTCAGGTCCTCATCAGGATCGTCGAGCATACCCAGAGCCGACAATGCGGCCCGCATCTCGGCGACCGTACCCTCGCGATCACCACGGCGCAGACTCGACATAGCCAGCATTGTCTCAGACCGACTGGCTATTCGGAAAAACTCCAGGCAGTCGTGAAGAGATTGAAATATGGCTTCAGAACAGCGTTAGACCAACTCACTGAGCTCGCGTAGCAACGCGGCCTTGCCTTTTGCGCCGACGATTCGCTTGACCGGTGCCCCGTCTTTGAACAGGATCATTGTCGGGATGGACACAACCTGGAAATCGCGGGCGGTCGCCGGATTCTCATCGACGTCGATCTTGGCGACGGTCAGCGCGCCAGCCTTTTCCGCGGCGATCTCCTCGAGTACCGGGGCCACCATCTTGCAGGGGCCACACCATGTTGCCCAGAAGTCCACCAGCACAGGTGTACTGCTCGCTAACACGTCGTCGGAGAACGAGTCGTCGGTCACCACTACCGTCGACCCGGCATCTGTATCGCTCATCGCTGCGCTCCAATCAAATCGGTGTCATCGGTTGCGGAAGAGGGGTTTTCGGCAAGCCAGCGCTCCGCGTCTATCGATGCGGCACAACCGCTCCCGGCGGCCGTGATGGCCTGCCGGTAGGTGTGGTCGACGAGATCGCCGGCGGCAAACACGCCTTCGAGCGAGGTGAAGGTGGTGCGGCCGTGCACCTTTACGTAGCCCGCGTCGTCCAACTCCAACTGGTCGCGCACCAGTTCGGAACGGGGGTCGTGGCCGATGGCGACGAAGACACCCGTCACATCCAGCGCGGATTCCGCACCGGTGGCGGTGTTGCGCAGCCGGATACCCGTCACTTTGGGGCCACCCTCGATAGCGCTGACCTCTGTGTTGGTGAGGAATCGAATCTTCTCGTTGGCCTTGGCCCGCTCGAGCATGATCCGCGAGGCGCGGAACTCTTCGCGCCGGTGGATCAGCGTGACGCTGCGTGCGAAGCGGGTCAGGAAGGTGGCTTCCTCCATCGCTGAGTCGCCCCCGCCGACCACGGCGATGTCCTGGTCGCGGAAGAAAAAACCGTCACAGGTGGCGCAGGTGCTCACGCCCATGCCGAGCAAGGCGGCTTCGCCCGGGACACCCAGTTGGCGGGCCGCCGCACCCATGGCCAAAATCACCGCGCGTGCCCGGTATTCCTCGTCATCGACGGTGACCGTTTTGATCGGTCCGGCCAGGTCGACGGCCTCGACGTCCTGCATGCGCAGATCTGCGCCGAAGCGCACCGCCTGTTCCCGCATCTGCTCCATCAGCTCGGGGCCGGTGATGCCGTCGCGGAAGCCGGGATAGTTCTCCACCTCGGTCGTGGTCATCAGCGCACCGCCGAACTGGGTGCCCTCGAACACCAGGGGCTGGAGTTGGGCCCGGGCGGCGTACACCGCCGCCGTGTAGCCGGCCGGGCCGGACCCGATGACTATGACGTCATGGACGGTAGGAGAGGTCATGAGAGCCTTTCTGCCTGCGGCACGATGTCGAACCAGCGAAGCTGGATAACCACCGCAGCTGGATGAACACCCGCGCTTCGTAAACAACAGGGTATGTCGAGGTGTTCCCGGTGGCCGTGTGGGCGCGTCTGCGTGGCGATGGCAGCGGGGTCACGGTGCGGATAGCAACGTCTCGGCGAGTAGGCCGGTGTTGGCGGCGGCGCAGGTCGGCCCTACCACTACCGCCCGAATCCGGTCCGGCGCATCGGCGGGAACCAGCAGCAGCACCCCGGGTCGTCCAGCCACGTCGAGGGTGCGGCCACCGAGTACCGCCTGGGTGGGGGAGTAGCCGAGACCGGCGAGGCAGGAGGCGCGCCGCTGGGGATCTGCGAGGGGACCCAGGTCGGCCGGTCGGGAGAGGGCGGCACGCAGCTCCGCGTCGGGTAGCGGGAAGCCGGGGGAGGTGGTCCGGTCCACGGTGATCTGGGCGGCGGTGGGACCCGTCGGAAAAGCCGGGTCCGGATCGCGGGTTAGGAGGAGCGCCCCGGCGACGACAGCGGTTGTCGCCGCGCCGACCCCGACGACGAGGCCCGCCCGCTGCCCGCGGGTCAGCTGGGGTCGCGGCACGGTGTGCCCGCCGGTCGACGCGGAGCGGGGATGTGGTGCGCTACGCAGCGCGGCGCCCACCCGGGCGGTGACGTTCGCCGGCACATCGGGTGCGGACTGCTCGTCGGTACCCAGGCCGGCCAGTTCGCGCCGCACCGCATCCAGCTGAGCCAGCATCCGGGCAACCTCGGGATCGGAGCGGGCGCGGCTGCGGATCCGGGCGGCGGTGGCGTCGTCGAGCAGCCCGGCCTGTAGGTCGGCGAGCAATTCAGGGGTGATGTGCGCGGCATCTCGGTCGGGACCGGAGTCGGGCCGGGGCGCGTCACCACCCATCGCTACCCCCGCCGCTTCTCGCTCCTGAAGATGCGTTTGAGGTTATCGGACGGGCTCACCCGGCCCGGGCTCCGCCCACCGCGATGGAGGACAGCGAGGCGGCGAGCTTGCGGCGGGCGCGCGAGCACCTGCTCTTGACCGTTCCTTCGGCCACCCCCAGGATGCGGGCTGTCTCGGCTACCGAATACCCTTGCATGTCCACGGCCACCACCGCGGCGCGCTGTTCGAGGGGAAGGCGCATCAGGGCCCTCTCCACCACTATCGCGGTGTCCACCCGGTTGGTCGGGTCGACCGTCGGGCACAGTTGGTCGTCCAGCTCCTCGAACGCATGATTCTTGTTGCGGCGCAATCGATCCAAACAGGCATTGACAACGATACGGTACAGCCAACTGCGCACCGCTGAGTCGTGGCGAAATGTGCGAGCGGCGCGGTGCGCGGCCAATAGTGCGTCTTGCAGTGCGTCTGCGGCCTCGTCCCGGTCGCGGCTGGTCAGCACGGCAAGCCGATAGAGCTGACGTTGGTGGCGGTAGAACAGCTCCTCGAATGCATACCGGTCACCGTTGACGTGTGCGGCCAGCAACTCGGCATCGGTACGCGGTCGCCCCGGCTGCAGCTGGATGCGTTCGAAGATCCCCACAGGCCAACACTAATCGGCGGCGCGGGGGGCTTTGGACACCAGTTGCCACGGTAGTCCGGGGCCGCCGGCGAGAACGTCAGGAGGCGGCCTTGAGCGTGATCTCCGAGACGTCGGTGCGGCTCTCACCGTCCACCGAGCCAAGGGTGGATATCCACACGAGCACGTTCGATGTCGGCGGGGCGTCGTCCACCTGGATGGTGTTCGAACCCGGTTTCAACGGGGTGGCTGACTTGAGGACCGTCGTGTCGTCCAACGACGACGGGGTGGCTGTGGGTGAGGACCGGATCTGCACGGCGGTACCGGTGCTGTTGACGTTGATGGTGACGGACCCGAGAGTGGCAGGCTTTGCCAGCTGGAGCATCAGCCCGAGGCCGTTCTTGAAGTTGGGGAACGGAGTGGCATCGGAATAGGTGTCGGTGGGCCAGACCGTTGTGGGGTCGCCGTCGATCGCGAGCCCGGCCAGCTTCGGCGCATCGGCTTCGCCCCCGGGCGAAAAGACCGTTGCGCGAATAGGTTTGATCACAGATCCGGCACCACCGGACGCCTCGGTCTCTGCTGACGACGGTGCGTTCAGGCCGAGTTCCTCGCCGCCCAGTCCGTCGCCGACACCACCGAAGATCCGGCCCAGCACCGTCGCCAACACAACCAGCACGACGACGATGACCGCGGCGGCGACCCCGAGTCCGATCATGAGCCCTTTGCGCCGGCGCAGCGCCGACTCGGGGTCGGTTGCCGAACTGAGCCACCCCGGGTTGCGGGCTGCCGGTGCGGGGGCCTGGGCCGGGGGGACATGATCGGTGCGGTCGGCGATCGCGGTGGCCTGCTGCAGCAGGTTCAGCAGAGTGGGCGCGCTACGAATCCCGCCGCCCTTCTGAACGGCGTGCGATGCGGCGGCCGAGATCTGGAACGGGATGTCGCGGTCGGTGGCGCGGGGTTCGATGGGCTGCCCCGCGGCGTCGGATTCCGCCGGAGCGAGCCCGCTGGGTTCACCCGATTCGGGCAGCGGCCACCGATCGGTCAGAAGCGCATACAGCGCCGCACCGATCCCGCGAATGTCCTCTTCGGGCGTGGCGTCGGGCATCGTCGCGGGGAACGCGAGCGCCACGTCGCCGTCGATGCTGACCCGGATCCGGCTGGGATGGTCCACCGACAGCGCCGCGCCGCTGCGGTGCGCGGCATCGGCGGCGGCCGCCAGGGAATGGATCGCCCGGGCGCCGCCGATCGGGGAGGGTGAGGTATCGGCGACCTCGGCCAGCGAGCCGCCCCGGATCCACTCCGAGACCACCAGGCCACCGGAACCGGCGCTGGTGACATCAAGCACGCGTGCCACACCGGGCATGTTGAGGGTGCTCAGCCGCTGGGTGCGGGACAGGATTTCCTGCACCTGCTGGTCGGAAAGCGTCCCGCCGGGACCGACGAATGTGAGCGCCACCTGCCGGTCGAGGGCGGTGTCGAGGGCCTGCCAGAACTGTAGGTGCGGCGGGCCTCCGTGACAGACCAGAAGCCGGTAGCGGTTCTTGGCGATCATCGCACCGGGAATCAGTTGAACGTCCCCGGTGCCGTTCGCGGCTTCGCCGGGCGGTTCCCGGAGCGGATCGAACGCGGACGGGGTCCCATGCGCCCCGAACGTTTCCGGTACGTCCGGCTGGAAGTCATCAGCCGAGGGACGAGCGATGCGGGTGGTCTGGGATAGACCGGGGGAGCCCGGTCCCGAAGGAGACCCGCCAGCGGATTCGTCGCTCACCGCAGATCCTTTCCTCCTCGATTCGCCGGCCAGCGCAGCCGACGAATTCCTCTGATCAGGGTACGGGAGGCCGCCCGACTCACGTCGACGGACCGGAGGCTGCGGCGCCGGGGTCTGTGGCGGGCGGGGTCGCAGTCGCCGGCGCACCGCACCCAGCGCCGCACGCGCGTCGGGCACTCCGGCGCCGAGCAATACCGCGGCAACGATTGGGGCCATCACGACCCCGAGCACCGACAACCGCAGCAGCGAGCCGAGGCCCCCCCATCGGATGGTGAGGTCCGCCAGGCCA
This sequence comes from Actinomycetes bacterium, assembly GCA_022601135.1. GTDB lineage: Bacteria > Actinomycetota > Actinomycetes > Mycobacteriales > Mycobacteriaceae > Mycobacterium. Next base: position 6,911 of record JAHZJB010000107.1, on the reverse strand, counting down.
AGGAACTGGTCGATGACGTGCGCGGTGAGGCCGGCGGCCAGCGATCCCGCGATCGTCACGAGGATCGTGCGAACGACGTCGGGGCTGATCAGCCGCCCACCGGGTGGGTCGAGGCGGGTGCGCAACAGGAAGTAGCCGACCGTCGCGCCGGCCAGGAAACCAAGGCCGTTGGCCAGGCCCAGGTAGCCGGCGACCAGGTCCGGGTCGTCGGTGAGGTGTGGAGCCGCCAGCGAAGCGGCGATCTTCACCACCGTGATCACGATGATCAGCACGATCGGGGTCCAGGGTTCCTGGCGCGCGTAGAACACTCGGAGCTGCAGTAGGACCAGCGCGTAGGGGATGAGGGTGAACGCCGACAGGGTGATCGCCATACCGAGGTAGCCGGCGTCCACTTCGCCGAAGTTGCCGTAGGCAAACAATGCGCTGCCGATTGCCGGTCCGCCAACCGTCATCATCGCCACGATCGGGATCAGTGTCACCATGGTCAGCCGGGTCGCCAGGGACAGGTCGGCCAGCACCGCCGGGCCGTTGTCGGCCGCGGCATTGCGTGACAGCCGGGGCATCACGACGGTCAGCACCGTGACACCGATAATGCCGAACGGCAACTGCAGGACCAGCCACGTGTAGTTGTAGATGGCGGGACCGGATGCGGCTGCGGCACTGGCGATCTGGTTTCCGACGACCAAGCCGATCTGGCTGATGAGCACGTACAGCACCATCGCCAGGGCCATCATGCCGAACCGCTTGAGGCGAGCGTCGATACCCCACAGCGGGCGCAGGCTCACCCGCTGGGCCCGGATCGCGGCGAACAGCACTGCGGCCTGGGCGACCACGCCGAGGGTGGTGCCGATCCCGAGCACCAGCAGTTTGGCGTTGCCCATCTCGACGGGGTCGATCGAGAGTTCGCCCGGTACCAGGAGGTAGAGCCCCAGGGTGAGGATGGCGACGACGTTGTTCACTACCGGCGCCCATGCCGGTGGTCCGAAGATGTTGCGGGTGTTCAGGATCGCCATGAACACCGACGACAACCCGTAGAAGATGATCTGTGGCAGCAGCAGGTAGGCGAACGCTGTGGTGAGGGGCCGATTCACCAGCGGGTCCGAACCCAGCATCAGGTCGACCAGCAGCGGCGCCGCCAGTGTCGAGGCCAGGGTGACCACCAGCAGCAGCGTGGTTGCCAGCGTGAGAAGCCGACGGACGAACGCGGCGCCGCCGTCGGGATCGTCGCGCTCAGCGCGCGCGAGCACCGGAACGAAGATCGCCGTGAACGTCGCCTCGAGGACCAGCGCGGCTATCAGATTGGGAAGCTGGTTGGCCACGGTGAACGCGCTGGACAGCGCGGCGCCCAAGATTGCGGCGAGCAACACGATCCGGGCGAAGCCGGTGAGCCTGCTGACCAGGGTGGCTGCGGCCATACCCCACGATCTCGATACGACCGCGGAGTCGGAGAGCTCGGTGCGTGGAGCCGGGCGGTCCGGGCTAGTCACGATTGCTGCCGGGTGCCGTTCTGGCCGGGCGTATCGGTGCGCCGGCGGCCTGCGGCCGCGGGTCGACCTCGTCGTCGCCATAGGCCAGCGCCACCTCGATCGGATCGGGGCGGTCCAGATCGGCTCGATCGGGTTGGCCGCGGAACCGGTGCCACAGTCGTCGACCCGCCAGCAGGACCAATACTGCGCCGGCGGAGAGCGTGATGAAGAACAGGACCTTGCCGTAGGCGTTGGAGTGCACAGACAATCGGACCGGTTCACCGAGGGGGAGACCGTCGGCGGTCCGGAGCGTGACGTCCACCGCCACCCGCTGAGTGAAATGCACCTCGATAGGAACCTTCACCGGAAGGTAGCCGGGCGGCAACACGATCTCGCCGGGGTCGGTGACCGTCATTCCGGGCGGCGCGTCGATGTCCAGCCGTACCCGGATCGGCACCGGTAGGTCATTGCGAAGGGCCAGCGGTAGCGGGCTGCGTTCGGTCGCCAGCGTGTACGAGCCCCCGGGGTTGACGATGGAGACAGCGTTGAACAGACCCTCCACCGACCGGCCTACGGTTGTGAGCCGTTGCTGCGCCAGCCCGTTGCGGGCATCGGGCGGCACCGAAAGGCTTAGCGCACGAAGCAGATCCTCGCGCAACGGCGCCGTATATTGTCCGCCGGTTTGTCCGGTGCGCGCATCGGTGGTCAGCGCCGCGGTCAAACCTTGGAGCCGGCCGGTCACGGTGGCGATGCCCGACACGACACCGTCGTCGAAACGTCCTCGCGGGTTGCCCAGCGGTCCCGACGGCAGCGGAGCGGACTCGGTTACCGCGTTGGACTCCTCGATCAGCGCGGTCAGCGGGCGCGGCTTCGAGAGTCCGGCCCGGATACTGGTCGCCACCGTGGTCAGGATTACCCGTGCATCCTGGGCTGACAGGTTCCATCGCAGTGGCGGCATCAGGATCTGGGTTCGCGGCACGGCGCCGGGCTCCAGGCTTCGCCACAGCAGCGAGGCGAGTGCGTTCTGGCGCCGCGCCACCTCGGTCTCCTGTTTGAGCGCGGCGCCCAGCGAAGGGTCCAGGTAGGACGGCGATTCGGGGGTGGGACCCAGGCCGGCCAGGGCCGCCCCCACCGCGGGATCGAACGGCGCCGCAACGACGGCGGGCGTGTAGCGCACCGGTGCAGTGTCGGCGGTCTCGGGTGCGCCGCCGTCGGACCTGCCCGGCCCTGTCAGGTCGGCGGCGCCGATCGCCACCGTGCGCCCCTGTCGGGAGAGCAGCCGGACCGCAGGCCCGGTCAACGGTCCGTCGCCGACCAGGGTGGCGCCGCGGGTCGAGGTCACCCCGAGGATCTGGTCGACGAGGTTGGCCGCCCCGATGGTCGCGCTGGCCGATAGCCCCGGGTTGGCAACTCGGTGCAGCGCGTCGAGGTCGGCCTGGGCGTAGGTCGTAGCGGCCACGCACATGCGTTGCGCCAGCGCCTTGAGCCTGTCGAGCCAATCGACGGCGGCTTGCTGGCCGGTACCCGGATGCGTCGGCGTGCCCGGCCCTGCGTCGGAGGTGTCGTTGACGACGTAGCCGGCCGTCATTGCGTTGACCGTGACGAGCAGGTCAGGGTCGATGGCCAGACACAGCGCGGGGGTGATCACCCCGCCGGGATTGACCTCGGGACTGGTGGCGAATTCGACGGCGCTCAGGAGGATTTCCAGGCGCCCGCCGATGGCCAGCGAGGTCGCGAGGTCGTCGTCGATCAGACGAACGGGCGTGGTGCCGCCGGGAACTCCGGCGGCCAGCCTCGGCCGGTCGGCCAGCGGCCAGAACATCGTCAACGCGACCGGACGGGTGATGTCCGGGGGCACGGCGGAGTTCAGCACCTCGGTGTCGCCGGCCTCGGCAGCCTCATCCGGTGGCACCCCGAGCACCGGCAGGAGAAAACGCGAGTCGTCGAGCCGGGCGGGTGCCCCATAGTCGGGGGTGCCGTTGATGTTGATCATGATGGGGTAGATGCCGGGGGTCTCGATGTCCAGTGAGGGACTATCGGCCGACCGCAACGGATAGGTCAACCTGAACGGAACCTCTTGCCCGCGCGCGATTTCCGGCGCCACGGTGATGAAATCGGCGACCGCCTGATACTGGTTGACGTCGCCGAACAGATCGGTGCGCAGCGCGCTCGAGGACGAGACGGCCGCGGCGTTTTCGAGCCGCACCACCACATCGCGGACGGCACGGTCGCCCACGTTGCTGATCGTGCCGGCAATGGTCACCAGCGGCTCACTGGTCGTGGTGACGACGTCAGGGGTGACGCTTTCGATCTGCACGTGCAGGAAGGGCATGCCACCCGGCTGGGCGGCGGCCATGCCGCAGCCGGCCAGGGGTAGCACGGCGACCAGCAGCGTGAGTACTGCGGCGAGCATCCGTGCGGGCGGCCCGTTCACGGCCCCGGTCCGCAGCCGTTCGTCCGCCTGCCGGGCTGTGGTTGAGCGGTGGGGTCGCGCCGATGCTTACGGGTGTGCGAGTGGGTCTGCCCGCGCCGCCGGGGGGTCGTTCGGGGTAGTGGGGGCAGTGCACCGGGCCCGTCCGACTGCAGCGTCTGGATCATCTCGTCGGCAACCTCGGCCAGCCGCCGTTCGTCGGCGTAGGCCAGCCGCGAGGGTAGGTCGCCCAACGGCACCCAGGCCACTTCGGTGACTTCGAGATCTTCGTCGGAGAGTTCGCCGTCGAGGAAGCGCATCAAGTAATGGTGCACGGTCTTGTGCACGCGCCTGCCTTCGGTGACGAACCAGTAGTCGATGCTCCCCAACGCCGCCAAGACGCTGCCCCGAATGCCGGTCTCTTCGGCGACTTCGCGAATCGCGGTCTGTTCGGCCGTCTCGCCCATCTCGATGTGCCCTTTGGGCAGCGACCACAGCATTCGTCCACGCCGGTCGATGCGGCCGATCAACGCCGCGACCTGGCTGTCCTTGGGACCGTCGATACCGTCGATCACCAGGCCGCCGGCGGAGGTCTCGTGCACGGTGCGGAGCCGGCTGGGAGGGCGTCGGGGGCGTGCTTTCTGCGTCTTGGGAGAGGGGGCGGGCTGATCACTTCCGACGCTGGACGGATCGTGCTGACGGTGCCCTGCGGACTGGTCGGCTCCCGCCTCGGGCGGGCCTGGCGAGCGTCGTCCGCGGCGCCGGCCGCGGCGCCGTCGGGGTTTGGGCTGCTCGCCGGCCGACACCCAAGCGATAGTAGCGGGGACGAACAGCGGCCCCCGCCCTACTCGCCGGTCGGTGACCGGGCTGTGACCAGTAGGCTCACCGGACGTGCCCGAGCCCCGTCCGAAGAGCGTCCCCAGCGACGGCCTTGCCGAGCTGCTCGCTGCGGCCCAGGTGTCGCTGAATCGGCACGGCGAGGTGTTGCAGGCGCTCGGCCGACTCTTTGCCGACAACGGCTACCAGCTGTATCTGGTGGGGGGAAGCGTCCGGGACGCGCTGTTGGGGCGGCTGGGCTGCGATCTCGATCTGACCACCGACGCTCGTCCCGAACAGATGCAGCGGCTGTTGCGGGGCTGGGCGGATGCGCTGTGGGACACCGGTATCCAGTTCGGCACCATCGGCGTTGGCAAAGGTGCCGACCGGTTGGAGCTGACCACATTCCGCGCCGATACCTACGACCAGGTATCCCGAAAACCCGAGGTCCGCTTCGGCACCACCCTGGCCGAGGACCTGGTGCGGCGAGATTTCACCATCAATGCCATGGCGGTGCGCATCACCCCGGCGGGACCCGCGGAGTTCCTCGATCCGCTGGGCGGGTTGGCCGCCCTGCACGGCGGTCTGTTGGATACACCGTCGGCGCCGGAGGTGTCGTTCGGCGACGACCCGTTACGAATGCTGCGCGCGGCCAGGTTCGTGGCTCAGCTCGGCTTCACCGTGGCGCCGCGGGTGCGCCGCGCGCTCCAGGAGATGGCGCCGCAGCTGGGCAGGATCACGGCTGAACGGGTGGCGGCCGAACTGGACAAGTTGTTGTTGGGCGCCGATCCGGTAGCCGGGATCGACCTGATGGTGCAGACCGGTCTGGGTGAGGTGGTGCTGCCCGAGGTCGGGGCGATGCGGATGGCGATCGACGAGCATCATCAGCACAAGGACGTCTACCAGCACTCGTTGACGGTGCTTCGGCAGGCCATCGAGTTGGAGGGGTCCGGTTCGGGCGAGGGGGACGACCCCGGAGAGCAAGGCGGTGCGCCCGACCTGGTACTGCGCTGGGCGGCGCTGCTGCATGACATCGGCAAGCCCGCGACGCGTAGATACGAGCCCGATGGTGGGGTGAGTTTCCACCACCACGAGGTGGTCGGAGCGAAAATGACCCGCAAGCGAATGCGGGCCCTCAAGTACTCCAAGCAGATGGTCGACGACGTTTCTGCACTGGTCTATCTGCATCTGAGATTCCACGGCTACAGCGGCGGCCGGTGGACCGACTCGGCGGTGCGGCGCTACGTCACCGATGCCGGTCCGCTGCTGAACCGGCTGCACAAGCTGGTGCGCGCCGACTGCACAACCCGAAACAAGCGCCGCGCGGCGCGGCTGCAGGCGAACTACGACGACTTGGAGCAGCGCATTGACGAGCTTGCCGCCGAGGAGGATCTGGCCAGGGTGCGACCGGACCTCGACGGCAACGAGATCATGCGCATCCTGGATATTCCGGCGGGTCCGCAGGTCGGCCGGGCGTGGAGGCACCTCAAGGAGCTCAGGCTGGATCGTGGCCCGCTCAGCCACGAGGACGCCGTTGCGGAGTTGCTGAAGTGGTGGAACGAGAACGGTTCGCCCAGCGTCTGATCAGTTATGGAGTACTGCTTGGGCGAACCCGACGGCTCGGCAACCATGTGGACGATCGACGGCGGTTCGCCCGTGGCCGGAGTCGACGTGGACCGCGATGGCCTGACCGACGACATACTGTTCGACCTGGATGGTGACGGCATCGCCGATCACGCTCTGCTCGACGGCGACGATGACGATGTCGCCGAGACCTTTGTCGGCGACGACGGGACGGGTACCTGGGCGGTGAGTGCGGATCGGGGCGGGGGACTGCGCTGGTTCGGCCTCGACGGCGTCGAGCATCCCGGCGGCGGGTCGGCGGCACCGGTCGACCTCGACGGCGACGGCGCAGTGGTGGAGCGGTTGGTCGATGTCGACGGCAACGGGCTGGCCGATCGGGCGTTCGGCGCGGGGGTGGCCTGGGTGGACTCCGACGGCGACGGTCGTTGGGATATCCGGCTCGGCGACGGCGACGGCGACGGCCGGGCCGACACCGCATCACTCCTCTAGTCGCACCGCGAGCGCGCATTGCTCCTATGTCAAGCTGCGGCTTTGGTGTGGGTGTGTTGTGCGGTTTGGCGGGAGTGTTCATCGGTGTGTAGTCGTCGGTAGACGGTTCGGGCGAGGTGTCGTTTTAGGCATCGCAGGGCTTCTTT